>DYRS01000018.1 GCA_020718585.1 Chthoniobacter flavus
GCCCGTTACGCGTGGTTTTTCGCCTCGCGTAAGAAAATTACGCGCGGATTTGGGCTCGCGGCCGAGCCTTGACACGGGAAGGTTGAACTCGAAGCCGAGGTCGAGGAGTTTGTGGACATTCCGATTTTCACCGACGCCTCCGGCTACGAGAGGCTTTGAAGACCCTGCCCCAGGTCCGGTTTCAGTTGGCGGAAAACCCGCAGTGGCATCCACCAGGGAAACGGGACGGCACAAAAGCTATTCACAGCCTGCCCGGAGCCTGCGAAAATCATGTCTTTCTGCCGGCGAGCATCGTCCATGCAACCGGCCCGGAATGCCTCACAACCGCTTCGGCGGCGGCTTTGGCGGGGCCGGAATACGGGATCGCGATCAGGTCGGCGGCGGCGCCTGCCGAGACCTCGCCGAGGCGACCGGCCCAACCGATCGCGCGGGCGGGATTTGTCGTCACGAACCGGATCGCCGACATCGGCGCGACATGCGGGTGGGTCTCGAGGAGGCGGCGGATTTCTGCGAAGAGGTTGAGCTCGCGGTTGCTGGCGAGGCTGTCGGTGCCAAGGCAGACGTTGATCCCCTCGGCAAGAAAGCGGTCGAGCGGGAACGGGGGACGCCCGAAATATTCGTGGCAGAGCGGGCAGTGGATGACAGAAAATTTTCTTCCTCGGAGGAGCGGCCAGTCGGAGTCCTCGATCCGGTTCATGTGGGCGAGCAGCGCGCCGTCGGGCAGCCCGCCGTCGCGGAGCATCCGCGCGACGGGCGAGATGCCGCCGGTGTCCGACATGTCGCGCCCGATCCCTGCGAAAAAATCGTGGAGCGGGCCGCCGGCGTCGAGGAACATTTCGGATTCCTCGTCCGATTCGGCGAGGTGGGTCGTCAGTGGAAGTGCCTGCGCTTCGCAGCAGCGCGCAGACTGGGCGCAAAGATCGGGCGACGCGGTGTAGGGAGCGTGCGGCGAGAGCCCGATCCCGCCGATCCATCCCGGCCGCTCGGAAAAAAACGTCCGGGCGCGGGCGGCGACATCTTCCGGCTCGACCGGATGCCGGAGATCAATCATCTCGATGAACCACCATGTCCGAATTGGAGGCGGCGGCATCTGGGGCATCAGATCGGGAAATGCCTCGATGTTGAAGACCGAGGTCGTCCCGCTGGCGATCAGCTCGCGGAAGCCGGCAGCGACCGAGGGAAGCCAGTCGTCGTCGTCGAGCGTGCGCTTCAGATCGTTGATCCGGCGGATCCACCGGGTAAAGCTCGCGCAGGGCAGGATCGCCCCGCGCATCACCGAGTAGTCGAGGTGGCAGTGCGCGTTGATCAGCCCCGGCATGAGGATGACGTCTCCCAAGTCCTCGGCCGGGCGTCCGTCCCACCGACCCCACGAGCGGATCGTGCCGTCCTCGACGCACACCATGCCGTCCTCAACAACCGGCGACGCCACCGGGTAGAGGAGCCGTGCGCGCAGGGTCGTCATCGGAGAGCCGCTCTCCGGGCCGTCACGCCGGCTTGACATCGCGGGCGCGGGTTCTGAATAGGATGCCGAGCAGGAACGTGACCGAGCACCCGATGAAGACGTAATATGGCCACGCGATCGTCGGCCACCACGACGGCAGCAAAACCCCGAAACGAAATTTGTGCGCGACCATTTGCCCCGCACCGTCGGCGGTCTCCCAGAGCGGGATTTGGATTTTGCAGAGCACGAGGACCGCGAGGATTCCGACGAACATCGCGAAGATGTTCATCCGGTCGCTCCCGCGCGTGCGGGTGAGGACGCCGAGAAGAAACACCCCGAGGAGCGATCCGTAGCTGTAGCCGAGGATCCCGAGCGCGAGCGGAATGATCGTGATGTGCGTGTGCAGCACGGTGTAGGCGGTGCCGGTCGCGACGATGACCATCAGCACGCCGAAGACCGAGGTCGCCCACCGCGCGGCGCTCACCGCCTGCCGGTCGGTCGCCGACGGCCGGATGTAGGGCTGGTAAAAATCTTTGATGAACGACGTGGCGAGCGCGTTGAGCGCGGCGGAGGTCGAGCCCATCATCGTCGCAAAGACGCCGGCGATGATGAGGCCGCGGATCCCGACCGGCATCTCGTTGACGATGTAGTGCGCGAAGATTTCGTTGTCCTCGGCGGGCAGCGACGGGTCGGGGGCGATCTGGTAGCGGACCCAGAGAAGGATGCCGACGGTCAGGAACGCGAGGACGATCGGGATGTCCGCAAACCCGCTCAGGATCAGCGAAAGCCGGGACTTTGCGGTGTTCTCGGCGGTCAGCATCCGCTGGACCATGTCCTGGTCGGTCCCGTGCGTGGCCATCGTGAAAAATGTGATCCCGATGATCGCGGCGAACAGCGTGTATTCCGTCTCCAGCATCCCGCGCAGCGCCTCGCCAAACGGCTTCGCCGCATCCCACCCGCTTTGGAACATCGAGAGGTTCTGCCCGGCGAGATGCGAATGCACGGCGTCCATCCCGCCGGGGATGTCGCGGAAAACCGCGACGATCGCAAACAGGATCGCCCCCATCATGAGGCACGCCTGGATGAGGTCGGTCCACACGACCGCCTTGATCCCGCCCGCCGCCGTGTAGAGGGTCGTCACAAATGTCACGAAGACGATCCCCCAGAAATACGTTGCGAGCGTGATCTCCGAGCCGGGGAAAAGGTAGCGATAGATAACGACGATGATCGCGCCGCCAAGGTAGAGCCGGACCCCGATCCCGAGCACGCGGGTGGCGAGAAATATCGCGCTCGCCATGTTTTTTGTGCGCTGGCCGAACCGGATCTCCAGGAACTGGTAGATGCTCTCAACCTTGTATTTGTAGTAGGGCGCGATGAACAGCCAGGCGATGACGACCCGTGCGATGATCGTGCCGATCGCGAGCTGCGCATACGAATAGCTGCGGGTCTTGAACCCCTCGGCCGGAGCGCCTAAAAATGTGACAGCGCTGGTCTCGGCGGCGATGATCGAGGCGAGGACCGCCCACCATGGGATCGAGTGCCCGCCGAGCGCAAAGTCCTTGAGGCTCGTGTTTTTCCGCGCCGCGTAGAGCCCGATCCCGACGATTCCGAAAAAGTAGATGAGGATGACCAGCCCGTCCGCGCCGAGGTTGAACCAGTTCTGCGCCGGGTGCATGTCAGGCGCGGAGCTGCTTGAGGAGGACCATCGAGTTCCGCCCGCTCGCCTCGTATTTCGCGCGGCGCGCAGCCGGCAGGAACGACGGTTCGGCCGAATGGTAGCCGCCCTTCTGCTGGAGGTAGCTGTAGGCCTGGGTCGAGAGCGCAAAGAGGTTTTTCACGCCCTTTTCGCGGGCGAGGTTCTCGACGAACGCGAGCAGCTTTTTCCCGTGACCCTGGTTCTCGTGGGCCTTGCTGACGTGCAGGCACGCGAGCTCCCCGGCCGACTCCTCCGGGTAGAGGTGCAGCGCGACGCAGGCGATCGGCGACCGGTCAATCTCGAGCAGCCAGTAGTCCTCGAGCCGCTCGATGATTTCCGCACGGTTCCTGCGGACGAGCTCCTCGTTGCGCACCGACTGCCGGATGAGCGACATGACCGCACGCACATCCTTTTTGAAGATCCGCCGGACCTGCTGGTATTCGTTGGAGTAGATCATCGTCCCGACCCCCTCGTGGCTGAAAATCTCGGTGAGGAGCGCCTCGTTGACCCCGCCGTTGAGCACGTGCACCCGCGGCACCCCCTGCACGCACGCCCGCGCACCGTATTCGAGCTTCGATACGATCCCCTGCGCAAACTCGCCGCGCCGCTTTTTCAGAATCTCCTGCGTGTCCGAAACCGAAAGCTGGCGGGGAAGGTCGGCGGAAACCGCAAACCCGGACCCCGGGACCAAATAGAGAATTTTCGCGGCTGAGAGCTCCTCGGCGACCTCGACGGCGATGCTGTCGGAGTTCACCCGGTAGGTCCGGCCCTCGCCGTCAAATCCGAGTGGCGGCACGACCGGAATGATCCCCTCATCGAGCAGCAGCTTGAGCGCCTTGACGTCCACCCGCTCGACCCGCCCGGTGTATTGCTGGTCCACCCCACCGAGGATTCCGGCCGGATGCGCGATCAGTGCGTTGATGTAGGCGGCCCGCAGGTCCACGGAAGAAAGCCCCTCCATGATCTCGTTCGTGAGCCGGATCGCCGCGTCAATGCTCAGCCGCAGCGTCGCGGCGTCGGTGACCCCGATGCCGTCGGAATTCGACACCGCCTGCCCGCGCTCGGCCGACAGCGCCTGAATCTGGTGGCTCGCCCCGTGCACAATCACAACCCGGATGCTCAGCGAACGCAGGACCGCAATGTCGAGCAGCACGTTTGAAAAATTCTCCGAGCCGACGACCTCGCCGTCCACCGCGACAACAAACGTCCGCTCCCGGAACCGGGGCACATACTGTAGGATCTCGCGGAGGTCGGATACGTTCACTTCGGAAAAAGTCGGCGATGATTACCACACTCGCACCGGCACCGGCACTATTTCTTTTTTGGCGTCGGCTTGGTTTTTGGTGCCGGAACCGAGGTCGCGGCCGGCGTGGCGGCCGGCGCGCGCGAGCCATCAAGCCGGAAGATCGTCTCGCCGTCCTTCATCATGCCGAGCTTGTCGCGCGCGATCGCCTCGATGTAGCCGGGGTCGCTCTGCAGGAGAAGAACCTCGCGCTCGCTCTTCTTTTGCAGGAGTTGCTCGGCCCTCAGCTTCGCTTGGTCCTCCTTGAGCCGCTCCGCAAGCCGACTTCGGTGGACCCACTGCGGGTAGAACGCCAGCACCGTCAGCAGCAGCCCGCCAACAACGATCAACACGGTCAAAAACCGGTTCACAAAGTGCCAGAGCTCTGGCCCGCGTCGGATTTTTAGCTGTTCCACAGGATGTTTTGAAAACCTCCGGTACCGGGGGGCCTGCCCGCCGCAGGAAATCCCCGCATCAACGCGCTCAGGACTTCGCGGTCTTGAGCCCGATCATCAACATGGCAACCCCGCTGAAGAGCGACTGGATGCCGTAGAGCACCCCGATGACGCCAGACGCGTCGATCGGCCACTTCGCGTAGATCACGTAGCCGAGGAGCAGCGCGGTCAGGCCGTTCAGAAGCAGCCAGACCCAGGCCGGATTCGACCGCATGCGCAGCGCCGTGATCGCGCAGACAATCCCCTCGGTCAGGAAAACAACCGCAAGGATCAGCGTCAGCGCGGCCATGCCCGCCACCGTGTAAAAAAACAGCGCCGATCCGGCCGCTATCCGGATCACCGCAGAAAATCCCGACAGAAACCGGTGCGGACGCTCCGCTCCGAAGACCGCCTGAAAAAGCGAGATCAGCCCGCTGACTAGGCAGAACGCACCGATGAGCTGCGTGAGGATGAACGAAAATACCACCGGGGAGGCGATCGCGAAACCCCCCACCAGCACCGAGACGATGCCGCCGAAAATCAGCCACTTGCGCCCGGGCGCCTGCGAAACAACCGTGCCGGCAACCATACGATCAGGCCTCGAGCGTGAAGCCGACCTTGATTGTGACCTGCCAGTGGGCGACCCGCCCCTCCTCGATCTGGCCGCGGGTCTCGACAACCTCAAACCACCGGAGGTTTCTCAGCGACTGCGACGCCTTCGCAATCGCGTTCTGCACAGCTTCGTCGCTGCTGTTTGGCGAAGCTCCAATAAGCTCGATTTTTTTGTAGATGTGGTTTCCCATGCGGTTCAGGCTATCAGAGCGCGCCGGGCTCTGATAGCAAATTCTCAAAAATCGCGGCCGCAAAAATTCAAAGTTTCCGCTTGTTTTGACCCCACCTCCGCAGGGATGCTTGCAACAAGATGAGCACGACCCCAACCGCTCAAGGATACGCGATGCCCGCCGAGTGGGAACCGCACGAAGCCACATGGATCTCCTGGCCGCAGCCCGGTTGCAACAGCTTCCCTGGCTCGCAAGACCGCGTCGTCCCGACGTTCGTCGCGATGGCCCGCGCACTCGCGGAATCCGAAATCGTCCGGATCAACGTTCGCGACGGCGAGCAGGAAAAGTCCGTCCGAAACCTGCTCGCGGGCGCGCCACCCGACCGCGTCGAGTATTTTCACATCCCGACCAACGAGCCGTGGTGCCGCGACCACGGCCCGATCTTCGTGCGCCGGAAGCACCATGCCCCCCGGCTCGCCGCGCTCGACTTCGGATTCAACGCGTGGGGCTGGAAGCTCTCGCCGTTTGAGGACGACGACGACGTGCCCGCGCTGGTCGCCGCGCGGCTCGGCCTCCCGGTCTTCGATCAGGGCGGGTTTGTGCTTGAGGGTGGCTCGGTCGATGTCAACGGCGCGGGCACCGTGCTCACCACCGAAAGCTGCCTCCTCAACCCAAACCGCAACCCAAAGCTCAACCGCTCCCAAATCGAAAAAAAGCTGCACGACACGCTCGGGGTCGGCCACGTTCTCTGGCTCGGCGACGGGATCGAGGGCGACGATACCGACGGGCATGTGGACGACATCGCCCGGTTCGTCTCGCGCTCGGTCGTGCTGGCCGCGACCGAGGATGACGAGAATGACCCAAACTTCGAGCCCCTGCGCGCGAACCTCGCCCGCCTGCACGAGATGCGCCTTCCCGACGGCGAACCGCTCCACGTCCTCCCCCTGCCAATGCCCGCACGCATCGTGCGCGAGGGAATCCGCCTGCCGGCCAGCTACGCAAATTTCTACATCGCCAACGAGGTCGTCCTGCTCCCGGTCTTCGGCGAGAGCAACGACGCCTGGGCGAAGTCCGTCCTCCGCGAGGCGTTCCCCTCCCGCCGGGTCGTCCCCATTGACTGCCGCGAACTCATCTGGGGGCTGGGCGCATTCCATTGCCTCACCCAGCAGCAGCCAGCCGTCCAAACCCACGACCCCGCATGAAATTCCGCCGCAACGTCGCCTTCATCCTCACGCGCGCCGACGGCGACATCCTCCTCTGCGAGCGCAGCGGATACAGGAATTCCTGGCAGTTCCCGCAGGGCGGAGCACTGGCGACAGAAACCGACCTCGAGGCACTCCGTCGCGAGGTCGAGGAGGAGATCTCGCTCCGCCCGTCCGCCTACCGGATCGTCGCCGAGCGCGGGCCCTACCGCTACGTCTTCCGCCGGGGGTTCCGCAAGGAAGGCTGCGACGGACAGGAGCAGCGCTACTTCCTCGCCGAGTGCGTCGGGGATTCCCAGATCGTCGTGGATAAAAAAGAATTCAGCGCGTTCCGGTGGATCCGACCGGACGCCTTCCTTATTGATTGGGTGCCGCCAATCAAGCGCGACGTTTATCGACAGGTGTTCAGGGATTTTTTTGATATCCAGCTTCCCTGACGGCCGGAAGATTCTTCGGATTATTATTGACTCTTTCGCGTGAAGCTGTAAATCCCCCGCCGCTGCCTATGCTTACATTTCCATTGTTTACCGTCCTTTCTGCGGTGCTCCTCGGGTGCGTCTGGTGGGTCAGCCGCGACGACCAGGGCGCGTCGTGACCTCTCGGCACGTCTCGTCCTCCGCAATTTTTCTTTCATGATTCAGTGGCTGTGTTTCGAGTGGCAAATATCCGATTTGCCCGAATTCTCCTCGCTGGCGGCACCGCTGGTGATCCGCGCCGCGCGGAAGACCGAGCACGAGGCGGTCGCCAAGACCCTCAAGAGCGCGCTCTCGGTTGACTCCGCATGGGGCGGGATGAGCCGCTCGGTCGCAGCGCGGCTGGCCCGAACGACCGAGGCGATCTTCGCGTCGGACGATCCGCACTGCATGGTCATCGTCCACGGACAACACGTCGTCGGGGTGTCCATTCTCGACGTCGCGCCCGACGCTCCAAACCACCTGCTCAGCGGACCGTGCGTCCTACAAGAATACCAGAACCGCGGACTGGCAAGCGCCCTCCTTGCCGCGTCTCTCGACCACCTGCAAAAAAACAACGTCAAGCTCGCACGCGGGATCACCCGGGCGAATTCCCTCGCCGCGCGGTTTGTCTATCCGAAGTTCGGCGGGGTCCCCCACCCGCACAACACGAGGCTGCCGAAGCCAGCCGCCGCCTAGATTTTTTTTGGCTTCCCACCGCCCGCCCGCTCGTGCAGAGCGATGGAGGCATTTCTCATCAAGCAGACCCAGCTCCGCCTCATCAAAATCTCCGACGCCCTCGTCAAAACGTATTGCTCGTGGCTCGCCAAATCCGCCTGATCCACAGAGAAATTCTTTTTGCACGAGATTGACACCCGCGACGGGATTGCTATTTTCTCACTCCCCCCGATATTTTTAAAGAAATCGCATATGGCACACACCGAAGTTATTCTCACCGCCAATATCCCGTCGCTGGGCGCGGAAGCCGATATTGTCAAAGTCCGCCGCGGATACGCGCGCAATTTTCTTCTGCCCCACGGAAAGGCTCTCGAGGTGACGAAGGGCTCTCTGCGCCAGATCAACCACCTCAAGGCGAAGCGCGCCGAGCGCGAGGGCCGCGAGGTCACCGCCGCCGAGGAATGCGCGAGCAAAATCAACAAGCTGCGGGTCTCGTTCACCCTCGAGTCCGGGGCGGCAGGCAAGGCGTTCGGCTCGGTCACCGCAAAGGACATCCACGACCGGATCGTCGCCGACCTCAAGCTCGATGACCTCCCGAAACACGCGGTCGTCCTCGACAAGCCGATCAAGGAAACCGGCGACCACGAGGTCGCCGTGAAGCTCCACCCGGATGTCACCGCCACCTTCCACATGAAGGTCGTCGTGCCGGTCGTTGAAAAACCCGTCGAAACAGCCGCAGAGGCGGATGACGACGGGTTTGAAAGAAAGCCGCGCCGCCGCGTGACCACCAAGGCCTGATGCCTCCGGGCCCGCCCGCCCGCGCCGACGAAAATCCCGCCGCAGCCAACGGGAACAGCCAGTCCAAGGGCCGGGGAAAAAAGGGCGGTTATTCACAAAAACCGGCAAGTTATCTGCCGGATGTTCACCGCGCGCTCCCGCAGAGCATCGATGCCGAAAAGGGCCTCCTCGGGTCGATCCTCCTCTCGAGCACCGTCCTCGACGACACGATCGCCCAGATCGACTCCGGGCATTTCCACCTTCCCGCACACCAGAAGATCTTTGAGATCCTGGTCGAGATGCGGAATTCCGGGCGCCCGATCGACCTGATCTCGGTCACCCAGATTCTTGACGACCGGAAGCTGCTCGACACGGTCGGCGGAGCCTCGATCGTCACCGATCTGCTGACGTTTGTCCCGACCGCCGCAAACGCCGACTACTACCGCGAGATCCTTGTCGAGAAGCACCTGCTGCGAAAGGTGATCACCGTCTGCACCGAGTATGCGGCGCGGTCCTACGAGGAGCAGGGGGATGTCAAAATGCTGCTCGACGCGGTCGAGGAAAACATCCTCAAAATCGGCGAGGAACGGGTCAGCACGTCGCTGCCGACGATGAAGGAGATGGTCAACGACGCGATCACCGGCATCGAAAAGCTCGTCAGGGACAAGGGCGGGATCACCGGGCTGCCGACCGGGTTCAGAAATCTCGACCGGATGACGAGCGGGCTGCACGCGGGCGAGATGTTCGTCATCGCCGCGCGCCCGTCGATGGGCAAGACCGCGCTCGCGATGAACATCGCCGAGCATGTGGCGCTCGACGCCAACAAGCCGGTCGCGGTGTTCAGCCTGGAGATGAGCTCGCCGCAGCTCGTGCAGCGGCTCCTGTGCTCGCGCGCCCGCGTGAACTCGGCCCGGCTCCGCGACGGGTTCCTCGGCAAGCCGGAAATGGGCCAGATCGGCGCGGCGGCAAGGATCCTCTCGAACGCAAAAATGTTTGTGGACGACACCCCGGGGCTCAGCATCCTCGAGCTGCGCGCGAAAGCCCGCCGCCTCCACAACCGCGAGGGGATCGAGCTCGTCGTCATCGACTACCTCCAGCTCCTCCGCTCGACCTCCCGCCGCGCCCAGGACAACCGCCAGATCGAAATCGCCGAAATTTCCAACGGGGTCAAGGCTCTCGCCAAGGAGCTCAAAATCCCGGTGATCGTCCTCGCACAGCTCAACCGGAATCCCGAGCAGCGCTCGTCAGGCGATTCCAAGGGCCGCCCCCGGCTCAGCGACCTCCGCGAGTCCGGCAGCATCGAGCAGGACGCCGATGTCGTCGCCCTGCTCGTCCGCGAGAAATATTACGCGGAGGACGAGGAGGCCCGCAAGGAGGCCGAGGGGAAGGCCACCCTCATCATCGCCAAGCAGCGCAACGGCCCGACGGGCGATGTCCTCCTCACGTTCCTCGAGGACTACACACGGTTCGAGGAGCGCGCGGACGAACGCCAAGAGTAACCACAAACATTCTGACATCGAAGGAAGTGAGCCGACTCAGGCCAAAGGGGAATGGACGTCCCGTCCGTGTGGACGCCGATTCCATCGCAAGCGAGGTCATCCATTTTCCCAACCCCATCGGTTTTTCCGGACGAGGTCAGGATGTCGGAAAAGGCCACCAGCCGCCCCGGCGACCCCGCCCGCTAATTCCCGCAGCTCGAGACAATCGCTTTCACCAGCCCCGGAATGTCGTGGACCCTCGCCTCAACATCCACCGCCATGCCGAGCGACTTCATCGTTTTTGATGTCACCGGGCCGATGCTCGCATGGACGATCCCCGGCCGGACCGGAAAGTTCAGGGCATGGAAATTTTCCGCAGTGGACGAGCTGGTGAACGTCACGATGTCGGCACCCTCGTCGCGGAACCGGCGGATGCCCGGATCTTCGGCGTCGGCGGGCACGGTCCGGTAGGCCGGGATGTCGTCAACGATCGCGCCGCGCCGGGTGAGCTCGTCGGCAAGCACCTCGCGCGCCCCCTCGGCCCTCGGCAAAAGGATTTTCAGGTTCTCGACGCAGGTCTCTTTTTCGAGTGCCTTGATGATCTCCTCGGCGACGAATTTCTCCGGTTGCACGTCCACCTGGAGCCGGTAGGCGCGGACCGCTGACGCCGTCGCCGGGCCGATCGCCGCAATCCTGGCCGCCCCGAGATCGCGCGCGTCCTTGTAGATCTCGAAGAACGCCCCGAAGAATGCATCCACCCCGTTCGGACTCGTAAAAATGATCCAGTCGTAGCCGTGGCTGTAGGCGACCGTTTCGTAGAACTCGCGCTTGTTCGGAGCCGGCTCGATCCGGATCATCGGCATCCCGAATGCGTCGGCACCGAGCGCGCGCAGCTCCGCGACCAGCCCGCCGGCCTGCGCGCGGGTGCGCGTGATCGCGACGGTCTTTCCAAAAAGCGGAAGCCTCTCGAACCACCCGAGCTCCCCGCGCAACCCGACAACCCCGCCGAAGACCGCCACAGCCGGCGCCTTGAATTCCGCCGCCGCCGCCCGCCCGGCAATGTCGGCAAGCGTCCCGACAAGCGTCTCCTGCCGCGGAGTCGTCGCCCGCCGGACAAGCGCGACCGGCGTGCTCCCATCCATCCCCCCGGCCAGCAGCCCGGCGGTAATCGGGCCGAGCCGCTCGATCCCCATCAACATCACCTTCGTCCCCGGAGTTTTTGCGATCGCCTCCAAATCCAGCGACGAACCCTCTTTTGTCGGATCTTCATGGCCGGTGAAGATCGTCACCGCCGTGTTGTGCGCGCGGTGGGTGAGGGGAATTCCCGCATACGCGGGCCCGGCGAGCGCGGAGCTGACACCCGGCACGACCTCAAACGCGCACCCCGCCTCCGCCAGCGCCTCGGCCTCCTCGCCTCCCCGCCCGAACAGGAACGGATCCCCGCCCTTGAGCCGCACAACCGACTTTCCCGCGCGCGTTCTCGCGACCAGCAGCGCGTTGATCTCCGACTGCCGCATCGCATGGTCGCCCGCCTTTTTTCCCGCATAGACGACCTCGGCCCCGGACGGCGCCCACGCAAGGAACTCCGGGTTGCTCAGGTAATCATACACGACGACGTCCGCCCGCCCGATGCACTCCCGCCCCTTGAGCGTCATCAGCAGCGGGTCGCCCGGACCCGCCCCCACCAAATAACAAATTCCCCTTTTCATCGGCAAACGATGTCGGAAAATCCCGCGCGGAGCAAGCGGCGGCAATTTGCAATTTCCCGGCCGACCGGATGATTTCAAATTTCCGACTTTGAACTTGCCAACCCGCCGCCGGCATGAAACCGTCTCCCCTCTTCACAATAAAAAAAGAACTACAAATGGCAAAGGCAGCATCAGCAGAGGTGGACACCCTTCGGCTCCACGAAAAAGACACGGGCAGCGCGGACGTTCAGATCGCGCTTCTCACGAAACGCATCATCGAGCTCACCGGGCATCTCAAAGTCAACGCGAAGGACCATTCGTCCCGGCGCGGGCTTCTCAAACTCGTCGCCACACGGCGGCGGCTCCTCGATTACCTCAAGCGCACGGCATCCGTCCGCTACCAGGCGGTGCTCGAGAAACTTCAACTGCGCAAGTAGCGCAAATTCCAACCAAGAAAAGCCCCGTTACCGGGGCTTTTTTCTCCCTGCCTCCGGGATCCGGCGGCGCAACCCGTTATTATTATGTCACATTCCGTCAACGCCCAAATCGGGCACACCAACATCACCATCGAATCCGGCAAGCTTGCGAAGCTGGCCGACGGCGCGGTCACGCTCCGCTGCGGCGACACGATCGTCATCGTCACCGCCGTCTCGGCGACCAGCATCAAGGAGGGGCAGGACTGGTTCCCTCTCACCGTCGAATACAAGGAAAAGGCCGCTGCGGTCGGCAAATTCCCCGGCGGCTACTTCAAGCGCGAGGGCCGTCCCTCCGAAAAGGAAATCCTCGTCTGCCGGATGACCGACCGTCCGCTCCGCCCGCTCTTCCCGAAGGGCTACCTCTACGACACTCAGATCATCACTCTCCTGCTCAGTGCTGATGGACAGAATGATCCCGACATCCTCTCGATCAACGGCGCCTCCGCCGCGCTCTGCGTCTCGGACATCCCGTTCGCCGGCCCGGTCGGCGCGGTCCGGGTCGGCCGGGTCAACGGCGCGTTCATCGCGAACCCGACCCACGACGAGCGCGCGAACAGCGACCTCGACCTGATCTACGTCGGCGATGGCGAAAATGTCATCATGATCGAAGGCGCGGCCGAGGAGCTCCCGGAGGACCAGTTCAACGCGGCTCTCGACTTCGCACGCGACAACGTGCGCGTCCTCGTCGCAGCCCAGCGCGAGCTCGCCGAAAAAGTCGGCAAGCCGAAGCGCACGGTCCCGCTCTTCCAAGTGGATGACTCGATCCTCGAGATCGCCTACCAGGTCGCCGGCGACCGGATCGAATCCGCCATCTACACGTCGGGCAAGGTAGCCCGCTCGAAGGCGGTGGACGCGCTCCGCAAGGAGGTCGAGGTCGCAGTGGTCGAAAAATTCCCGGCCGCCTCGAAATTTGAGATCTCCCAGGCGTTCGACTACCTCCAAAAAAAGGCCTTCCGCATCAGCATCCTCGACAAGGGCCAGCGCTGCGACGGACGCGGGCTCCACGACATCCGCCCGCTCTCGGGCGAGGTCGGGCTTCTCCCCCGCAGCCACGGCTCGGCTCTCTTCGCGCGCGGCGAGACCCAGGCGCTCGGCATCACGACGCTCGCCCCGGCGGACGAGGCGCAAAATATCGATGCCTACGGCGGCGGTGTGGATACCAAATCGTTCATCCTTCACTACAACTTCCCGCCGTTCAGCGTCGGAGAAACCGGTCGGTTCGGCGGACAGAACCGCCGCGAGATCGGACACGGCGCGCTGGCCGAACGCTCGATCGCCCCGGTGATTCCCGACGGCCATGACTTCCCGTATGCGATCCGCGTCTCGAGCGAGGTCATGGAGTCGAATGGCTCGACCTCGATGGCCACGGTCTGCGCCGGCGTGCTCTCGCTCATGGATGCAGGCGTCCCGCTCAAGCGCCCGGTCGCCGGCATCTCGGTCGGCCTCGTCACCGAATACGAGGGCAACAACCTCAAGCGCTACAACACGCTCACCGACATCATCGGCAGCGAAGACCACTTCGGAGACATGGACTTCAAACTCTGTGGCACCGAGGTCGGGGTCACCGGCTTCCAGCTCGACCTCAAACTCGCCGGCGTCTCGCACGAGATCATGCGCGAGGCGGTCGCCGAAGCCACCGCCGCCCGTGCGAAAATCCTCGGCGTCATGCACGGGATCCTCGCCGGCCCGCGCACCGAAATGAGCCCGTATGCCCCGCGCATCGAAACGATCCGCATCAACCCGGAAAAAATCGGCCTCATCATCGGGCCCGGCGGCAAGACCATCAAGGGGATCGTCGCCGAGACCGGCGCCGAGATCAACATCGAGGACGACGGATCGGTCCACATCTACTCGAGCAACGGCGACAGCCTCAAACGCGCAAAGGAAATCATCCTTGGCATGACCAAGGAAATCACCATCGGCGAAATCTACCAGGGCACGGTCGTCTCGATCAAAGAGTTCGGCGCATTCGTCGAGGTCCTTCCCGGCAAGGACGGGCTCGTCCACATCTCCGAACTCGCCGACTTCCGAGTCAACCGCGTCGAGGACGTCGTGAAAAATGGCGACTCGGTCTGGGTGAAGTGCATCGGAGTTGACGACAAGGGACGCGTCAAACTCAGCCGCCGCGCCGCGATGAAAGATCGCGACGAGAGCGCCAAGCAACCCTGATTTCCCTCCCGCAGAAAGAAAGCCCGGTCCTCCTCACGGAGGCCGGGCTTTTTTTCCGCCCACATCCGAACTCCCCGTGAATCATTACGACGTCATCGTCCTCGGCGGTGGCGCGTCCGGACTGTTCTGCGCCGCAACCGCCGCCCGCCGCGGACGCCGCGTGCTCGTCCTCGAACATAACCCACAGGTCGGACAAAAAATCCTCATCTCGGGAGGCGGACGCTGCAACTTCACCAACACCCTCGCAGGCCCGGATCACTACCTTTCCGAAACCCCCGCATTCTGCCGGTCCGCGCTCGCCCGGTTCTCGCCGCAGGATTTTCTCGCCCTCGTCGAGCGCCACCGGATCCCGTTTCACGAAAAAAAGGACGGCCAGCAGTTTTGCGACCGCTCCTCGCGCGATATCGTCGGCATGCTCCTCGACGAGTGCGCGGCGGCGGGCGTGCGGATCGAGTGCGGATGCCGGATCACGGACGTGTGCCCGGGGTTCCGCGTGCGGACCGATTTCGGCGAGCACTCGTGCAACTCGCTCGTCGTCGCGACCGGCGGGCTCTCGTTTCCCAAGCTCGGCGCATCTGACCTCGGCCACCGCATCGCACGCCAGTTCGGCCTCCGCATCATCCCTCCCCGCCCGGGCCTCGTCCCACTCACTCTTCGCGGCAGCCTGCTCGAAACGTTCGCTCCAGTCGGCGGGGTCTCGCTCCCGGTGCGCGTGAAAAATCGCGGCGGAGATTTTTCCGGTCCACTCCTCATCACCCACCGCGGATTCAGCGGCCCTGCCGTCCTTCAGATTTCCTCGTTCTACCGCGACGGCGACCTCCCGGCATTTGACCTCCTGCCGGAAAAATCCATCCCGTTCCGCCCCGCCGCCACCAGTGCCCCCGCCCTCCTCTCCGAAGTCTGGCCGCGACGGTTCGCCGACGCATGGTGCTCGCTCTACGCCCCACAAAAACCTCTCAACCGGTGGTCGGACCACGACCGCCACAACCTCGAAAATCTCGCGCACCGCTGGCCGGTCGCATTCGTCGGCACCGAGGGCTTCCCAAAGGCCGAGGTCACTCTCGGCGGGGTCGATACCGCAGCACTCTCCTCCAAAACCATGGAGGCGCGCTCTCAGCCCGGACTCTTCTTTGTGGGCGAAGTGGTGGACGTCACCGGCTGGCTCGGCGGATTTAATTTCCAGTGGGCCTGGGCCAGTGCCCATGCCGCCGGGCTCGCAGCCTGAGTGCCCTGCTTTATCTTTCACCCCATTTGTTTTTTGGCTCGCATTTGATGAACGTTTCTGCAAATTCACTTTCATTCCATTTATCCAATGACAACATCGAACCGCCTCCTGCTCGTCCCCGCAGCCATCCTCGCCGCCTCCGTCTTCCCGTCGTGCAAGCCCGCGCCCGCACCGACGGAAGTCGCTCCCCCACCCGCTCCCTCCGTCGCCCCGGCAACAACTCCTACTGCCGCACCCGCCGCATCGGTTGCCCCCGCACCAGAAGCCTCCATGTCCCCGGTCGCTGACTCCGCTGTCACCGCCCCGGTTGAACAGACCGCCTCGTCCAAGACCACTCTCGAAATCAAAGATCCCGTCGCCACAGTCAACGGCGAACCGATCGCCAAGGCCCAGCTCGACGAGGCGTTCAAGGCCGCCGTCGAAGCCTCCGGAGTCAAGGCCGACGACCTCACCGCAGAACAAAAACTCAACGGCTACCGCCAGATCCTCGACGAACTCATCATGGACAAACTCGTCGCAAAGGCCGCCGCCGGAATCACCGTCTCAGACGAAGATGTCGCCGCAGAAATTGACAAGCTCAAAAAACAATTCCCCTCGGAGGAAACATTCCAAGCCCAGCTCAAAGAAGCCGGACAAACGCCGGAAAAACTCATCGCCTCCCTCAGCACAATGCTCCAGCAGCAGCGCTGGATGCAAAGCCAGGTGAAGGAAACCCCGGCTGCCGAGGATGACGCCAAGAAATTCTACGAGTCGAACACCGAAGAGTTCAAAAATCCCGAGCAGGTCAAGGCCAGCCACATCCTCTTCATGGTCAACAAGGACGATTCCGAGGAGGTCGCGAAACAAAAAGAAGAAGCCGCCAAAAAAGCCGCCGCCCGCGCAAAGGAAGAAGATTTCACAAAGCTTGCCAAGGAGCTCTCCGAAGAGCCAGGGGCCAAGCAGTCCGGCGGCGACCTCGGGTTTTTCTCGAAGGATAAAATGGTCCCCGAATTCTCCACCGCAGCCTTCAACCAGAAGACCGGCGAGGTCGGCGCACCGGTCCGCACCCCGTTCGGATGGCACGTCATCAAGGTCACCGAAAAGAAGCCAGCCGGCACGGTTCCCTTCGAGGAAGTCAAGGAGCAGATCATCGGCTACCTCAAAAGCATGAAGCAGCGCGAGGCCATGCAGGGAGTTCTCAAAAACCTCAAGGACTCCGCGAAAATCGAATCCTCGCTCCCCGCTGCCGGCAACTGAATCGGCGCATGGGTCGCCAGAGCAAACCTTCGGTCGGGGTCATCGGGCTTGGCATCATCGGTAGCCGCGTGGTATCCGCTCTCCGGGAGAACGGATACCAGGTCTGGCTACACAACCGCTCGCCGCGCCCGGAACCGAACTTCCTGAGCTCGCCCGCCGAAGTCGCCGAGGTCGCAAAACACATCCAGATCTTCGTCTCCGACGGGCCCGCCCTCCTCTCGGTCGTCAATGCCCTCGCGTCCGAGCTCACCGCCGAGCACATCATCATGAACCACGCCACCGTCTCGCCTCACGAGACCCGCGAGGCGGCCGATCTCGTGACCGCTCGCCACGCAAAGTTCCTTGACGCCCCGTTCACCGGTAGCCGCGATGCCGCCGCGCGCGGCGAGCTCGTTTACTACATCGGCGGCGATCCCGCCGCCCTCGCCGCCGTGCGCCCGCTCCTCGCCGCCTCATCCAAGGCAATTCTCGAAATCGGCGATGTCGGCCAGGCCACAATTGTCAAAATTGCAACCAACCTCCTCTCCGCCACCGCCGTCGAGGCGCTCGCCGAAGCCCACGCCCTCCTCGACAAAAATGGCATCGAGCTCCGCAAGCTCGGCCTCGCGCTCGACTGGAACGTCTCCCGCTCGCCCCTTGCCGACGCCAAAATCTCCGCAATGCTCTCGGGAGACTTCGAACCCAGCTTCTCCCTCAAACACATGTTCAAGGACATCCAGCTCGC
Source organism: Chthoniobacter flavus (assembly GCA_020718585.1). Taxonomy (GTDB): domain Bacteria; phylum Verrucomicrobiota; class Verrucomicrobiia; order Chthoniobacterales; family Terrimicrobiaceae; genus QYQL01. The sequence goes on from DYRS01000018.1 coordinate 17,741, forward strand.
CCTCGGCCTCGCCGCCGAAAAAGATATCGAGCTCCCGGCCGCCTCCGCATTCGCAGGCGCCGCCATGGCCGGCATCCAACACGGATGGGGCGATTCCGACTTCTCGGTCGTTTCCAGATTTTATGGCTTCCCCGGACAGGGACACGCCCCGCACACCCCCTCCAGGAGCCCCGATGAACCGGCCTCCGACCAGGCGACCGCCACGCCGGGCCGAGCATGGAACCCGTTCCGCGGACGCAAATGACCCGAACAACCAATCCGATGAAAAGTTTCCTCTCCCTGCTTGCATCCGTCGCGCTCGCAGCCGTCCTCCCCGCCACCGCCGCCCCACTCGGACCGGATGTCGCCGTCCTCCAAATCCGCGTCGGAAAAGAAAAAGCCCTCCAACGGGTCGTCATCGGGCTCTACGACGAATCCACCCCGCTCACCTCCGCAAACTTCAAAGAACTCGTCCGCAAAAAATTCTACAACGGAATGCGCTTCAGCCGGGTTTTCCCTGGCGCATTCGTCCAGACCGGCGACCCCGCCAGCCGCCACGGCCAGTCCACCCGCAGCGGCACCGGCGGCCCAGGCTACACCGTCCCCGCCGAAATCAAGCTCCCACACACAAAAGCAGCCGTCGCCATGTCCCGGCTCCCCGACGACATCAACCCCGCAAAAAACTCGAACGGCAGCCAGTTCTACGCCTGCCTCGCCCCCCTCCCGAAACTCGACGGCAAATTCACCGTCTTCGGCGAAGTCCTCGAAGGCCTCGACGTCCTCGACGCGATTTCAAAACTTCCCACCAATAGCAACGATTTTCCATTGCAAAAAGTCGTGATTAAATCCATTAATCTCGAATCCCGCATCGCCCAGTCGGCCACCCAGTAGGTCCGGCCCACAGGCGCACAATTTTACCGGGTAGGTACCGAAGTGGCCAAACGGGGCGGACTGTAAATCCGCTGGCTTACGCCTTCAATGGTTCGAATCCATTCCTGCCCATTTTTTAAATAGGCCGTAGAGCCTTTGTTTATAAGTCTCTGCTGCCTTTCGTTTATTTGCTGGTCGATCAGGGGCTGATGAATGTCGCAGAACGCTTGGTAAAAGGCTTTTTGCCAGAATTTGCCAGTGCCATCCCCCCAGTCGTCCTTCAGGTTCACCAACTTGGTCAAGCTCGGGGAAAGCTTGTGGACGAGCACATGCGATATGTGGCGGAATTTGGAGGGGAGTGGCTGACGCTGGGAGCGTGGAGCGTGGCGCAAGGCATCTCAAAGGTCGGGAAGTGCTCGGCTGGAATGATGAGCAGCGAGGCAGGCGGTTGGGGCTTGTTGTGGATCTCAAGAAATCCAAACGCCGCTTTGGTGCTGGAAATGTTCCGCCGGGTTGTTGTTAGCTTCGTCATTCCATGGAGCCAAAAACAAAAGAAGACCAACAAAAGCACCTCAACCCGCGACTTCTTGGAGCACAACAACAATGCCAAAAATTACAGGCGCGCCTTCGACCTCGTCACCTCCAAGACGCCTTCCGCATGGAAAATTTTAAAAATCAGTCCTAGTGCTTTGCAGATTTTGTAAGAATCCCCTTGCGCGGGCCCATTCGAGGCGATACTAATCCCACCCTTTCTTTCAACTTTTCAGCGACAAAATGGCAACCAAATCCAAATTCTCCCACAAGGCGTCGGCCACAAAGGCAAAGCCCGCCCCCAGCAAAGCGGCGAAGCCAACCGCCCGCCCGGTTGCCAAACCTGCCGCCAAACCGGTTGTGAAACCAGCTTCCAAGCCAGCATCCAAGCCGGTTGCGAAGAAAAAGCCCATCCCCGCCCCTGCCGCGAAGCCTGCGGCATCCCGCAAGGTTTCGGGAAAGCCCGTCAAACAGCCTGTCAAGCCGCCCGTCAAACCCCCGGTTGCCAAGTCTCCGAGCAAGCCGATGGTTCTCACCGGATTTCTTGCGAAGCAGCGCGGTCGGCTTCTTGTTTTGAAGGACACGCTTCTGGACTCGATGAATGGGGTTGCGAAGGACAGCCTGCGCTCGAGGGCCGACGGCAGCGAGGCCTCGGCGTTCGGAATGCACCAGGCCGACGCGGGCAGCGACGCCTACGACCGCGATTTCGCGCTCAGCCTGCTTTCGCAGGAGCAGGATTCGCTCTACGAGATCGATGAGGCGATGAAGCGTCTCGAATCCGGATCCTACGGAATCTGCGAAATTTCCGGAAAAGCGATCCCGCACATCCGGCTCGAGGCACTTCCGTTCACCCGGTATACTGTCGAATGCCAGGCGGAGATTGAGAAGCGCAACCGATACAGCCGGGTCCGCCAGCCGGTCGCCTCGCTCTTCGGGCTCGGCGACGACGACAGCGCCGACGAGGGCGACGACGATTCATCCAACGACAGCAAGGAATAAGAGAACATGGCACAGGAAAACATCACGCTAGAATGCACCGAGGCGAAGGCCGAGGGAAAACCGGCTTCACGCTACATCACAACCCGCAACAAGAAGAGCCCGCGCACACCAAACCGGCTCGAAAAGAAAAAATACAACCCGTTCCTGAAGCGCCACACGCTCCACCGCGAAATTAAATAATTTTCTCATGCAGCCGAAAACTCCGCAACGCCGTTCCAACTTCCGCAAAGCAAACCGCACGATGCCCAGGCGTCGGGTGGACCTTAACATCGAGGCGATCGACTACAAGAATCCCGATCTCCTGAAGCGCTTCGTCACCGAGAGCGGGAAGATCCTCCCGCGCCGGGTCACCGGCATGTCGGCCCGGCTGCACCGCAAGATCACCCGCGAGGTGAAGCGCGCGCGTGCGGTCCTGCTCATGAAGTAGCGCTTGCCGAGGAATTTTCTCCATGGCATTTTCCTCCCGCCAGTCAACGGGCAAGCGCTCGTTCATCCGATCGGTCCTCAACCTCGGCAAGTGCGATGAGTTCGGCTGCCCGATGAGCCAGGTTCCGCCGGTCGGCCACCTCGTCATCGCCGGCGCGGTCGTCATTGTCCTCACCGTGCTTGTCGGCGCGCTTTTCGCGCGCTCCCGCCGCTAGCCCCGATTCCGGGCCGTTCGGTCCGGGCATCCGGCTCAGGCCTCGGACCCGAGAAAGATTTCTCCCGCCCGTCTCCGCGCGTGGAGGCATCCGGGCAGGCTGACTTTTGACGGACCGTTCCCGGCGTCCAGGAGCAACAGCACCCGTCGGGTTTCGGCAAACCCCGGCTCGGGGACGGGAGACGCCCTCAGCCAGCGGAGGACTGCCCGATGCCGGATCGCATCGGGCATCCCGCGCAGCACCTTGCAGGAGAGCCTCTCCCCGACCGGCGGCACGTTCGCCTCGATCCAGGCATCCTCGCTGCGGAAGATTTCCGACGCGCGCAGGATCGCTGCGCGGAAGCTGTCTCCCAACGCACTGCGGATCGCGGGGATCACCGAGTGGCGGATCCGGTTCCGCGTGTGCGCTCCGCTCGCATTGGATTTGTCCTCACGAAACCGGATCCGGTTCTCCTCGACGTAGCGGTCGATTTCCTCGCGCGGGACGTCGAGCATCGGGCGGATGATCGTGAGCCCGTCGCGCTCGGCCACCGGCCGCATTCCTGCGAGCCCGGCCGCGCCCGAGCCGCGAAGGAACTGGAACAGGCAGGTCTCGATCTGGTCGTCGGCATGGTGCGCGAGAAGCAGCCTGTGGCACCGGCGGCGCTTCGCGCACTCGAGGAAAAATGCGTGCCGCAGGTCGCGCGCCGCCAGCTCGAGCGAGCACGTGCGGTCGCGCGCAAAGTCGCGCGTGCGCGCGCGGGCCGACTCGCACCCGCCCGCCGCGCGGCGCACAAATGCCGCATCCGCCCGCGACTCCCGTCCGCGCAGCCCGTGGTCAAGGTGGCAGACGACCAGCCTCGCGAACCCGAGCGCCCGCAGCGCATGCAGGAGCGCCATCGAATCGCGTCCGCCGGATACCCCGACAAGATACGCGCGCCTCCGCGAATGCCCGTCAAGCGCGAGCGCAACGGCCGCCTCGAGCGGGTGCATTTTCGATAAGTGCAAGTTGCCGGGAGCGCGGGCATCTTGCCCGCTTTCCGAAGAAGCGGGCGGGACGCCCACGGTCCTGTGAGCTGCCTCGTCTGCACTTTTCGCAGATACGCCCGCCCGGACGGAGCGCGATGGGACGGTCTGGCTCAGAGCCGTTCGAGAAGTTTCTGGTGGATGCCGTCGAATCCGCCATTTGAGAAGACCGCGACGACATCGCCATCGCGGGCGAGCGGGCCGAGGCGGGCGACAATGTCGTCCGCGGTCGGCTCGTAGAATGCGGGCTTCCCGGTGGCGGCGATGTCGGCGACGACCCGCTCCGGGTTGAGGCGCTCATTCTCCGGGAGCTGGTCGAGGCGGGCGACCTTGGCGATGAAGACCCCGTCAGCATCGGCGAATGCGGCCGGCAGCTCGTGCTGAAAAACCGCGCGGCGGGTCGTGTTTGACCGCGGCTCGAAGACCGCCCAGATCCTAGCACTTCCAAACTTCGCGCGCAGCCCGGCGAGGGTTTCACGGATCGCGGTCGGATGGTGCCCGAAGTCGTCAATGACCGTGATGCCGCGCACCGTGCCGCGCACCTCCTGGCGGCGCTTGATCCCCTGAAACGACGCGAGCGCCTCGCGGATCTTCGCCGGAGCAATCCCGTAATAGTGCGCCGCAGAGGCTGCCATCGCCGCATTCCTGATATTAAAATCTCCGGCCATCGGGATCTCGAACCGCTCGCCAAAAAGCACAAACGACGACCCGTCGGCACCGTGGCTCACTTCGCGGATCCTGTTCCCCGCATTCGGCGAGAACCCGACCTCGACGACTGGCGCCGGGCACGCCGCCGCGACATCAAGGCAGTTCGGATCGTCCCCGTTGAGCAGGACCATGCCCTCGGAGGGCACGATGTTCAGCAGCCGGCGGAACCCGGTTTTGATCTCGTCAAGGCTCGCGTAGATGTCGGCATGGTCGAACTCGATGTTGTTCACGATCACGAGCTCGGGAAGGTAGTGGACGAATTTCGGTCGCTTGTCGAAAAATGCGGTGTCGTATTCGTCGCCCTCGATGATGAAGTGCTTCGAGTCCCTCAGGCACGCGCCCTGCCCGAGATTCGAGGGGATCCCCCCGATCAGATACCCGGGCGCCAGCCCCGCATATTCAAAGATCCACGCGAGCATCGAGGTCGTCGTGGTCTTCCCGTGCGTGCCGGTGACGACGAGGTTGTGGCGGCCGCGCAGGAAGAATTGTTTGAGAGTTTCCGGGAGCGAGAGGTAGTGCAGCCTGCGGTTGAGCACCGCCTCGACGGCGGGGTTCCCGCGGGTCATCGCGTTGCCGACGACGATGACATCGGCCGCCGGGATGTCCTCCGGCCGGAACCCCTGCGTGATCGGGATCCCCTTCGCCGCAAGGAATGTGGACATCGGCGGGTAAACCTTGTCGTCCTGCCCGGTGACGTGAAACTCCCGGTCCTTCATCGCGGCCGCAGTCGCCCCCATCGCCGTGCCACAGATGCCAAGAAAATGAATGCGCAAGTCTTTCATCGCCCCCGCTCCCCGGCTTCGGGAATGTGCCCGCGGCGCGAACTCGTCCACAGCAGAATCCCGCACTTCGCGGCCATCAGAAAAAGCGCGCCGATCACCAGAATCACCCGCGGAAATTTATTTTGCGACATCAGTAAACATCCTTCCGGTAGCGTTTCGATTTTTTCATCGCCTCCACGTATTCCCCCGCCCGGTCCGGCGCAAGCCCGCCGTGCGTCCCGACAAGCGCGCGGAGCGCGGCGTCCACATCGCGCGCCATGCGGGCGGCGTCGCCACAGACGTAAAAATACGCGCCCTGTTGAAGCCAGGCAAACAGTTCCGCCCCCTCCTCCAGCATCCGGTGCTGGACGTAGATCTTGTGCGGCTGGTCGCGGGAGAACGCGGTTGTGAGCCGGGTGAGGGTTCCGTCGCACAGCGCCGCCTCGAGCTCGTCGCGATACAAAAAATCCGTCGCGGCATGCTGCTCGCCAAAGATCAGCCATGCGGGGCCGGTGTGGCCGGACGCCCGGCGCTCCTGGAGGAACGCGCGGAACGGGGCAACGCCGGTGCCCGGGCCGACCATGATGACCGGCGCGGCCGGATCATCGGGCATCCGAAAATGCTTCGCGCTGTGGATGAAGACCGGGATGCCCGAACCGGCCCGCCGAGCGAGGAATGTCGAGCACACGCCGTCCCGCTGGCGCGAGTTGTGCGCGATCCCGAACCGGACGACCGCAACCGTAAGATGCACCGACTCGCCAACCGCTTTCTGAGAAGACGAAATCGAATAAAGCCTCGGCTGAAGCTTCCGGAGAAGCTTGACAAACTCGTCCGCAGAAAACCTCGCGTTCGGAAACTCGCGCAGCACGTCAAGCACGTCCCGGCCATTAAGAAATTTTTCCAGATCTTCAAGTGCCGAATTGGCCTGGAACGCGCGCAAAAAGGCCCCGGTGCTGTCCTTTTCTGCCACGGCCATCAGCAGGTGCTTCGAGGGCACCGTGATCAGGCAGCCCGTCGTGAGCGCGCCGCGCACGGTCGTTGCCCCGCCCTCGCGCGTCGTCACCGGCTCGTCGCCCGAGAACCCGAGCTCGGCAAGAAGCATCCCGACCAGCTCCGGATCGTTCGACGGAAAAACCCCGAGCGCATCGCCGGGCTCGTAGCCAAGCCCGGATCCGCCGAGCGAAAGCTCCATGTGGCGGGTCTCCTTGCCGGAGCCGTCGCCGGTGAGCGCGCGGTTCACCGAAAGCACCGCATGAAAGGGGTTTTTTCGCGAATGGGGGGAAAGCATTGCGGGGAGAGTAAAGAAAAGGCCCCGCCTCCATGCAAGCGCATAAGAATGCCTGAGACGCGAGGGCTCCTCCGAAAAATTGCGGCCAAAGGCGAGGGCATCTTGCCCGCTTCTTCGGAAGGCGGGCAGGATGCCCGCGCTCCCGTTTTCGCAAGATGCGCCGGTTGGCAAACGATTTCTGTCCCGCATTGCGGCTTGCACAATTCCGCGCTCCCGGGCATTTTTTACGACCTTA
>DYRS01000307.1 GCA_020718585.1 Chthoniobacter flavus
TTCTTTGTCGCGGAAATGGTAGTTGGCGGCGGCGAGATTGGCGCCGGCGGCGGCGGTGATATCGCGGAGCGAGGCCGAGCCGAAGCCGCGCCGGGCGAAGAGCAGCTCGGCGGCGTCCAGAATCCGTTCTCGGGTCGAGATCATGCGATCAATTTAAACGGACGTTTGAATCGGTCAAGCGAAAAATGCGGGGCCACGGCACCCCGGTCCAACACCGGGCGGCGTTTGGGTCAAACGCCGGAGGGCCAGCCGGTGCTGCTCCGATCCGTCGAAGATTATGGCGCGGCCCCTTGACGCTGCCCGCGGTCCGCCCGATGCTTTCCGGCATGTCCCGACCGACCTCCATCGCCCTCATCGCGTGCGACGTTTTCGAAAGCGAGCTGGACCGTTTCGCGGCGGATGCTCCGCTGATCGTCCATCGGCGCGACCTGGAGATCGGGCTCCACGATCAGCCCGACAAAATGCGGGTCGTCCTCCAGTCCGAGATCGACCGGTGCGACGCGCTGGAGGGCCTCGCGGGCGTCCTTCTGCTGTACGGGTTGTGCGGGCGCGGCACCGCCGGGCTGCGGGCGGGCCGGCATCCGCTGGTGATCCCGCGGGCGCACGACTGCATCACGCTCTTTCTCGGCTGCCGAAAGCAGTTTGCCGCCCGTGCCTGCGGGCGGTGCTATTACTACACGCCCGGTTGGAACCGGGCGAGGCGGGTGCCCGGCCCCGACCGGGAGGTGAAGGTGCGGGAAGACTTGGCGGGGCGCTTCGATGAGGATGACATCGAGTATCTGATCGGGGTGGAGCGCGAGACTTGGGGCCATTACGATCGGGCGACCTTCGTGGATCTCGGCACCAAGGATGCCGAGGCCGAGGCCGACTACGCGGCATCGTGCGCGGGCTGGCTCGGCTGGGGCTTCGAGCGGATACGGGGGGACGAGACCCTGCTCCGCGACGCGCTTTCGGGCCGATGGGACGACGAGCGTTTCCTGGTGGTCCCTCCCGGGCACCTGATCGCCCATTCCCCCGACGAGCGGATCTTCGTGGTGAAGGATCCGGGATCGCCCGGATAAGCTGGGCGGGCGCGCCTCCCGGCGAGCCGACCCGCGTTGCTCGCAAACCACCGGCCCTTGCGCGAGAACGCCAGCAAAAACTCATGGGCGCAGTGGTCGCAGCGTACGCGGGCAAAACCCTTGGCGAAATCCCACGAGGGGAGCGTCGCCCGGGACGCGAGCGGGAAAACGGTTAAGGCCGCGCAGAGCAGGGTTGCCCGGCGGAGGGTTCGGATCGTCGTGTTGGGGACGGTGGGGTGGGCGCATCTCCGATAAGTGCACACGAGAACAGGCGTCCCGCCTGTTTGGAGACCGAGCCTCGCAGCAACACCGGTGCCGCACACGGGCGGGACGCCCAATGCCACTGGCATTGGCCCATCGGACCAGGCTGAACAAGGGGCCTCCGAAGCCGG
>DYRS01000112.1 GCA_020718585.1 Chthoniobacter flavus
TTTCCCCCGAGGTCATCGTCTCGCAGATCCTTTTTAGCTTCTGCAGCGGAGGCATCTCTTTGGCCGATGCGGGACGTCTGGGCACCGACAAGGCTCTCGGGCAACTTCTGGGCATGGAGCGATGGGCCAACGAGTCCACTTTGGGCCAATGGCTGCGCACCCAGGATGAGGAGAGCCTGAAAGCAACTCTGGGCGATCATCCGGGAGTTTCTCGGGCACATGGACCTCCACCACCCGCCCTGCCTCTCCAACGAGGCCAACGCCTTTTACTACGGACTTGGCGCGCTGGCGTTTAATCTGCTGATGGCTGGTGAAGATCCTGCTCTTGGAGGACGACCAGCAGGGTTGGACTGTGAAAACCCTGATTCGCTTCTGGCTCACAGTGCCGGTGAAAATCGGCTCTCGTTCGTGAATTGGCTCTGGCCGACGGGCGGATCTGGAAAATCCGGGTTGTCAATCCGCGCTGACCGCCTACGTTTGCGCGGATGTTCCGACTATTGATGATATTGGTGCTTGCGGCGGGGACCACGCAGGCGGTGCCGGTGGCGAAGAGCCTGGTCCGGATCGAGGCGACCTCGCAAGAGCCGAGCTACAAGGCACCATGGAATCCCGGCCAGGTTTCCGGCGGGGTCGGTGCGGGGTTTGTGATCGCGAGCAATCGGATCCTGACCAACGCACATGTCGTGAGCAACGCGCGGTTCCTGACGGTGTCGAAGGAGGGCGACCCAAAGCCGTATCCTGCGAAAGTCCTGCACATCGGGCACGACTGCGACCTGGCACTGCTCACCGTCGAGGATCCGGCCTTTTTCAAAGGCACGGCCGCGCTCGAATTTGGAGGGATCCCGGTGATCGAGTCCACCGTGTCGGTTTACGGGTATCCGATCGGGGGGACGAAGCTGTCGGTCACGCAGGGGATCGTTTCGCGGATTGATTTTCAGGAGTATTCGCATTCCGGGATGGACTCGCATCTCACCGTGCAAATTGACGCCGCGATCAACCCCGGCAACAGCGGCGGCCCGGTGATGCAGGGCGGGAAGGTCGTCGGCATCGCGTTCCAGGGATACAGCGGGGACGTCGCGCAGAACGTCGGCTACATGATCCCGACGCCGGTCGCGAAGCGGTTTTTGAAGGATGTCGAGGACGGGCACTACGATCGCTACGTGGATCTCGGGCTCAGCTACGAAAATCTTTTTAATCCGGCGGCTCGTCGGGCGCTTGGCCTGCAGGATGACGACCGGGGTGTGCTCGTGGCGAGCGTCTATGGGGGCGGTTCGTCCGACGGAATCGTGAAGCCGGGCGACGTGCTGATGGCGATTGACGGGCTGCCGATCGCGAGCGATGCGACGATCCCGATGGACAACGATTCGGTGCCGCTCCCGGAGGTCGTCGAGCGAAAGTTCAAGGGCGACACGGTGAAGCTCGACGTGCTGCGCGACGGCGTGCCGCTCGAGCTCAAGATCCCGCTCTCCGGTCCCTGGCCGTTCACGCTGCATGGGAATACCTACGACGAGGATCCCCGGTTCGTCGTCTTTGGCGGGCTCATCTTCCAGCCGGTTGACCAGAACTGGATGTCGGAGCTCAAGCCGGACGACCTCCGGCTGCGCTACATGTTTGACTTTTTTATCGAGGACAAAATTTACAAGGAACGCCCGGAGATCGTCGCGCTGAGCGGGCTCCTTGCCGACCCGGTCAACGCGTATGCGGCGGATTTCCGAAACGGGATTGTGGATGAGATCAACGGGCGGAAGATCCTGCGGCTCGCGGACGCGGCGGAGGAATTTGCCAAGCCCGCCGACTATTATGTGATCAAGATGGCCGGGAACGGACGGCCGATCGTCCTCGAGCGAAAGGCGGTCGAGGAGGCGCGCGCGCGAATCCTTTCCCGCTACGGGGTCACGAAAGAGCAAAACCTATGAGCATCCGCATCGTCTGCGCGCTGGTCGCGCTCTGCCTGCCCGCGCTGGCCGGGGTCACACCGCAACAGCAAACCCGCGCCGCCGCCGGCCAGAAGTCGCTCTCGGTCCTCCGCGTGAACGCGACCGGCCAGGCGTATGATTTTTTCCGTCCGTGGGCGAAGAAGCCGCCCGGCACGAGGCGCGGGCTGGGGACGCTGATCAGCGGGAACCGGATCCTCGTCACCGCCGAGCTGGTCGCGAACCACACGTTCATCGAGCTGGAAAAAGCCGAGACCGCCGAGAAGTCGTCCGCCGAGGTCGAACGGGTGGACTACGAATGCAACCTCGCGATTTTGAAACCTGCGGATCCGGCATTTCTTGATGGCATGAAGCCGCTCGCACTCGACAGCGGGGCGCGCGTCGGCGACCGGGCGACGATCATCCAGCTCGAGCCGAACGGCGAGATCGCGCAGACGCTCGGCACGATCACCTCGATCGCGGTCGGCGGGTATCCGTTTGACAACATGGGGCTTCTGCTTTTTCGCCTGAGCGCACCGATGCAGCAGCGCGACGGCAGCTTCACCCTGCCGGCCGTGCGCGACGGGAAGCTCCTCGGGCTCCTCATGCGCTACGACGCACGCAGCCAGACCGCCGACATCATCCCGACTCCGGTCATCGCGCACTTTTTGGACGAGGTCGGACGCGAAAAATACGGAGGGTTCGCGCGCGCCGGGCTCGCGTTTTCGAGCACCCGCGACCCCCAGCTCCGCCGATACATCGGCCTCTCCGAGCCCGGCGGGGTCTATGTCACCGATGTCCTCAAGGGCGGCGCGGCCGAGAAGGCAGGGATCAAACTGGCCGACGTCGTCCTCGCGGTGGACGGGCGCGCGGTGGACCAGGACGGCAACTACGAGGATCCCGAGTGGGGTCGCATCGCGTTCAGCCATCTCACGAACACGGTATTCCATCCGGACGATACGGCTGCATTCAAGGTTTTTCGTGACGGAGAAATTCTTGATATCCCGGTGAAGCTCGAGGCCCGCGACCGGTCGAAAATCGTGAGCGAATCGTATGTCACCGACCGCGCCCCGCGCTATGTCATCATGGGCGGGCTCGTCTTCGTCGAGCTCTCACGACCGTATTTGCAGGAGTGGGGAGGGGATTGGCTGAAGGACGCCCCTCAGCGGTTGCTCTTTCTGGAGGCTTTCCAGAACGAGCTGCCGGAGGACCACGGGAAAATCGTCCTCATCTCGCAGATCCTTCCGACCCCGGACACGCTCGGCTACGAGGGGCTCGACAAACTAGTCGTCTCAAAAATCAACGGCCGCGAAATCCGGAGCCTCGAAGATGTCGTCACGGCCGCGAAGTCTCCGGTGAACGGGTTTCAGAAAATCGAACTCTCCGAAGATCCGGGGTTGATATTTCTCGACGCGGAATCGGTCGGCGCAAACCGCGACGCGCTCGTGAAAAAATACTCGCTCCCCGCGCTCGAGCGGCTGTGATACGGCGCGCCGGAGTGCCGGAACTGATTGCCAGAAAAGATAACAGTCCTTGCTCTTTGACATCTGTAATCTCTTGAGATGCGATTTCACGTCTGCACGGACCTCGGCCTGACTGCAATACCGGCTCACCCTGCTCGGCGCGCCCATGTTCATGATAAACCCCGCCAGCAAATGCCATCCGCTCTTTTCTCGGCATGGAGGAATCCGATCAGATTTGTTCTCGAATGTCAACAGGCAAGGACTGACCCATTTGCCCTGTCTCTGGGCCGAGAGCACCCGGTCCGGCGCCGGCGGGTTGGCCGCACAGCGCACCGAGCCGGAAGCATGACCACGCGCCGGAGATCGTCCGGGAAGATACCCCGTGGGTCCGAAAAAAACGGCGGAAGTTGCCGGGCAGGTATCGCCACATGTGCGCGCTGTGCGGCGAGTGGAACGCCAGATACGAGAGGTTCCGCAGGAGCGAGCGAAATTTCCTGTCGTCGGCTCGCTTCGCGGACTCCGGGTCGGCAGGGGTCGGCGGCAGGTGGGGCACGCTGGCGAGGCATGTAAAAACCGCGCGGCCGCCGGACGCGAGGCGCATCGAATATTCGAGGTCCTCGCCGAGCATCCAGAAATCGCGGCGGTGGAGTCCGACGGAATCCGCTGCGCCCGCGTCGGCGAGCAGGCAGGCCCCGGTCGCCCAGCAGAACCTATGCGGGCCGGGGCCGAGCAGGCGGAGCGCGTCGGCGGGCGTCTCCGACCAGCGGATCAGCTTTCTCTGGCGCGCAATGAACGGCTCGGGAAACCCCCAGAGTCGGCCCCCGGCATCCTCGAGCAGCGGACAGATCGCGCTCGCGCCGGACATTTCGCGCAGGAGGATTTCCAGCGTCTGCGGCGGCAGGACGACATCGTCGTCAAGATACAGGATGTCCGCCGCCGCCCCAAAAACCTCCCGCACCCGCCGCGCGCCATTTGCCCAGCCGACACCGGGCCCGGGGTTCGCGGGATCATGAAAAACCCTCACGGGAAACGGGAGGCTGGGAAACTCCCCGACCGTCCCCGCATGGTCCATCACGACGCAGCCGGTAAGCGGTGCGGTCGAGGACGCGAGGCTTGCGAGCAAGCGGGAGAGCTCGCGTTCGCGGTGCCATGTGACAACGACCGCGACGACCCGCCTCATGCCCTTTTCCACTCGCGCAGCGTGCGCTCAAGCGACTCGTGGACCTCGGCCATCCGGATCCCGCAGGCGGCCAGCTTCGACGGGTCGAGGATGCAGCTCGCCCGAAAAACCCGACCGGGAGCGGAAAGAAATTCCTCCCCATCGCGAAAATATTCGAACTGCTTCCGGCAGATCCCGTGCCGCGCGAGCGCCGCCGCCACCTCGCTCGTCAGGATCGAGCCCGGGTTCGTCGCGTTGTAGATGCCGTCCGGGATCCGCTCGTGCATCGAGGCGACCGCCGCCGCCGCAAACTCGCCGAGCTGGGAAATCGAATTCCTCACCTCAAGCAGCCGGTCGTAGCGCATGAGTTTCGTGAGGTAGTTCCGCTCGTTGTCGTGCGAGTCAAACGGGATCCTCAACCTCCAGATCAGCACCCCCGGCGCACCGGCCAGCAACTTTTCAGCCATCCACTTCGTCCGGGCATACCACCCGGCCCGCGGGTCGAAAACCGCGAACTCCGGCTCATCGGATTCGATGAACCCCGAGCCGTCGGGACGGGATCCGTGATAAATGCAGCCCGACGAGACATGGCCCCAGCGGATCCCCGCCGCGCCGAGAACCTCGGCGAGCACCCCCGGCACCACCGTGTTCGCACGCAGGGTGTGCCACTTCTCAACCTCGGTGCCGTCAATGTTCGGACGCCCGGTGAACCCGACCGCGTTGATCGCAAACTCCGGCTTCGGGATCCCTCCGAGCCACGCCGACAGAGCGTCGCGCGAGGTTAGATCAAGATCTGCGCGCGTCGGCGCGGCAACATCCAGCCCGGCCTCGCGAAGCGCTCCCGCGATCGCGCGTCCGACATAACCGGCGGCACCAAAAAGAAGAACCATCCGCCACCCACTATCAGCCCGCGCGAGCGGATGCGAGAAATGAAAAGCTTTCCCCGCCTCGCGCGCGGGAAAAGGAACAGACATCCTGAGGCGTAGGGAAATGCGATGAGCCGACGATTCATCGGAGATGCGCCCCTGTCGCACGCTCCGGGAAGAAGGTTTTCGCGAATTCCCTTCGACGGATGTTTGATTGGAACTGATACCTGAGGAATCGGGTTCTCCGGACCCGATCATGCGCGCGGATTTTTGGGGGGGCACCGGCCATTGAACCGCGCGGCGGCTACGGCCGCATTTTTTCGGGAAGGGTCGGGGGGAGCCGCCGCCGGTGCGGGGGTAGGACTGGATGCTGCGCTCGAAGTAGGCGCGGGCGGTCGTCGAGCATTTTCTCGACCGCCTCCCGGCCCATGCCCTCGTAGATCCGCGCCTCCGCCTCCGAGAGGACCGGGCGATACTCGTGGAGGATTTCCTTTTCCATTGCGGCGAGCGAAGCGGGATCCCCGCCGGCCGCCTCGAGCCGGTCGCGTGCCGCCTGGAGCTCGCGCACCCGCTTGTGGTGCTCCTGGATCGCCTCATACCCGCGTCCCTCGACCTGGCTCTTGAGCTGACCTTCCGACCGGTAGGCGCTCGCATCTTTGCGGTTCTCTTCGAAGACGCGCGCCGCCTCCACGGAATATTCCGCCGTCGTCTGCTTCTGCCGCCAGTCGGGGTAGAAGTCGGCTCCGCTGAGGGTCGAGATCCCGGCCTTCTTCGGATCCACCCCGGTCATCGCCTCGAACTGCCGTTTGAACTCGGCGATCCGGTTCGAGAGCTCCGCCGGCATCTGCTTCCCGCCCTTGGCGAGAAGCTGCACGTCCTCGAACGAAAGTTTCTCAAAAATTTTCCCCAGCTTCTTCGGATCCTGATCGGCTCGGAATCCCGCGAGTGCGCGCTCGATGTCAGCGAGCGCGCGCTTCTGTGCGTCGTCGCCGAACCCGCGCAGGTCCCGGGTATTCTCAAAGATCGTGGTGAACTCCCAGGTTGGCACCTTCGTCCTTTGGTCCTCCGTTTCCTCGGGCGGGGCCGGTGGCTTCGCGGACAGCAGGATTGCCCCCAGGGCGAGCATCAGCCCGCGCGCCCTCCATCGGCGAATCGCGCTCATGGATGTGAGCGTAAGCGGTTTTTTCGTTGAGGCCAAGATCAGGCGGAGGCCGCCGACAAAAAAACCCGGCCATGATTCCGGGGGATTCGCGCTGGTGATCGCAGGCGATCCGTGCCAGCATCGCGCGCATGGCGAACCATTTCGTGCTGGGCAATGGCGGGCTGCTGATCAACTTCAACGGGCATGCGAATATCACCGATCTTTACTTCCCCTATGTCGGGCACAAGAACCACGTCGGCGGGCATCTTTGCGGGCTGGCCGTGCTCACCCCGCATGAGACGCTCTGGCTGGGCGACGGATGGGAATCGTGTAGCGCGTCGAGATAATCGCGGGGGTTTTCGGCGAGATAAAATGTGGAGAT
>DYRS01000308.1 GCA_020718585.1 Chthoniobacter flavus
CGCCGTGGGCCGAGTCCCCGGAGAGGGCGGCGACGACGGCCGGGTCGGAGGTGGGGACGAAGACGGCCAAGGTGATCTCGGAGATTCCGAGCTGTTCGGCGTACTCCGCGGCCTGCGCCTTGGCGAGTTTGAGCGCGTAGTTGTCCACGAAGCTTTTCACTTCGATGGCCGTTGAGCGGTCGCCGTCCTTAAGATGGATGTCGACCTTGCCGTTGCCTGTCGGGAACTCCGGACTCACGACGCATCGGCGCGTCAGCACTTGGCTCAGCCAGGCGTACAGGTGGAAATGGCCGACCGACTCCCGCAGCCCCAGGTCGGAGCGCCTCGGATGGTCGCGCCACGGGTTCAGCCCCTTGGCCTTGAGCCGCCCCAGGTAGGCCGCGTAGCGGGCGAGGAGGGCCGGGCAGTCGATCCCCCCGTCCGCGAAGACGTCCTCCAGGGCGTCCAGGGGCTCCAACGCGAGGATCGGCATGCGGTCGCCCACGAGGTCGTCGCAGAGCGCGTTGTAAAGACGCTTCTGGATGAACGGGCTCGTGAACCGGCAGACCTCCATCGTCATGCCCTTCCCGTCCGAGACGGTGTCGTAGGAGATCAGCCCGTTCATGAACAGGAAGTTGCACCATTCGGCGTCGATGGAGAACGGGATGTTTGATTTGGAGAACATCTCGACCACCCGGGGCAGATGCTCGCCCCTGGCTTTCGCGATCATGTTCATGACCGTGTTGTTCGGCTCGACGAACAACGCCTTTTGATGGATGTTCGACCATGCGGCCATGCCGATGGGGGACTCCCGCCGCGGATCCGGGTTGTACTTGTCGGTGAGCAGCTCGCCGAGCCAGCAGACGAGCCCCGGCTGGCCGCGGGTGGCGGCCCAGACGGCCTCGACGACCTCCGGCTCAATCCTCTGGCCCGACTCCTCCTGGTACTGCCGGTACAGCTCCACCACCTCGCCGCGGTCGAAGCGCGGGACGTCGAGCGACCGCTGCACGTTGAACGGCGACCCGCGGGGGCTCTCCACGCCGAGGACCGCCCTCACCCCGATCAAGGCCAGGGAGTGCAGGACGTGGTCGGGGCGCTTCAGGTAGATGTCGCGGAACAACCCGACCAGGGCGTCGATCACGCCCGGCGGCAGCTTGTCGAACTCGTCGATCAGCAGGACCACCGGCTTGTCGAACAGACCGGCCTCCTTCCGGAACATGTCTTTGAAGGACTCGAAGCTGGTTGGCGCGGGGCCGCGCGGAAGTCCAAAGGCCTCCTGCATGAGCTGGGGCACCCGGCCCAGGAAAAGCTCTTTGGGGTCGTCCTTCTCCATGACGACGCCCTGCATGGACATCTCGGCGACGATGAACTCGCCGGGGCGTCCGCGCTCGATCCTCGCGGCCGCCTGGCGGAGCAGCCAGGTCTTGCCGGTCTGCCGCGGCCCCCAGATCGTGAAGAAATGCCC
>DYRS01000309.1 GCA_020718585.1 Chthoniobacter flavus
GGTGCCTTTGCAGTCGGGGTATTTGGTGCAGCCCCAGAATTGGCTGCCGGCGTTTTTTCCGGACTTGGCGGTGCGGAGGGCCATGAGGGCGCCGCATTGCGGGCAAGTGGGAATGGGATCGGATTGATCAGGCGGATCGGACGGATCTTTTTTTCGCCGGTGGGCGAGGCGGGCGGTGGCGAGTTGTTCGCTGTAGCCACCGCCTTCGACGAAGGCTTTCTCGAGGGCGGCGATTTGTCGGTCGAGGAGGAAGTTCGCCTGGTGGATGAGGCAGATGAGCGCGTTGGCGCGGATGGCGGGGTCGGCGTGGTCCAGCCAACGGGAGTAGAGGGCGGCGCGTTCCGCGTCGGAGAGATCGGTCAGATCGGACTGATCAGTCTGATCCGACGGATCGGCCCGATCTTTCCGGAAGGTGCGCGGAACGGCGCGCACTGCTGACGCCGCCGGGTCGTCTGGTGCCCACGCGGCTAGCCGCCGATGGCGGAGGAAGTCCTCGTAGTCGAGGAGCAGCTCTTCGAGGCTGGCACGGGCAACATTCAGGAGGCGCAACTCGGTCTGCGAAGAGGTGGCGGAGGCGCGACTGCCCTCGGCGATGTTCTGCCGACCTGAGCGGGCGGCCTGCACCATCTGATCAACGGTGCGCGAGCGTGAATCGAGAAATTTTTCGCAGAACCAGACGGTGGCATCGTAGATGAGCGTCGCGGTCTGGAAACTGGCGGTGTCGCGGTAGCCGCCGCTGGGTCGGAGTTTCTTCATGCGGCGAACTGGTTCAGGCTCACGTAATCCTTGATGTATTCAGGAATGAGTGTGCGGTATTTCGCGGGGACGGCCTTGAAGTCCTTCGTGGAGAAAACAGGGTTCGTGGCGAGGTCGGTGAGGTGGCCCGACTCGATGATGTGGCGGATGGCGTCGCTGGTGGCGTAGGCCTTGAAGTAGGTCTTGATGGCGGGGATGGCCTCGGCCTCCTCGGGCTTCCGGTCGGCGACGAACTTGGAGAACTCTTCTTCGAGCAGGTCGTCCTTGGATTTGAAGCGCGGGATGAGGCCGAAAATCTTTTCGAGGATTTCGCGCAGGGTGAGGCGGCGATCCACGCCGGCGGCCTTCCGCAGCTTGTCGAGGGAGTAAAATTCGGAAGGCTTGTCGAAGACTTCCTTGTTCACGTAATCGATCACGCGGTCCCACTGGCCCGCCTCGACGCTGGCGGCGATGAAGTCATTCTCGCGCACCACGTCCTCGAACTTCGCGTAGAACTCGCGGTCGATCCGCATGCCCTCATAACCGACGGCCTCTTCCTTGATGGTGGAGAGGATGTCTTCGCCGAGGTGCTCGTAGGTATGGGAATAGGACTGATCGGGCGGATCTGACGGATCGGACGAATCTTTTGAGCGGGGTTTCGGCAGCTTGAGGACTTGGTCGTAGTTGTATTCCTCCTCGAAGTAT
>DYRS01000310.1 GCA_020718585.1 Chthoniobacter flavus
TCCTGCACCCATGGCTCCCGGCGCGAGTAAATGGCGCGGTCGAGCCCGAGTTCCTGTGGAACTGATTTTTGCAACTATCGGAGATGCGCCCCCCATAGAACTCCGAGGACTTGCGTGATTTTGGGAATTCTGCTCGGATGTGCGGAATGAAATCCCCGTTGCTAATTCTTTCGTGCGCGGCCATCGCGGCTGTTGTTTCCGGATGCTTGGTATCGCCGGTTGGAAAATCTGGAGGGATCGGTTCGGTGACGGTATCGAATTCTAGTCCGACGGCGATCGTCGCGGCCGCGCAGTCGGCATTTGCTCAATCCGGCTACCAGATCGGGCCGTCGGACTTCCCGACCTCTGTCTCGTTCGACAAAGGCTCTAACAAATTTGCGAATGCGGTGTGGGGGAGCTACGGGGATCCTCAGACGATCCGGGTGCGGGTGATGATCGCCCAAATCCCCGGGACGAACGACTACCGGCTTACTCCGAAGGTTTATTCGGTGAGCGACGCCGGCGAGGCAGGGTTCGACGACCCGCGACCGCTCGCCGGGCTGTGGGCTGCCGAGTTCGGGCCGACGCTTCGCAGCGTGGCCGCGCAGGCCGCAAACGCGGGCGCGATCACGAATTGAGGGCGCGGACAACCTCCGCTGCAAATTGAGCCCTGAGCATTTTCATCTTTTGTTTTACCGACTGGTCGTCGGGTCGCTGAAGCTTCTTCTGATGGTCGGCGCGCGGGTGAGGCTGGAGGTTTTTCACCGGTTGCCCGACGGCGGGTTCGTGATGATCTCGAACCATGTGAGCCATTTTGATCCGCCGTTTTTGAGCGGGTGGTTCGGGAGAAAAATTGACTGGATTGCGATGTCCGAGCTCTTCGCGACCGGCTGGTCGGACCGCGCGTTCCGCTGGCTGGACGTGATCCCGGTGGACCGAGGCGGCGACGACCGCCGCGCGTTGCGCGAGGCGCTGCGCCGGTTGGAGGGCGGGAGCGTGATCGGGGTTTTTCCCGAAGGGGGAATCCGCGATGGCGAACGTTCGATGCTCGCGGGTGCCCCGGTGCGGGACGGCGCGGTGATGCTCGCGGTCCGATCCGGACGTCCGATCGTGCCGGTCGCGATCCTCGGCAGCGAGCGCCTCTACAACGCGAAAAACTGGCTACCGTGGCGTTGTGCGAACGTCTTCATCGGAGTTGGGGTGCCGATCCCGCCGCCCGGCGGCGGGCTCTCTCGCGGAGCCGCCCGCGAAAAGATGCGCGGCGATCTCGCGCTGGCAATGATCCGGCTCAAGGACGACCTTGTGGCCCGCTTTCAGCTTGGGTCGAACGACCTGCCGCACTCGCCGCAACAACGGATGTCCGAACCTTAGAGATCCCCAAATTGTCTGCCCGTGAGGCTTTCACACTGCGGCGGCCGGGCGATGTCCGGTCGATCAGGCGAGCGTGTTGTCGAGCG
>DYRS01000113.1 GCA_020718585.1 Chthoniobacter flavus
CGCATCAACTCAGGCTTGTCTCGCGAATTCTATTTCTTACGCGCGGATCAGGGGCGAGGCCGTCGAGGTGCTCGACGGTCAGCGGCACCTGCGCGAGGAGCTCGGCAGGAAATAGCCCGGGCGATGTCGGGACCTGCGGTGCTATTTCCGGACGGAACCAAAGATCCCCGCCTGCCCGGCAATCCGCTTCTGCAGGCTCCCGCACACGTGGTCGCACATGTCGAAGATCGTCCTGTCCGCAATGTGGTAGATCACGTTCAGCCCCTCCTTCCGCCTGCCCAGGATGCCCGAGTCCGTGAGCGTCTGCAACTGCCGCGACACGTTCGCCTGCGTCAGCCCCGTGCCCGCCACCAGTGCCGACACGTTCTTCTCCCCACACTCGAGCGCGATGATCAGCTTCAGCCGACTCGCCTCGCCCAGCACCCGAAACCGCCCGGCAATCAGCTCCAGCGCCTCCGGACCCATCCCCGCACGCTGTGATGAATTTCCCATGGAAAAAAGTTTCATTTCAAGATTGACTATATGAGCGTATAGTCATAATGTCAATCTTATGAACAATTGTTTTTGTGTTTGCTCATTGAAAGCCAGTGCTGTCCGGGAGGCAAGGGGAATATGATCCGGGTGATTGCGTTTGTTGCGGCGGGGGCGCTGCTGGGGGCGGCGGTCGGGTATTTTGGCTCGTGCCGTTCGGGGACGTGTCCGCTGACCTCGACATGGTGGGGTGGGGCGGTCTATGGTGCGCTCATGGGCTTGATGATTGGAAAAACGACATGAGAGGGAACAAGACATTTTTTGCATTGATGGTTGCTGCCGCCGTGTTTCTGAGCGGGTGCGGTCGGCATGCTCCGGAAAAATCCGAATCTCAGCCGGCGGTGCTTTTGGTTGAGGTGGTTCCGGTGGCGTCCTCTCCGCGCGAGGTGGTTGAGGAGGTGGTCGGGAGCGTGCGCACGAAAACGCGGGCGGTGGTTGAGGCGAGCGTGAGCGGGCGGATTTCGAAGATGCCAGTGGTGCTCGGGCAGCAGGTGAAGGCCGGGGAGCTCCTGGCGGAGATTGACGCGCAGGAGATCCTGGCCCGACACGAGCAGGCGGGCGCGCAGCGCGAGCAGGCGTCGCGCGACCTCGAACGGGCGAAGACGCTGATCAAGAAGCAGGTGTCGAGCCGCCAGGAATTCGATGCGGCCGAGGCGCGGTTCCGGGTGGCCGAGGCGGCTCTGCACGAGATGCGGACGATGCTCGGCTACGCGCGGGTCACCGCGCCGTTCGACGGGGTGATCTCGAGAAAGCTCGCCGACGTCGGCGACCTCGCAGCGCCCGGGAAGCCGCTCTTGGAAATCGAGGAGCGGGGGACGCTGCGCTTTGAAGCGGATGTTCCCGAGGCGCTGATCGACGGGGTGGCAGCGGGGCAGAAGGTTTCGGTTTCGATCCCGGCGGTTCAAAAGTCGTTTGGTGCCGGGGTTGTCGAAGTCTCACCGACCGCCGACTCGGCGAGCCGGACGTTTCTCATCAAGCTCGATCTGCCGGCTGATCCGGCGCTGCGGGCCGGGCAGTTCGGACGCGCGGCGATCCCGGTCGGCCGGGCGGATTCGGTTCGTGTTCCGGCGGATTCGGTCGTCCAGCGCGGCCAGATGGAAATGGTTTTTGTCGTCCGCGATGGCGCGGCGGTGCTCCGGCTGGTGAAGACCGGGAAGAGGATCGGCGACGAGGTGGAAATTCTTTCCGGCCTTGCGCCCGGCGAGATCCTGATTGCCGACGGGGCTGCACGGCTGGTGGACGGGCAGCGCGTGGAGGCCGCGAAATGACGGGCGCGGATCCGCACTACGGGCTGGCAGGGCGCGTTGCGCGGGCGTTTGTTGACTCAAAGCTGACCCCGCTGCTGGTCATCGTATCGGTTCTTCTCGGGCTGTTCGCTGTGATCATGCTTCCGCGCGAGGAAGAGCCGCAGATCAAGGTGCCGATGATTGACGTGCTCGTTTCGATGCCGGGTGCCGGTGCGAAGGAGATCGAGGAGCGGGCGGCGCGGCCGATGGAGCAGCTCCTGTGGGAAATCCCCGGCGTCGAATACATCTACTCGACGTCGCGCCCGGGCGAGAGCCTTCTCATTGTCCGGTTCCTTGTCGGATCGGACATCGACCGTAGCCTTGTGCTTCTGAGCGAGAAGCTGCGGTCGAATTTCGACCGGATCCCGCCCGGGGTCGGCACGCCGCTGATCAAACCTCGCTCGATTGATGACGTGCCAATCCTTGCGCTGACGCTTCACAGCAAGAATTACGATCACATGGCACTCCGGCGGCTGGCCGCCGAGGTGTCCGACGCAGCGAAGCAGGTCCCGCTCGTGGCCGAGACAAAAATCATTGGTGGGGCGAAGCGGCAGCTCAGGGTGCAGCTTGATCCCGCCCGGCTTGCCGCGCGCAATCTCAGCCCGGCCGGGATCGTCCCGATGCTCCAGCAGGCGAACCGCCAGCTCGCGTCCGGCGGGCTCACCGGGAACGACCAGGAGATCGAGGTCGAGACCGGCGGGTTCCTGCAGTCGGCCGAGGAGGTCGGCAACGTCGTCGTCGGGATCAGCAGCGGGCGGCCGATCTACCTTCGCGAGGTCGCCGACATCACCGACGGCGCGCAGGAGCCCGACCAGTATGTTTTTCACGGTGAGGGCGCGGAGGTCGAGCCGGCGGTGACTGTGAGCCTCGCAAAGCGTCCGGGCGCGAACGCCATCGCCGTCGCCGACGCCGTGCTGCGGAAGGTGGATGGCTTGAAGGAGACTCTGATCCCGTCGGATGTCGCGGTCACGGTCACGCGGAATTACGGCGAGACGGCGGCCGAGAAGTCGAACGAGCTTCTTGTCCACATGGCGATCGCCGTGGTCAGCGTCTCGCTGCTCATCCTCCTCGCCCTCGGCTGGCGCGAGTCGCTGATCGTCGCAGTCGCGATTCCATCCACCCTCGCGCTCACGCTTCTGGTCTTTTACCTCCTCGGGTTCACGCTCAACCGGATCACCCTCTTCGCGCTGATCTTCAGCATCGGGATCCTTGTGGACGACGCGATCGTCGTCGTCGAGAACATCGTCCGGCATTTCCACCTTCCGCACAACCGGGGGAAAAGCTGGTCGGCGATCTCGGTCGAGGCGGTCAACGAGGTCGGCAACCCGACAATCCTCGCGACGTTCGCGGTCATTTTTGCCGTCCTCCCGATGGCATTTGTCGGCGGGCTGATGGGTCCGTATATGCGCCCGATCCCGATCGGGGCGGGCGCGGCGATGGCATTCTCGCTCGCCATCGCGTTCATCGTGACCCCGTGGGCGTCGGTGCGCGTGCTGCGGTGGAGAAATGGCGAACGGCGTCTGCTCTCGCACGCGCCGGCGACGGACGACGGGAAGACGCATTCGCACTTCGAGCACGAGGAGGATTTTTTCACAAAATTCTATCGACGGATCATGGGCCCGCTGATCATGAATCCGTCCGCGCGGTTCAAATTTCTTGTCGGCATCTGCGTCCTGCTTCTGCTGGCGATGGGCACGGTTGGGATCGGCTGGGTGAAGGTGAAAATGTTGCCGTTTGACAACAAGAGCGAGTTCCAGGTCATCCTGAACATGCCCGAGGGATCGTCGCTCGAGCGCACGACGTCGGTCGCCCGCGAAATGGCGTCCGCAATTCGAGCCGAGCCCGAGGTCACCGACTACCAGATCTACACCGGCACCGCCTCGCCGTTCAACTTCAACGGGCTGGTCCGCCACTACTTCATGCGGCGCGGCGCAAACGTCGCGGACATCCAAGTCAACCTTCTCCCGAAGCACCTGCGCAAGGCGCAGAGCCACGACATCGCGAAGCGGGTGCGTCCGGTGCTCACGGCCATCGCCGACCGCAATGGCGCGCGGGTCGCGGTGGCAGAGGTTCCCCCCGGCCCGCCGGTCCTCCAGACCCTTGTCGCCGAGATCTACGGTCCCGACGAATCCGCGCGCCACGCGCTGGCACGCAAGGTCATCGGGGTATTCAAGGAGACGCCGGGGGTGGTTGACACCGACTGGTATATCGAGGCCGACCAGCCGAAGGCGCGGTTTGTGATTGATAAGGAAAAAGCGGCACTCCACGGGATCACCGCCGAGACGATCTCGCAGACGCTCCGGCTCGCGGTCGGAGGCCAGGCGGTCGACCTCCTCCACCTCCCGAAGGAAAAGGAGGATGTCAACATCGTCCTAGAGCTTCCGCGCTCGCTGCGCACCACCCCCGGCGAGCTTCTCGGGCTGCGGGTCCGCTCGGGCGATGCCAACGCGCTCCCCGAACCCGGTGCCTCGGCCTCGGTCGCTCCGCTCATCCCGCTCCGCGAGCTTGTCACGATTGACAACACGATCACCGACAAAAGCATCTACCACAAAAACCTGATGCCGGTGACGTATGTGATCGGCGACGTCGCGGGAGTCGTCGAAAGCCCAGTCTATGCCATCCTCGGCATGAACAAGGCGCTCGCGAAGCTCGACACCAAGGAGTTTGGAGGCGACGGCGCGGAACTGAAAATCTACAACGCCGCGCTCCCGTTCAGCGACGCGGAGCCGTCCATGAAGTGGGATGGCGAGTGGCATATCACGATCGAGGTCTTCCGCGATCTCGGGCTCGCGTTTGCGGCCGTGCTTGTCCTCATCTACGCGCTCATGGTCGGCTGGTTCCGCTCGTTCCTCACCCCGGTCATCGTGATGGCAGCGATCCCGTTCTCGCTCGTCGGAATCCTCCCCGCCCACGGGCTCATGGGCGCATTTTTCACCGCCACGTCCATGATCGGGTTCATGGCCGGCGCCGGGATCGTTGTGCGCAACTCGATCATCTTGGTGGATTTCATCGAGCAGCGGATCCGTGAGGGGATGCCGGTCTCCGAGGCGGTGATTGACGCCGGCGCGGTGCGGTTCCGTCCGATGCTCCTTACAGCACTTGCCGTCGTGGTCGGCGGCGCGGTCATCCTTTTTGACCCGATCTTCCAGGGCCTCGCCATATCGCTCATGGCCGGCGAAATCGCATCCCTCCTCATCAGCCGCATGGCCGTCCCCGTCCTCTACTACATGGCCCACGCGCGAAGCCGCACGGCCGTGCAGAATCAGTAGAGAGAACAGAGAACGGTGAGGGAGGGATTCGAACCCTCGGTAGCCTTTTGGACTACGGCGCTTTAGCAAAGCGCTGCTTTCGACCACTCAGCCACCTCACCAACTGTATTAAAATGAACGATCCGCTGTAGGCGGGAAGCCTCCCCTCCGCATGTCTTTTTTTACAGGCGGCTCCCCAAATGTTTACAAGTGAGCGGGTAGCGGGAATCGAACCCGCGTGGCCTGCTTGGAAGGCAGGAACTTTACCATTAAGCTATACCCGCATTTGACCCGTGATTGCTAGCGCGATCATCGCGGCACGTCAACCCGGAAAAGTCAGAAATAGCAGGGTGCCAGGGCTGATTTTTCTAAACCTTACTCTCCACTTATCAGCACTTAATAAAGGGCCTTTAATTCTGTCCTGCGACCGGCGCGGGGTCAGGCTAGGATCTTTTTTAGGTTCACGACCGCGTCGAAGCACTCGGCGGCGCAGCGGCGGGCGGCACGGGAATGCATTTTCCAATCCGAGCGGACCTGGTGGATGGCATCCGACGCGCCGGCGAGGTCGCTGACGAAAAACATTCCGCTCGCTTCGGGGAGAAACCGGTCGGCGCCGGTCGGTTCGGAGATCACCGGGCGGCCGAGTGCAAGATAGACGGCCGAGCGGTCGCTCAGCCAGCCGGACATTGCGAAGCTCTCAAGCTTCACCGCGCTGAACTCGGCGGTCGAGCACCGAAGATAGTCGTAATATAGCCTCGGGGTCCGGGCGATCGCATGCGGGACGACATGGTGCCAGCCGAGCGAGGCGATCCGGGCGCGCTCGGGATCGTCGGAAGCAAGGTTCATCGCAAGCTCGAACCTCGCGTCTGGGTGGAGCGATGGCAGCGGCAGGAATTTTTCAAATGCCGCCCGCTTGGAAAAATCCCGCCATTCGCCGTCCCACTCGATCATCCCGTCCCAATACCATTGCCCGATCGTGGTGAACCGGTCGGTCGGCGGGCGCGGCGCGGCCTTGAAGAGAGTGGTATCAACAAGCGGAAAATACGTTTTCCACCGCACGGATGTCGCGGGAACCTTCGATCCGGGTCCGTAGAGGTTGAGCCCGATCGACCAGAATTCCTCGTGGTGCGACTGGCCCATCTCCATCCGCCGCATCCAGAAGCAGACTTCGGTGGGATCGAGGCTGCACAGCTTGCGCGCAGCGAACCGGTCGAGCAGCGGCGCGCGCAGCGAATAGCTGAGGTTCAGGAGCACGCACGGCCCGCCGGTCAGATCGAGAAATTTCCTCCGCGACATCCCGAAGAACCTCCCCCTCGAAAGATCCTGCTCCGCAGAGCCCTTCGGAAAAATGATCAGGCAGAACGATTCGTCGAGCCCGAACTCCCGCAGCCGCCTGCGAAATGTGTCGGCGATCAGCGCGTCGCGCCGGTCATCGCCGGTCGAGTGCATGACCTCCAGCCAGAGCGCCGGTCGCCGCATCCGCCGGAGGCCGAGAAGGTATTGAAGCGGGACGGAAAAATTCCCCCCGCCCTCGGGGTATTTGGCCGCGAACCCGCATCCCAGGATCACCGTGCCATCGGTCGGCGTTGACATGCCGGAGATCATGCACGCTCAGCGTGCCGGATTCAAGCCGGACTCTCGCCCCGGGCCTCGTGACTGGGCGTTGTGGATGGCCGTGCTGTGGCTGCCGGCGGTTTCGTAATCGGCGTTGGCCCCAGAACAGGCATCCGAAAAAAACGTAGCCGTTCACGGCCAATAATTGAGAAGAAAAGGTAGAGGAGCCAGCGTTT
>DYRS01000114.1 GCA_020718585.1 Chthoniobacter flavus
CTTCCGCGCCATCCTCGCCGATTGAACCCTCACGGGGTTCACCGAATATTTACGTTGGAACCGGTGAAATAGGCGGGATGCCGTCATGGTTTCCCTCGCAGTGGTGGGGCTCACCGCAGTTTATGAATCGGTTGTACAACTCCGCAAGGTCGATTGGATGCCGGGCGCGATTCTCGAAGCGGGAGGGATTTTCGGTGGGGCGGCATATGGCGCTCAGGCCACTCAGCCAATGCCGACGCTCGTGTTTGAGGGGAAGAATCCAAGCCCCGCCGGTCGTGGACTCCGAGATCTAGGCGCTGTGTCCGATTGACGCCGCGCCGAGGCGTCCGTCTTCCATCTCGTAGGTCCGGTCGAAGACATCGAGCGAACGGTGGTCGTGCGTTACCACGATCACGGCGGAACCGCGTTCGCGGGCGACTTTGCGGAACAGCTCCATCACCTGTCGCCCGCGACCGCTGTCGAGCGCGGCGGTCGGTTCGTCGGCGAGAATCAGGCTCGGCTGGTTGGCGAGCGCACGGGCCACAGCCACACGTTGCTGCTGCCCGCCGGAGAGCGCGTCCGGCAGATTCTTCGCGCGGTCGGCCACGCCGAGGTAGTCGAGCAACTCCATTGCGCGTTTGCGGGCCGCCCGCGGGGCGACGTCGTTGATCTCCAGCGCGATCTGCACGTTTTGTACGGCACTGAGGAACGCGATCAGGTTTGCCTTCTGGAAGACAAAGCCCAGGTGTTTGCGGCGGAAGGCCGCGAGATTCACCAGCGCACGATCGGAGTCCATCACCGGTTGGCCGCCAATGAAAATGCGCCCGGAGGTCGGGGGGTTGATGAGTCCGATGGCGGTCAGCAGGGTGGACTTGCCCGCGCCGCTGGGGCCGAGCAAGGCCATGACTTCGCCCTTGGCCACATCGAAGCTCACGTCCTTCATGGCCACGACTTCGGTATTGCCGCTGCCATAGATCTTCGTGAGGTTGCAAACCTCCACGGCACGGATGTCGCCGGTAGAATGGTTCATCAGGAGAGCACCTTGTTCGGTTCGACGCGCATGGCTTGGGCGATGCCCAACAGGCTGGCCAGGACGGAGATGGCCAGCACGATGCCCGCCAGAACCCAAAGGTCCGTCGTGGCAATCATCACCCGCCTCGGGAACAGCGGAAAAAGCCATTGGCCGATGTAGCAAGCGATGCCGTAGCCGAGTGCGCCCAGCAGCAATGCCTGTTGCAGGATGAGGCCTGCAATGACCCGATGGCGCGCTCCCATCAGCTTGAGCATGGCGATGTCGTGTGTCTTGTCCAGAGTGAGCGTGTAGATGATGAGCGCCATGATGATCGTCGAGACGACGACAAGAATAACACGAAACAGGCCGAGCTGGCGGCGCGCGCGGTCCACGTTGCCGTGCAGCAGGAGCTGACGCTGGCTTTCGTGCGTGTGGACCGTCACGTCGGGCCAGGCGGAAACTGTTGCAACGACCGTGTTCAAATCCGCGCCCGGCGCGACGTTGACCAAGATGGCGCTGACGAGCGGAGCCGCCAGCGCAGGCAGGGTGCTGGAAGGCCCGCCGACGCGTTCGAGAAGTTCCGGTTGCAGGCGTCCGACGTCCTGACTCGCGGTGCGTGCGCGCCGCGCCGCGCGTTCCAGGCGGGCCGTCTCGCCGGACACGTCGAATTGCACGTCCATCGCGTCGCGTGCGCTGAAGAACGCCATGCCATCGCCCGAGGAGGAAACCATTCCCCCCGTGAGTCCGACGACGGTGTAAATGTCCTTGCCCAGAAGGATTTTGTCGCCGAGATCGAGGCCGATGATTTTGTCGGCGATCATTTCGTAGTGGCCCTGAGCCAGCGGACGCCCCGCAACCAGCCGCAGCCATCCGCCGCGATCATCCGGCCAGTCCAGCCCTTGCACGAACATGCGCAACGGCTTCCCCTGGACCTCGCGTTGCACCGTGTGCGAGACAAAGCTGTGCGCACTTTGCACCCCTGGCACGGCCAGCAGGCGAAATTTCAGATTGGCCGGCAGCCGGGAGATTTCCGCGAACGGCCCGCGCGTGTCCTTTTGCACGGCCCAAAAATCCGCGCCGATCTGGTCCACCAGTTGGGTGGCCTCGAACGACAATCCGTGGTAGATGCCTCCCATGCCCAGCACGAGCATTAGCAACAGTCCGATGCCCAGCGCGGTGAGCACGAAGCGACCGATGTTTTGCCGGATGTCCTGCGCGGCAAGGTTCATGGTCCTGCCACCCGCTGGCCGTCCGCCAAGGGCGATTTTGCGTCGCTCGGCCTGCATATCACGGTGCCCGCCGACAAGCCTTCGAGCACCTCCACCTCATCGCGCCCGCGCAGTCCGAGCTTTGCCTCGCGCCAGCGCGCCCGGCCGTTCTCAACCGCGAAGACACCCGGTTTTCCTCCGCGCCACGCGAGAAAATGCGGCGGCACGGTGAGGGCGGATGGTTTTTTTCCAATCTCGATGAACACTTCGGCGCGCTGGCCAACGGTCCAGTTGGGGGGCAATTCGCGAACGCGCACATCCACGAGGAACTCGCGTGTCTCGCGGTCCGTCTCGCGGCCCAGCCGCGCGACTTCGCCGGGATACACTTTCCCCGGCTCGGAGCGGAATACGACGTGTGCGGACTGCCCGACGGCCAGCCCCGCAGATGCGGTTTCGTCCACCCAGGCGGAAATCCAGATTTCCTTCGTCGAGATCAGTTGCAGGAGCGAGCTGCCCGGAACAACGACGCCTCCCGGGTCGCGGTCGCGGCGTGTGATCAGACCGTCATACGGGCTGAGAATTTGCGCGAAACCCAGCCGCTCCCGTTGGTAGGCGAGGTTTTTCTCTGCCGTGACGACCTGTTGTTGGGCTTCTGTTGTGGTGGCCAGAGCGAGCTGCCTTCCGGACTCCGCGATGCGCAGTTGTTCGATGGACTTGTCGAAATCGGATGCGGAAGTGATCCTCGCTCCCGTGAGTTTGGTTGTTCGTCCGTGACTCTCCCGCGCCTGTCGCTCCACTGCCGCAGCACGGGCTTCATCCACCCGCACGCGCTCTTCGGTTGCCCGGGCCGAGGTCAGAGCCGCCTGCGCGACATCCACCTGACGCTGGAGTTCTCCATCATCCAGGCGCGCGAGCAACTGTCCGGTCCTGACCGTGTCGCCCTGGTTCGCGAGCACCTCGACGAGCCGTTCCTGAATGCGCGGGCTGATGGTCGTCTGTACGCGCGGCTGCAACACCCCCGTGCCCATCACTTCTCCCCGCACTTCCCCGAGAGCGACTGTATGCACCGCAACCGGAAGCGGACGGAATTTGGTGAAATAGACGACGAAACCCAAGACGGCCAGGGTTGCCAGCCAGGGCAAAAGTTTGCGGAAGGAAATGTGTTTCATTGAGTGGAAGACGCATTCCATGCCCCGGCCGGGAGTCAGGGCAGCATCATACCGTCACGATGCGGTCCGAGTCCCGGATGATTCCGTAGTGGTCTTTGAGCGTTGAGAGCGGACAGATTTCCGAGCCGTCGGAATGCCGGAGCTTGAGGCAGGTGCCGCAGGCGAGGAATTCAGATGAAGAATGTCGGGGTGGTGTTGGCGTAGGCGAGCATGTCGGCGACGCCACCGAGTTCGACACCGTCTTCGAGTTCCGCTGCGGTGACCCCCATCGCCTCCAGGCTCATCGAGCAGGCGATGAGGCGGACGCCGAGTTCGCGGGCCTCGGCCATGAGACCGGGAAGGTTGGGGAGGTTTTTTGAGCCCATGCGGTATTTCATCATGGCGGTGCCCATGCCGCCCATGTGCATCTTCGAGAGGGGCACCGCGTTCGGGCCGCAGGGCATCATCATCCCGAACATTTTTCCCATGAGGTCCTTCTCGACAGAAGGCGCGGGAGATTTGCGGATGACGTTCAGCCCCCAGAACGTAAAGAAGATGGTGGAGTTTCCGCCCATGGCAGCGGCCCCGTTGGCGATGACAAAGGCGGCGAGTGCTTTGTCCAGCTCGCCGCTGAAGCAGATGACGGTTGCGCCGTTGCGGGGAGCGGCGGCTGCCGCGGAACTTGACGCGCCGGAAGGCGAGGCGGCGGGTCCGCCGGATTTGCGCACGACGGCGGTGATGATGCCCTTTTCTTTTTCCATGCCGAGGATCTCATGTCCCTGGACCTTGCAGAACGCCTGCACGTCGCGGGCAAACCCGGGATCGGACGCGAGGATGGTGAGCGTCGCGCCCGGATCGAGATCGTTCATGGCGGCGCTCATCTTGGTGAGCGGACCGGGGCAGGCCATGCCGGTGACATCAAGCATCTTCCCCACGGGGGCATGGTGCGGCAGCATGGGAATGTGGGGCAGTGCGCTCGCGCCTTTGATGAGTCGCCATCCGCCGCCGACCGCCTGGGCGTCGAATCCGTTCTGGCTGAGCACGCGGGCGGCAAAATAGGAGGTTTTCCCCAGTGCGCAGATGGTCGTCACGGGGCGGTTGCGGTCGAGTGCGGCCAATCCTGAGCGAAGCTCGGTGAACGGGATGTGCGTCGCTCCCGGGATGGGGTCAACTTCCGCAAGTGCCTGCGGGCGCACGTCGAGCAACTGCGATGCGCCTGGCGCGGGCAGGTTCGGAACCAGATCGACCAATCCCCTGCGTTTGTTCTGGGCGGCAAATCCCGCCGTGTTCACCACATCCCGCGCATTTCCAAAAGGCGGGGCATAGACGAGTTCCAAGTGAACGAGATCTTCGACATTCATCCGCGCGGTAATGGCGGTGGCCAGGACATCCACACGCTTGTCCACCCCGTCGGGGCCGGCAGCCTGGCCGCCCAGCAGCCGCCCCGATTCCTTTTCCCAGAGAATTTTCACCGTCAGTGGCACGGCGCCCGGATAGTATCCGGCATGGTTCATGTCGGTGACGGTGACCGAGTCGAATGCGATTCCTGCTTTGAGGAGACGTTTTTCGGTCCATCCGGTTGCTCCGCAGGCGGCGTCGAATACCCGGACAATGGCCGATCCGAGGTGGCCGGGAAACGGTCCAGCCTTGTCGCCCAGAAGGATGTGGTCTGCGGCGACGCGCCCCTGCCGGTTGGCCGGGCCACCGAGCGGGAGGTTCATGCTTCCGCCGAGCACCCGGTCGAAGGATTCCACCGCATCGCCCGCGGCGTAGATGTCCGGGTCGCTCGTGCGCATCCACTCATCCACCACCACCGCCTCCCGCGCCCCGAGCTTCAGCCCCGCGTCTTTCGCCAGCCGGGTTTCGGGCCGCACACCGATGGAAAGAATCACGAGATCCGCGCTGAAGGAGGTGCCGCTTTTCAGGCGGACGGTGAGGCTCTCTGGAGCGAGGTCGAAGCCGACCAGCCCGTCGCCGAGAATGAGGCGGACTCCATTGGCTTCCAGTTCCGCGCGCACGGACTCGGTCATCTCCGGATCCATCTGCGGAAGAACCTGTGGTTCCATCTCCACCAGGGTCACCTCCTTTTTCCGGTGTACGAGCTGTTCCGCCATTTCCAGGCCGATGAACCCAGCGCCGACGATCAATGTCCGGCGGGCGGTTGCCACCGCCGCCTGGATGCGGTCCATATCCTGGAGATTGCGCAGGGTCATGATCCGCGGGTCATCCATCCCGGGCAGCGGGGGGCGCAACGGGGACGCGCCGGGGGCGAGAACCAGCTTGGTGTAGGGAATGGTTTCCTCGGCACCGGTCTGCACATGCCGGACGACGAGCTGCTTTTTTTCGCGATCGATGCGGATTGCCTCGGTGTTCACGCGCACGGTGATCCCGAGCAACTGGGCGAGAGATTCCGGTGTCTGGAGGGCCAGCCGCGAACGGTCGGTGATTTCTCCCCCAATGAAATAGGGCAGGCCGCAGTTCGCAAACGAAATATCTGGCCCGCGCTCGATCAGGGTGATTTTCGCCGCTTCGGAAAGACGTCTGGCGCGGGCGGCGCAGGACGCGCCGGCCGCGACGCCTCCGACAATGACGATGTGGGACTGTGAAGTGGAATCTGAGGATGTGTTTTTCATGGTATATTGTCTGCAGAAAATTGAGTTGGGAGTTTCGGTGGTTTCCGACAGGGAAATCAAATGATTTGTTCGGATCCGGAGAAAATATTCCGGACGCGAAGCACCGCTGCCGAATGACCGGGATATTTCTCAGGGTTGATCCGCTTCATCTCGTCAAAGATCGGGCCGCTGTCCTGCAACTCGATGGATCCCTTGATCTGGAACGCCTTTCTTTCCTTCGTGAGAAAGAGGAGCGAGGCCTTTGATCCGGCGAGGATGTTGTCTTTGGTTTTGTGGAAGTAATTGTTGGCGACGAAAAACGTGGAGTCGTCGTAACGACCGACGATTCCGACATAGATCGAGTTCGGCGTGCCGTCCGGGGCAACGGTGGTCAGGACGCAGATCGGCTCGCGGGCTTCCCAGGCTTTGAGGACGGGTTCAGGCAGTTTGT
The DNA here is from genome assembly GCA_020718585.1 of Chthoniobacter flavus. Classification (GTDB taxonomy): domain Bacteria; phylum Verrucomicrobiota; class Verrucomicrobiia; order Chthoniobacterales; family Terrimicrobiaceae; genus QYQL01. The sequence continues at coordinate 6,411 of DYRS01000114.1, forward strand.
TCATATGAGAGCGATGTTTGCCGGGATTCCCGGGCAGGAAGCGTGATCAACTCCATGGCATTCAGTGGAACGCAGCGAGGAATAAGGGATCATGCCTTGAGGGATTTTTCGAGTTTATGCACCAGGACGAATACCCCGAGGGCAATCATTGCGAGGAGGACAAAAACCGCCCACACGGGAATGCCGAAGAACTGGTCCAGGGTTTGTTTTCCAACATCGGCGACGGGCAGGATGTTTTTTGCGATCCAAGGAAAGGAGAGGGCGTAGAGAATCCCGCCCAGCATCATCCCCGCGACGCCCGCCAGTGCATGCAGGCTGCCGGTGCTGACAGCGGCAAGGCCGGTGCCCGGACAGTAGCCATAGACCACCATGCCAATGCCGAAGATCGCCGCGCCCAGCACGATGGCCAGC
>DYRS01000115.1 GCA_020718585.1 Chthoniobacter flavus
TCTCCCCCTCAAATCCCTGTCAATAAGCAGAAAAATCGCTCCAATTCCCAATCTTTCGGAATCGCTGTCGCTGCGGCATACCGCTCGCCCGTTACAAAAATTTGAGTTAAGGTTTGCTGGGGTGCCTTTTTTATCGTCTTCGCTGCTCGGTTTGATTAGGCTCTCGCGCATGTTTCCGCTGTCACCCCTCCAGCTTGGAATGCTGTTTGAGAACGGCGCGGGCACCGGCGGCGAGTATGTCCAGCAGCTCGTCGTGACGTCGGGCGATAGCGCGTTCGACGCGGACCGTGCCCGCGAATGCTGGGCCCGACTTGCTGAAAAGATCCCCGCGCTGCGGGCGGCGGTGGATGCCGTAAGCGGGGCTCCTCGCATGGAATTTCGTGCGGCGGTCGAGCCGCAGATCGAATCGCGGCGCGCGGCTCCGGAAGCGCTTGAGGAATTCCTTGCCGCCGACCGCTCGCGGGGCATCGCGGTTGCGGAATGCCCCCTGTGGCGGGTCACCCTGTTGGATTTCGGGCGCGGCGGCGCGCTCGTGTGGACGTTTCACCACATCCTTCTTGACGGCCGCTCGCATGCGCGGATCTTCGAGGTATTCTGGCGGATGTATGACGGCGGGACGGATGCGCCGGACGACGGGCCGGAGTTTGTCGAGTTCCTTGGCTGGCTGGCGGAGCGGGACGACCAACCCGCCGAGGGATTTTTCCGGGATCTGCTTGAGGGGACGGTTCCGCTTCCGCGGCTGACGACCGGTGCCTCGTTCGACCCGGTGCCGGTTCCCGCACGCGCGGTGCTCGGTCGGGACGAAAGGCTCGGCATGGAGGCGGCGGCGGAAAGGCTGGGTGCGACGCTGCACACTCTGGTCCAGGCCGCATGGGGGCTGGTTCTGTGCCGCCATGGGGACTCCTCGCACGCGGTCTTCGGATCGGTGCGGGCCGGGCGCCATTGGGGCGGGCAACCCCACCCGGATGCGCTCGGATGCTTCATCGCCACGGTTCCATTCCCGGTGAGGATCTCCGCCGACATGAGCGTCGGGGAATGGATCGCCGGGCTCCGCGCACAGCAGACCGCCCTCCGCCCACACGAGCACACGGCCATCACCTCGATCCGCCGGTGGTGCGGGCTCGCAGGGCCTGCATTCCGCACGATCCTCATGTTCGAGCGCGGATCGCTCGCCGGGCAGTTCAAGGCGCTCGGCGGGCCGTGGGCCGCCAGAAAGATTTTCCTTCGCGAGAAAATCCGGGATCCCGCGCTTTCGGTCGTGGTGGACGATGGGATCGAGGTCGCGCTGGATTATCCGCCGGGAGATTTCGCCCCCGCCGAGATGCGGGTTTTGCTCGATCATTTTTGTTCGGCACTTCGCGTGATCGCAGCCTGTGGCCATGGAGACCCGGTCGCCCGGATCTCGTTGATGGCGCCCGGCGAGGAGGAGAGGATCGCGGGATGGAGCCGGACCGGCGTGCCTCTGGCCGGCGGATGCCTCCACGAGTGGCTGGACCGCCGGGCGTCCGGGTGCCCGGAGGCCCCGGCGCTTGATGGGGGCGGAGAGGTGCTGACCTACGGCGACCTTGTCGCGCGCTCCCGTCTGCTCGCATGGTGGCTCGGTATGCGCTACCATGTCGGGGTCGGCGACCGGGTGGTTGCCTTTGTGGACCGCGAGCCGGCGATGCCGGTCATCATGCTTGCGCTTTCGCGGATTGGCGCGGTCTATGTCCCGCTCGACCCCTCGACCCCTGCCTCCCGGATCTGCCAGGGCGCAGGCGATTCCGGCGCCGTGCTCGCGATCACGACCTCCGCCCATGCCGCAGCGTTCCCCAATTGCATGGTTCCAGCGGTCCCGGTCGAGGACCTCCTCTCGGCCGCGAGCGAGGCGATGCCGGGCAGCGGGCCGCCCGGGACCGGCGGCCCCGTGCCGGATGATCCGGCCTCGATCCTCTTCACCTCCGGATCGACTGGAACTCCCAAGGGCGCGCTCACTTCGCACCGGGGCCTCGTCAACCTCGCAGAATCGCTCCGCCGGGTTTTCCCGCTCCCCGCCGGAACCCGGGTCGCGCAGATCTCCTCACCCTCGTTTGACGCGTCGGTGCTCGATGTGCTGCTCGCATTTTCCAGCGGAGGGACGCTGGTCTTCGGATCATGGAACGAGCTCCAGCCGGGCGATGCCCTCGCCCGGTTCCTTCGCGACCGCGATGTCTCGGCGGCATTTTTCACGCCCACACTCCTGCGGACCATCCCTCCCGACAGCCTGCCTGCGCTGCAGACGATCTTCTGCGGCGGCGAGGTCTGCCCGCCGGACCTTGCGTCCGAGTGGGCGGAGGGACGCGAGTTCTTCAACCTTTACGGGCCGACCGAGGCGACGGTGTTCACCCTTTACGAGCGGGTCGTGCCGCCGCTCAATGGTCACCCCGCGCTCGGGGTCAACCTGCCGAACACCCGGACCGTGATCCGGGATGCATCGGGATCCCCGTGCCCGATCGGAGTCCCCGGCGAGCTCTGCATCGGCGGGGTCGCGGTCGGCCCGGGCTACATCAACCTCCCGGAGCGCACGGACGAGGCATTTGTCGCCGACCCGGACAACCAGGACGGATCGAACCGCCGGCTCTACCGGACCGGCGACCGGGCGGTCCGGCTGCCCGACGGGCGCGTGGATTTTGTCGAGCGCATGGACCGGCAGGTGAAAATCCGGGGCGTGCGGATCGAGCCGGGCGAAATTGAATCCGGGCTTCTGCGCTGCGCGGGGGTTCGCGAGGCGGCGGTCGTCGTCGAAGAGGGGGACTTCGTCGCGTATGTCGCCCCCGCCGTCAATGAGGCCGCACTCCGCCGCGAGCTGGCTGAAAATCTTCCGTTCTACCTTGTGCCCGCGCGGATCGAGATGCGCGGGTCGCTTCCCAAGACGGTTTCCGGCAAGCTCGACCGGGTCGCCCTGCGTGGCGCGCGCCCTGCGGAGCGCGAGATCCGACTTCTGTCCGAGGGCGACCGCCAGCGGGTGCTGGTGCACTGGAACCCTGTCGGAGCCGCCCCGGAGCGCTGCGTCCACGATCTGATGTCGGAGTTCGCCGCGGCACATCCCGGTGCCACGGCTGTCGGACATTCTGTGTCCTACGGCGATCTCGACCGCGCTTCAAACCGGATTGCGCGCCTCCTTCTCCGCGATGCCGGCGACGGCCCGGTCGTGGTGTTTGCCGCGCCCGACCACGGGGTTCCGGCCATCCTCGCCGGGGTGCTCAAGTCGGGACGGCCGTATGTCCCGCTCGACCCGTCGCTGCCGGACGACCGGATCGCCTACATCGTCGAGCAGTCCGGCACCTGCGCCGCGATCACGCAGCCCGACCTCGTCGGCCGGATCTCCGCCCCGGTGGTGATCGTCGCCGACCCTGCGGACGATTACCTTGCGGGGATCCCGAACTCGCCGCCCGGGATTGCGGTCAGCCCCGATGCGATCGCCTACATCATCTACACCTCGGGCTCGACCGGGCGTCCGAAGGGGGTCGAGATCCCGCACCGCGCGCTCGCAAACCTTTGCTGGCACTACCGGACGCGGCTCGGGCTGGGCCCGGACGACCGGAGCTCGCTCCTGGCAAGCATTTCGTTTGACGCGTCGGTCGCCGACCTGTGGCCGTATCTGGCCTGCGGGGCATCGGTCCATGTGCCGCCGTCCGATGCCAAGTCGGATCTTCGCGTGCTTTCCAATTGGCTCGCGGGCGAGCGAATCACCCGCTGCTTCGCTCCCACGGCGCTCGGCGAGCTGATGTTTGACCTTCCGTGGCCATCGCCCCCCCCCTTGCGCGACCTGCTCGTCGGCGGGGACCGGCTGACCCGGCATCCGGGCACTCTCCCGTTCCGGGTCATCAATACCTACGGGCCGACCGAGTGTACGGTTGATGCCGTCTGGTTCGATGTCCCGCAGACCGGCGAGCCGGTGCCGCCGCCGATCGGGCGTCCGATCACGAACTATTCCGCCTACATCGTGGACCCGGAGCTGCGCCCGGTGGCGGTCGGCGAGCCGGGCGAGTTGCTGCTCGGCGGCGCGGGGGTGGCGGCCGGCTACCGGAACCAGCCCGCGCTCACGGCCGAGCGGTTTCTTCCCAACCCTTTTGCGCCAGGACGCATTTACAGAACCGGAGACATCGCGCGGTTCCGCCCGGATGGCGTGATCGAGTTCATCGGGCGCGCTGATAACCAGGTCCAGATCCACGGGTTCCGCGTCGAGCTGGGAGAAATCGAGTCCGCGCTCCGCAGCATCGAGGGGATCCGGGAGGCGCATGTCCGGATGGATCCACAGGCGAAAAAACCGGCCGTCATCGCCTACTTTTCCGCCGACCCCGACATTGATCGTTCAGCCATCCGGCACCACCTCGCCCGCTTGCTCCCGCCTTACATGATCCCGGCGGCCTTTGTGCGGATGGACGCGCTGCCGCGAAACACGGCGGGCAAGGTGGACAAGGACCAGCTCCCGGAACCGGACGCGGATGGCGGCGACGGCGAGCCCCCGGTTGGCGGGATTGAGACGGACATCCATGCGCTCGCCTGCGATGTGCTCGGGGTCGGCAGAATCGGGATGACCTCGAACTTCTTTGACTCCGGGGGGGATTCCATCCTTCTCCTCAGCCTCCTCCTCCGGGTCGAAAAAAAATTCGGATGCGAGGTTGGTGCGATGAACTTCCTCCAGAACCCGTGCCTTCGCAACCTGGCCGGGCTCGTCGGCGGGCGCGCGGCGAAGCGTCCCGGATGCGTGCTCCCGATCCGCCCGGAGGGCAAGAAAGCGCCGTTTTTTTGCATCTGCCCGGCGAGCTGGTTCCGCCCGATCGCGCGGCACACCGACCCCGCGCGCCCGATGCTCGCCCTCGAGGTGCTGCTGCTGGATCCGGTGATCGTGGCCGACCCGCAAATCGAGGTGATCGCCGCCGCGTTTGTCGCCGCCGTCCGCACGATCCAGCCAGAGGGCACCTACCACCTCGGAGGGTATTCATCAAACGGCATGGCCGTCGTCGAAATGGCGCGCATCCTCCGCTCGCAGGGAGAGTCGCTCGCGCCGGTTTTCCTCTTCGATGTGTTTGCCCCCGACCTGCTGCGCACCGGACCGGTCGGCGCTCTCTATTGGAAATTTCGCCACTTCCTCACGGCACCATCCTCCCGCAAGCGCGAGCTCGTCGGGCGGATCTTTGCCCGCCGCAAGCCGTCCGCCCCGCCCGAGGCCCGGGTCGCCGCCGAGATCGACCGCCTCGCCGGATTCGCTCGCCGCCTCCATGTCGCCTCGCTCGCCTACCGCCCCGAGCCAATTGACGCCGACCTCGTGGTCATCAAATCCTCGATCATCCCGGACATCCTGCCCGACAGGAAGGACCTCGGCTGGTCGCGACTTTGCCGGTCGTGCGAATCCAGCGAGCTCCCCGGCGACCACAGGACGTTTTTGGAAAATTCCGAGGCCATCGCCCGCATCATCAACTCCCGGATCTCCGGGGCCTCCCCGCCGGCATGAGCCTGCGCATCGTCGAGGAAAGCACTCCCGAAGGGCTCGACCGGCACGGCGAGGCTTGGGACAGGCTGGTCTCGGCCTCCCCGCAGGTCTCCCCGGTCCTTTCGTATTCGTGGATGCAGGCATTCCTCGAGCTTCGCATTGCGCCAGGCGTCCGGTGGTCATGCCTGTTTGCCTACGATGGCGAGCGCATGGCCGCCGTGCTTCCGCTTGTCGAGGACGGGACGCGCGGGTTCCCGCCGGCGCGGGTGGTCCGCCTCTCCGCGCCGCGCAACGTCTTCCACACGACCCGGGTGGACGCTCTCGCGTCCGACGGATTTTCGACCGACTGCTTCGTGAAATTCCTGAAATCCTCGCGCCGCGCGTGGCCGATCATCTCGCTCCGCGCCCTGCCTGCAGACTCCCCGACCATCGCCGGCACCGCCCGCGCGGGATCGTTCGTCCGCGTCCGGGAATCCGGCGGAGAAAATTTCATCTCTCTCCCCGCATCGTTCGCCGACTACGTTTCCCGCCTCGATGGAAAATTCCTTCGCGAGCTCCGGCGCCGGCTGCGCAAGCTCGAGGCACTCGGCCAGGTCCGATTCCTGCTGCGCGAATCCTCCCGTGGGATCCGCGAAAACCTTGACCGCTTCGTCGAGGTCGAGGACAGCGGATGGAAGGGCGACGGGCATTCCTCGATCCGGCAGATCCCCGGCGAAAGCGGGTTCTATCTGCGGGCTGCCGAAGGGCTCGCGCGGCACGGATGGCTGGAATGGAATTTCCTCGAGCTCGACGGACGCACGATTGCCGCGCACTTCGCGCTCCGCAACGGGCGCACCCTCTACGTCCTGAAGATCGGCTACCACCGGGAATTCTCATCGTTTGCACCGGGCAACCTCCTGCTCTGGAAAACCATCGAAAACGTGATTGCGGCCGGCGACGTGGACGAGGTCAATTTTCTCGCGCTCTGCGACTGGCACGCCGACTGGGACGTGCGGACGCGCTCGCTCTACGACGCGACCGTCTTCCCGATCCCAAGCCTCGCCGGCCGCCTACTCGAGCGCATGCGCCGCTCCAAGCCCAAAGCCCCCGCCTAAAGGCGGAACTACGAACGACAGAGGCGGCGTCCCCCGTTTGTAGTTCCGCATTTATGCGGGGGCTTTTTCCGTGTGCGCCGCCCGCCCCAGCAGCCGCCTAAGGCCGCTAGCAGAAATAACTTGATACAAATTAGGGTTCTTTGGCCATGATCGAATCATTCCATTCACCATGAAAGGGATCTGGGCTGAGGGGTGTAGCGCGTCGAGATAATCGCGGGGGTTTTCGGCGAGATAAAATGTGGAGATT
>DYRS01000311.1 GCA_020718585.1 Chthoniobacter flavus
GACCTCGGGGTCATGGTCCCGTGCGAAAAGATCCTCGCCGCCGCGCGCGAGAAAGCCTGCGACATCATCGGTCTCTCCGGACTCATCACCCCCTCGCTCGACGAGATGATCCACGTCGCGAAGGAGATGCAGCGCGAGGGGTTCACGACCCCGCTCATGATCGGTGGCGCAACCACCAGCCGCGCCCATACGGCGGTAAAAATTACCCGGCACTACGCGCAGGGAGTCGTCCATGTGCTCGACGCCTCGCGCGCGGTGAACGTCGCCAGCGCACTCCTCAGCCCGGAGCAACGCCCGGGGTTCATGGACAGCCTCAATGCCGACTACGAGCGGCTCCGCAGTGAACATGCCGGACGCCAGGCCGACCGCCCGCAGCTCGCGCTCGCCGAGGCCTCGGCGAACCAGTTCCATGCCGGATGGTCGGCCATCGCGCGCCCGTCCCGGCTGGGGGTGATCCCGTCGGACGTCCCGCTCGACGAGCTTGTTCCGTATTTCGATTGGAGCCCATTCTTCCATGCATGGGAGCTGCGCGGACGGTTCCCGGCGATCCTCGACGACGCGGTGGTCGGCACCGAGGCTCGCAAGCTCTACGACGACGCGCGCCGCCTCCTTGATGAAATTGTCGCTGGGCAGCTCTTCCGCCCGCGCGGGGTCATGGGGTTCTGGCGTGCAGCGAGCACCGGCGAGGACATCCGGGTCTTCTCCGAATCCGGCGACCTCCTCGAAACCCTCCACGCGCTCCGCCAACAGCAGAAAAAACCCGCCGGACAGCCGAACCTCTCGCTGGCCGATTTCATCGCGCCCGCCGGCCCCGACGACTTCATCGGCGCGTTCGCCGTCACTGCCGGACACGAGGTCCACGACGTGGCGGTCGGCTATGAAAAACACCACGACGACTACCTCTCGATCATGACCAAGGCGCTCGGCGACCGGTTCGCCGAGGCCTATGCCGAGTGCCTGCACAAGCGCGCCCGCGACCTCTGGGGGTTCGGAGAAAACCTCACCCCCGAGGAAATGATTCGTGAAAAATACCGCGGAATCCGCCCCGCACCAGGGTATCCGGCCCAGCCCGACCACACCGAAAAATGGACGCTCTGGAGGCTCCTCGACGCGGAGAGGCACACCGGGATCACGCTCACCGAAAGCCTCGCGATGTTCCCGGCCAGCAGCGTGAGCGGGCTGTTCTTCGGCCACCCGGAATCAAAATATTTCGCCGTTGGAAAAATCGAGCGCGACCAAGTCGAGCACTACGCCGTCCGCAAATCCATGCCCGCCGCCGAGGTCGAACGCTGGCTTCGTCCGTATCTCAACTACGACCCAGACAGCGTTCTCTCCCGACCCTGCCAGCTCGGCACCGCCGCCTGACTGGCGCATCTCCGATAGTTGCAAAAAAGCTGAACTACACCTCGATTTGAGAGCAAA
>DYRS01000312.1 GCA_020718585.1 Chthoniobacter flavus
CTGAAACGCCGGGCGAAGTCCGAGGGGTCTTCGGTGTCGCCGGTGACGGCGGCGAATTTCTTGAGGCCGCGGGCGCGCAGTTGCTCGTTGAGGTAGCTGACGGTGTCGGCGAACTGCGAGAAGAGGAGGACCTTTTCCTTGGGATGCTTTTTGGTGAGGAGCTTTTCGAGTTCGGCGAGTTTTTCGTCCTTCGCGGGCTGCCAGTCACCGGCGAGTTGCAGGATGGAAAACAGGCGCTCGGCGTCCTGGCGCAAGTGCTTCGCGAGGTCTTCCACGAAGAGATCGGGGCGCAGCCACTCGAAGTTGCTGCCGTGTTCGGCTTTCAGGATGGCGTAGCCGCCCGCGCCCGCCTGGGCGAACTCGGTGAGAGTCTGCGCGGTGATTTCGGTCGGCTCTTTGGCTTCCTTTTCCTCATCGCCAAACAGGGTGCTGTCGCTGTCGTGGTCCTCGCTGCGGGTGTCGAAGAGCGAGGAGTCCTGAGTTCCCACGGGCACGGGCAGGCCGTTGTCGAGCGCGTGGAGGAAGATGAAGTTGCGCAGGATGTGGCGGCGGACGGAGAGCAGGAACGAGTGGCCGCTGCTTTCGAGGCGCTTAAAAAGGTTCGTCCGGCAAAACCCGATGAGCCGCTTCCCGGCGCGGGAGAGGTTCTTCATCACCTCGGCTTCGGAAGCAGACGGGGGAACGTCGAGCGTTGCGACAAGGTAATTGGCGAGGCCGTAACGCGGGAGATGGAGCACGCGCACAGTGTCCACCACGACGTCGGAGTAGAGCCTGGCGTATTGGTCGTCGGGGTGTTTGTCGCGGATGCGGAAGTGGAGCGCCTTGGGCTGGCGTTTCGGGAAATGGAACCGGGCACCGCCTTCCAAGACGAGGAAGCGGCGGTCGGCCTTGGCCTTCGCACGGGCGCAGTTGGGGCAGGCTTCCTGGGTGGCGGTGACGATAGTCTGGCACGTCGGGCACTCGGTGAAGGCGTAGTTGCGCTCCACGAAGCTGCGGGTGCGGCGGACCATGAAGAGGCGCATCATTTCGCGCCAGTCATCAGGGTGCTCGCTCTTCTCGAAGGCGGAGAGGCAATTCAGCGGGCACTGGTGGCGGCGGGTGAATTCGTCGGGGCGGCCATCGCATTCGCGGCGCAGATATTCCTCGGGCCGGATGCCAACCACGTCTTCGGGTTCGATGAAAAGGCGGAGTTGGTTGGCAAGGTCGAGGTAGGCCTTGTTGTAGGGCGTGGCCGAAAGGAGAATGCATGTGCTGGCGTTGCGGGCGATGTAGTCGCGCACGACAACCCAGCGACGGCCCTCACGGTTTCGCAGGTTGTGACTCTCGTCGATGATGGCGACCCGGTAGCGACGGAGGTTGGGCAGACTGTTTTGCGCCTGCGTGACGGAGACGACTTTCGCTATCAGGCGGTAGCGATGCG
>DYRS01000313.1 GCA_020718585.1 Chthoniobacter flavus
AAGCCAGCCCACGCCCATGACTTATCCTCCGTTGCGCACGGATTGCTCTTCGCCTACCAGCCGCGCCTCATCGTCTCAGCCAGTTCAATCTATGCTTATCCGGTTCATACACCGACCCCCTACCTGTAGGGGGTCCATCCTTCCGGCGAGGCACCGGCGTCCACGCGAGCGCCGGGCCGCTCCCGTCAGCGCTGCCGCCGCCACCCGCGCCGGAGCGCTACTGGCTCGGGTGAGCCCAGTCTCCGTCATAGAGTTCGGCATAGGTCGGGCCCTTTGTCTGCACGGCGATGCCCAGCACCGAGTTGAACATGCTCCGGGGGTAGAACCGGCGGTTGAAGCGAAAGACGTACTCGTTCAGGTACGCCTGAAGATGGCGGTGGCTCACGCTGTGATGCGTTCCGTTGAGCCAGGTCTTCAGGTTCGAGAAGACGATATGGATCATGGGCAGGTGGCGCTTTGCGAGGTCGGGGTCGCCGTTGAGGACGAGGGGGTCGAGCTTGTAGCCGTGCCTGCGAAGCCGGTCGTAGCCCTCCCACCCGTCGGTGGCGATTCGGCTTCCCGGTTCAACGTTCTTCGTCACGAAGTCTTCGGCCTCGGCTTCGGTTCTGCTGGGGATCCCCCGCAGTCGCAGGCGGCCCGCATAGAACTGCCCTTTCACGGGCACCCCGTGCTCGTGGGCGTCTCGCCGCTTCAGTGCATCACGAGTGCGGCGCACCTCAACCGCGCCAATCACCGTCGCCTTGTGGTGAACACCGCGCCCCTCGCCACGCGTCCGCCCACCGATAAGCGACTCATCGAGTTCGACCGGCCACTCGGGGCCGATTCGGTCGCGGTCGGGCCGCACCATGGAGGCGCGAAGCTTGTGGACGAGCTGAAAGGCGGTCTCGTACCGGCCGATGCCCAACTGCCGCTGGAGCTGAAGAGCCGACATCCCCGGCGTCTGCGAGGTCACCAGGTAGGCGCCCCAGAACCAGACTTGGATGGGCGTCCGCGTCGCGTGGAGAATCGTCCCTGCCGTGAGCGAGGTCTCCTCCAGGCACTCGCGGCAACGGAGCACTCTTGGCCGCGTAGCCAGGCGTTGAGGGTCCCGGACCACCCCGCAGGACGGGCATGAGAACCCCTCCGGCCAACGAAGCTCGACAAGGAAGTCCAAGCACGCCTGCTCGCTCGGGAACATCCGCTGGAAGTCGACCAGCGTCTCGGGGAAGGCGCGCGCCATGGGAGACACCACTACAGGTAGGGGGTCAGTGTGTCAACCGGATAAGCATAGTTCAAACCGGCAATCGACGACGGGTGCCATTGCGTGGATCTGTCGTTGGCGATCACGCTCAGCTCGACCAACTCCATCGTAAATGTTGAAACCTGTGTCTATCACTCGGTCGGGTGCTCGCGCACTGATCTGAACACCCCGCTCTTTCC
>DYRS01000314.1 GCA_020718585.1 Chthoniobacter flavus
AGCTTGTTGATCGTCTCGATCATGTGGACCGGGATGCGGATCGTGCGGGCCTGGTCGGCGATCGAGCGAGTGATCGCCTGGCGGATCCACCACGTCGCATAGGTCGAGAATTTATAGCCCCTACGGTATTCAAATTTTTCGACCGCCTTCATGAGCCCCATGTTGCCCTCCTGGATGAGGTCGAGGAACGAGAGCCCGCGGTTTGTGTATTTTTTGGCGATCGAGATGACGAGCCGGAGGTTGGCCTCGACCATTTCGGTCTTTGCCTTGAGCGCCTTCCGGTGCCACTGCTTGAGCTCGTGGTGCTGGGCGGTGAGGTCTTCGGGCGTGAGCCAGAACCGCTTCTGCATTTCCTTGATCTCCTGCGCGAAGTGCCGCCGGTGCTTGGAGTTCGGATCCTTCGAGTGCTTGCGGTATTCCTGCTGAAGGTTCAGAAGCGCGCGGAGGTTCTCGTCGGCAAGGATCACGAAATCTTCGACGACCTTCTGCTTGAAGAAAAATTTCGGGTAAAGCTTCTGGATGTTCTGGAGCGACCGCTCGAACGATTTGACGTCGGCCGCGCTCGGCGAGGTGACCGTGAGTTTTTCGCTGTAGCTGCGCGATACGGAATCCGTCTGCCGCTTAAGCTGCTGGCAGAGCCGGGGGAGCGCCTTCATGTAGCGCTCGCGGCTTTCGATCTTTTTGTCGAGAATTACGCGGTCGAACCGCTCGCGCTGGTCAATCAGCTTCTGGGCGAGGTCGTAGTGCGCGCGGGCGACAAATCCGAACCGGTAGAGCGTCTCCTGGACCTTGAGCTCGGCGTCCTCGATGCGCTTCGAAATCTCGACCTCCTGCTCGCGGGTGAGCAGCGGGACCTGCCCCATCTGCTTGAGATACATTCGGACCGGGTCGTCGAGAATGTCGAGCTTCGAGTCCGCCTTCTCCTCTTTTTCCTCCTCCTCCTCGTCCGCCTTCCGGACCTCCTTGACCCGGTCCACGTCGGAGGATTCGATGATCTCGATCTCGACGGCGTTGAGCTGCCCGATGATGGATTCGATGTGCTCGGGCTCGGTTGCGCCCTCGGGCATATGCTCGTTGAGGTCGTCGAACGTCACGTATCCCTGCTCCTTCGCGAGCTTGATCAGGTCGCGGACTTTTTCCTGGATCGCCTTCTGGAGATCCTGCGGAGTGGCGGGGGCGGCTGGAAAATACTGGCTTGTCTTCGACGGTTGCTTGAGGGGCCGGGTTGACGTCCGCACCGCAGGTATCGCAGTAGACTTTTTTGCAGAGGCGGGCTTCGCAGGAGCGGGCTTCGCAGGAGCGGGCTTCGCAGGAGAGGACTTCGCAGGAGCGGGCTTCGCAGAGGTGGGCTTCGCAGAGACGGGCTTCGCAGAGGTGGGCTTCGCAGAGGTGGGCTTCGCAGAGGTGGGCTTCGCA
>DYRS01000315.1 GCA_020718585.1 Chthoniobacter flavus
AAACTTCTTTGACCGGGCCGCACGGGAACGTCGCAAAATCGACGATATGGACGCCGACATCTCCGAGTGCGCCCATGCTGCCGTGGCCGGTCGAGAGGCGCCAGAGCCAGGTCGGGTTCGTGCGCCAGTCGCCCCAGATTTTCGAGGGCAGCCAGGCCTGGAGGTAGCTGGCCTCGACGTGGCGGATCTCGCCGATCCCGCCGCGGCGGATGACGGCGGCGGCGGCCTGGATGGCTGGCCAGTCGCGGTAGGAAAAGTTGACCATGTTGACGACATCCGACTTGCGTGCGGCCGCAACCATTTTATTGGCATCGGAGGTGCTGAGGGCGAGGGGTTTTTCGCAGAGGACATGCTTGCCGGCGGCAAGGCATTCGAGCGAAACCGGCGCGTGAAAAGCATCGGGGGTCACGATGCTCACGGCGTCAAAATCCGCGCCCGAGAGGAGGTCGGATGTGCTCCCGAAGGCGAGCGGGATCGCATGCTTTTCCGCGAACGCGCGGGCGCGGGCGAGGTCCACATCGCACGCGGCGACGATTTTGCATCCGCGGATTTTTTTGAAATTCTCGGCGTGTCAGTTTGCCATCCCGCCGGTTCCGATGATGGCGAGGCGGACGGATTTTATCGGTTTCATGGTATGGGTCAGCGGAATCCTTGGGTCGAGCGTTCGGTCTCTGCCGAGTCGGTCGGCAGGGGTTCGAGCGCGGGGGCGTTCGGGCAGACGTCGGTGATGCACACGGTCGGGTGCGCCCAGTGGACGGCGTTTGTGATGACCGTCTGGACTTCCTTCTGGTGATAAGCCGGGTAAGTTTCGTGGCCGGGGCGGAAGTAGAAGATTTTTCCGTTCCCGCGCTGCCATGTTGCGCCGCTGCGGAAGACCTCACCGCCGGTGAACCACGAGATGAAGATCAGCTCGTCGGGGGTCGGGATCCCAAACGGCTCGCCATACATCTCCTCGGCCGGAATCTCAAAATACTCGCCAATCCCGCGGGTGATCGGATGGTGGGGCGCAATGTTCCAGATCCGTTCCTTGTCGGTGGACTCTCGCCATTTCAGCGAGCAAGTCGTGCCGAGGAGGGCCTTGAAGATTTTTGCGTAATGCCCCGAGTGGAGGACGATGAGCCCCATCCCCTCGAGGACCCGGCGGCGGACCTCGGCGACAACCGCGTCGGAGACCTCCCCGTGCGCCATGTGACCCCACCACACGAGGACGTCGGTGCGGTCGAGGACATCTCCGCCGAGCCCGTGCTCCGGCTGGTCGAGCCACGCGGTCGTGACGTCGAGGGCGGAATCCTTTCTCAGGAACCCCGCGATCGTCTCGTGCATGCCATCCGGGTAGATTGCAGCAACTTTCGGGTTCTTTTTTTCGTGGCGGAATTCGCCCCAGACGACGACGCGGGATTTGTTCATAA
>DYRS01000116.1 GCA_020718585.1 Chthoniobacter flavus
ACTGCACCCCCCCGGGCTCGAACCGGGAACCAATTGATTAAGAGTCAACTGCTCTACCATTGAGCTAGGGATGCATCTTTATGTTTTTCAATGACTTATGATGCAAAAACTAAATTTTTTGCCCTGTCCTACATGTCTATTTGATACTAAACGCGCAAAACACCGCAATACCATGAAAACCGAAAACGAAGTTGCACCCGCGCCGGCTGCCGCTGGTGGCGGCAAGGCTTGGACGAAAACTCGTCACCGGAATCTCTGGCGTCATAAGAGCGGATACTTCTACATTCGCCTGTCCATCGATGGCAAGCAGAAATGGGGAACGGAGATGGTGGATCTGCGAAAAGTGCAGATGGGGGCAGCGCACGAGCGTTGGCGTCCCGCCCGCTTCTTCGAAAAGCGGGCAAGCCCTGCCTGCCGGCAGGCAGGGTACCCGTGGTCCTTTGGCTTGCAACTTTCAGTTGCAGGTGCCCAGCCTGCGCCTTCTTACTTTTTTGAATCGGGGGCAGAAGTTTTAGGGTGAAAGAATATCAGAAAGGATGTCTAATTGGCCGCCGTGAACGGACCGTTTCAATTTTCTGGAAAGAAACCTGCAGAATGGGGGGGGGGATTCTGCCAGATTCTTCTGATCGCGATCGCGCTGATTGTGGTCGCCGGGTGCGACCGGATTGCGGCTCCGTTTGTCGCGACGTCGACGCCTTCCCCGACGCCCGCGCCAGATCCCGGATTTGTGGGTGTTGCCACCCCGGTGCCGAGCCCCCAGGCAACGCAGGCTGCGGCGGCGGAGCGGCAGACTCCTGCCGGGACTGTGCCGGCGGTTGAGGAGGTTTCCGCACCGGCGCGGATCAACACCGATGCGGAGGACGCCGTGAACCGGGCGATGCGGGTGGAGGTGCTGAAGCGGATTGATGTGATGCCGAACCTTGGGGACGCGGAAAAGGACAAGCTGTATGTGCAGGTCGAGCGGGCGCGGGCGATGGGAAAGGTGATCACGATCCCATTCGCGTCGGGTGCCCGCACGGTCGCGGCTCCTGCGGTCGCGGGGATTGCAAAGGCACTTGCGCAGCCGGAACTCGCGAAGCTGTCGGGTGATCCGACCGTGGTTTTTGTCGTGCTCGGCTATGCTGACAAGAAGGGCGATCCGCAGGCGAACCGGGAGATTTCGCTTCAGCGGGCGCAGGCGGTCGTGGATGTTTTGAAGAATAAATCCGGCGTGGACAACCTCGTCCATGCGGTCGGCATGGGCGGGTCGGTGATGTTTGATTCGGCGTCGCTGGAAAAAAACCGCGTCGTCGAGGTCTGGGCCGTGCTGCCTTGAATCCGGAGTCCGCCGCCGCACCGGAAATCGAACCAGTCCCGCTGCGGGACGGCTTGGTTTTCGGACGCACTCAAGGGGTCGCGCTCGGGCACGCCTCGGTGTCGCGACGGCACGCGGTCGTCACCGGAGCTTGCGGACGCTGGGTGGTCGAGGACGCCGGGAGCCGGTCGGGCTCGTATCTGAACGGGAGGCTTTTCCAGCGGGAGGATCTCGTGCTCGGCGACATCCTGAGGATCGGGCCGTTCGCGTTCCGGTTTGACGGGCTTCGGCTTGTCGCGACGAGCGGGGCGACCGGCGCGGCGGTTTCGGCGTGGAGCCTGACGAAGTCGGCGGGCGGTTCAAAAATCCTTGATGCGGTGACGCTGTCGGTCGCCCCGTGCGAATTCGTCGGGGTCATCGGTCCGAGCGGCGCGGGGAAGTCCACCCTGCTCGACGCGCTCTGCGGGCTGCGCCCGGCAGACAGCGGCAAGGTTTTTGTGGACGGGGTAGATCTCTACCCGCACTACGAATCGCTGCGCGAGTGGCTCGGGTATGTGCCGCAGGATGACATTGTGCCGCTGGAGCTTCCGGTCGCGGAGGCACTCTATTTCAGCGCGAGGCTGCGGCTGGCGCGCGATGTCCCGCCGGTCGAGATCCGCAGGCTGGTCGGCAAAACCCTCGCGCAGCTCGGCCTCGAAGAGCGGGCGCGGACCTGCGTGGGCAGCCTCTCCGGCGGCCAGCGCAAGCGGGTGAGCGTGGGCGCGGAGCTGCTCGGGCGGCCGCGTCTCCTCTTCCTTGATGAGCCGACGTCGGGGCTCGATCCATCGGCCGAGTTCCGGCTCATGGAGTCGCTGCGCGAGCTTGCGGCGGGCGGCTGCACGGTCATCTGCACGACGCATGTGATGGAGAACGCGCACCTGATGGACCGGCTTGCGATCCTGAACGCCGGGCGGCTGGTCTTCCACGGCGAGCCGGCCGCCGCGCGCGAGGCGTTCGGGGTCGCCCGGCTCACCGAGATCTACGAGCGGATCGAAATGGTGCCGGCCCGGCCTGCGGAGTCCGATTCCCCTCCCGCCCCTCGACTTCCCCCGGCGCGACACGGCTCCCGCCGCGCGGCGGCGCTGCCGATCCTGCTCCTCCGGCAGTGGGCGATCCTGCGCGCGGATTGGAAAAACCTCCTGCTCGCGCTCGGACAGCCGGTGGTGATCGGGCTGATGGTCGCCTGGGTGACTCACGATCCGCCGCTCGTCCTGTTTTTTGCGATGATCTCGACCCTGTGGTTCGGATGCGGGAACGCGGCGCAGGAGATCGTGCGCGAGCTGCCGATGTTCCGCCGCGAGCGGCTGATCGGGCTCGGCCGGCACGAATACCTTCTCGCTAAATTTCTCACCCTCGCGCGGATCACCGTCGTCCAGAGCCTCCTCCTCTACGGGGTGATGCGCGCGGCCGTCGGGATCGGGGGATCGGTGGGATGGCAGATCGCCGCGCTGGCGGCGACCGCGTTTGCGTCGGTCGGCCTCGGGCTGGCGATCTCCGCGCACTCGCGGACGATCCTGCAGGCGGTGATGCTGGTCCCGCTCGTGCTGATCCCCCAGATTCTTTTCTCCGGGTTCACGCCGCCGGCAGGGGATATGAAGAGCGGACCGTATCTCGTGTCGCGCGCGATGCCGAGCGCCGCGACCCAGGTGGTCATGGACGTGAGCCTGTTCTGGGACAAAAAAATATCCGGCGCGATGCGGGTTGATTTTCCCACCGCATTTTCGAATCTGAACCGCGACCGCAGCCTGAGAAACGGACAGGTTTTTCGGAACAGCAAGCCCGCCGTCGCCGGACTCTCCGCGCTCGCCGCCTGGACGTTTGCCACGTACTGGCTCGCATGGTTCGGGCTGCGCGGGAAGGAGCGGGGGTAGGTGTTCAGTTTTCAGCTTTTCAGGGGGGGGAAAGCCGGGATTGACCCGACATGGCGACCGCGCCATATTGGACGCATATTGTGAAAGCGATTCTTTTTATTCTTTGGTTGTGCGCCGTCCCTGTCGGGTTCGCGCAGAATGCGGCTCCCGAAATTTCGAAAGAAAACCGGATGCTGATCCAGGGTGCGCTGGAGGATTTTGATTCCAAGAGCTACGACGCGGCGCTGGAAAAGCTGCAAAAGCTGGAGAAGGACCTTCCGGGGGACGCGTTTGTGATGAACCTCCTCGGAGCCGCCTACACGAAGAAAAAAGACTACGCGACCGCCCGCACGTATTTCGACAAGGTCCTGGTCGGGCAGCCGAATTTTTTTCCAGCCAAGTTCAATCTCGGCGAGTTGCTGTTCCTGCAGCGCGACTATGCGGGGGCGCTGGAGTATTTTGAAAAGATGCGGCAGACCGATGCCCGCAACGAGCTCCTGATGTTCAAAGTGTTTCTCTGCCAGCTCCAGCTTGGGGACAAGGACGCCGCACAGAAGACGATGAAGGCGATTAAGTGTCCGGGCGACACTCCGGCGTGGTATTACGCGCAGGCGGCGTGGGAATCAAAAAACGGGGACAACAAAAAGGCGATCGAATACCTCACCGGCGCGAAATACATCTTCGGCAAGAAGACCGCGCTCTTCGACGAGACCTTCGACGACCTCGGGATCAAGCTCCGCTGAATGAAGTCGCCGCCATTTCCATCGCGTTCGGCCGGGAAGCTGCCCAGACAAAAGAAGCCGGGGCCGCGCGACATCCTGCTGCATGAGAAGGCGCGGGTGCTGGTCACCGGCGCGGGCGGGTTCATCGGCAGCGCGCTTGTCCACGAGCTCAACCGCCGCGGGCTCACGCAGGTCGTCGTCACCGATTTTCTCGGCGAGGATGAAAAATGGAAAAACCTCCTGCCGCTGGAATTTGAGGACTACGTTCCGGCCGGCGAGTTTCTTGACGGGATTTCCGAAGACCCCGAGCGGCACGGAAAATTCGCGGCGGTGTTCCACCTGGGCGCGTGCAGCTCGACGACCGTGACCGATGCGGAGTTTGTTCTGCGCAACAATTACGCCCACACAAAATCCCTCTGCCGGTGGGCGCTGGCGACCGGCGCAAGGTTCGTCTATGCCTCGTCGGCGGCGACCTACGGCGATGGGGCCGCTGGGATGGACGACCGCACGGAGAACCTCCGCGCGTTCCGTCCGCTCAACCTCTACGGCTACTCGAAGCAGCTCTTCGACCTGTTTGCATGGCGGGAGGAGATCCTGCCGGATATCGTCGGAATCAAGTATTTCAACGTTTTCGGGCCAAACGAATACCACAAGGGCGACATGCGCAGCCTCGTCTGCAAGGCCTACGAGCAGATCCGCTCGACCGGCCGCATCCGGCTCTTCAAGAGCCATCGGCCGGAGTATGCCGACGGATGCCAGATGCGGGATTTTGTCTATGTGAAGGACGCCGTTGACATGACCCTCCACCTTGCCGAGAACGAGAAGGCGGGAGGGCTTTTCAATGTTGGCTCCGGGACCGCCCGCACATGGGTGGACCTCGCGAACGCGCTCTTCTCCGCGCTCGGGCTCCCGCCGGAAATCGAGTTCATTGACATGCCGGAATCCATCCGCGAGCAATACCAATACCACACGTGCGCGAACATCTCGAAGGTTCGCGACACCGGGTATGTCACGCCGACGACCCCGCTCGAGGACGCGGTCCGCGACTACGCGGTGAACTACCTCGTCCCCGGCAAACGCCTCGGCGAATAGACGCTCAGTCAACGAACCCGACCCGGGGTGGCAAGGATCCGATCCACAGAAACTCCGGGATCTGCGCATGCTCAAGCTTCTGGAAAAAAGAGGGATCGCCCGCAAGGTGCGCCGCCGCCCACTCGCTTCTTCGGAAAGCGGGCGGGACGTCAGTGCTCCCGGTAAGACGCTGTTTAGAAATAAAGTTTACAGAAAATGGCGCGGCAGATTTTTGTCGGTGGCAAGGCGCGAGCACCGAGCAGCCTCGTTGCAGGCTGTAAGAAGCGAGCAACGCAGCCACCGGCAAAAAGATCAAGCCAGACTGTAAATGTTATTTATGAACAGTGCCTAAATTGCACATTTCGCAGATGCGCCATTTTCCACGGGTTTCGGATCCGTCGCCTCAGCGGATCAGGCCCCATCGGCTCGAGAACGGCCAGTAAACGAAGAGGCCGCGGCCTGCGACGTTCCGTTCGGGCACGTTCCCCCAGTCCCGGCTGTCGCGCGAATGGTAGCTATTGTCTCCAAGCGCGAAGTAGGCGTGCGGCGGGACCGTGTAGGTCGCTTCGGGCGTCCCCAAAAACGAAAATGCGCCGCCGCCCGCCGGTCCGTTCGAATACCCGCCGTAGCCATCCTTCAGTCTCATCACCCGCAGGAACGGAAACTTGTCGGGGACCGAGCCGTTGACGAACAGCCTCGGCGGGTCAATCCGCAGTGTCTGCCCGGGCATGCCTGCCAAGCGCTTGATGTAATGCTGGGACCCGAGCGCCGGATCCAGCCCGTCCTCGATCTTTCGAATCCCGGTCGTCTTGAAAACAAACACGTTCCCGGCGGCCGGCTTCACAAAATTGTAGCTCACCTTGTCCACAAAAACCTGATCCCCGGTATCCATGTGCCCGCGTGCGATCGTCTCGCCCGCGCGGTATTCCCGGCCCGGGCGGACATTGAAATACCTAGCGAGGGGATCGCGCGGCACGAAGAGCGTGTAGGTCCGCTTGCGGCAAATGATGTCGGTGAAGGTAAAGAAATTCGCATACGTATGCTCGGCGAGCCCGGTGACAACATCCGCCTCCCGTGCCTGGAGATCGAAATAATGCCGTCCGAGCCACACGAACTGGAACGCCCGGACAATGATGTTCGGGGGCGGGGTTGCGGTCGGATACCCGACGACCCCGAACAGCGTCGGCTGCATCGAGCCGGTCGGGATCCGGAACGGCTGCAGGAGATACGCCTTGATCCCCGCCGCAATCACGATCGCCACCAAAAATACCTCCACGTTTTCCCGCCAGCCGGCATCTTTCGCGGAAGGCGAGATCCTGCCGATCAGCGCATCCAGCCCGGCAATCGCCTCGTCCACCGCCACACGGCTCCGCAGCTTCATCGCCGCCTTCAGTGCCGCGATTTTTCCCCCGACATTTGCCAGATCTTCCGGCTTCAGCACGTCCCGCTTATAATCGAGAAATTTTTGCGCGCCGTGCGCGTAGTGCTTCGCGTTTTTTATGTAGCGCGGGGTGAGAAAAAACATGGCTTTTTGAAGACGGGCAAAACGTAAAATCGGAACCGGTGGGATTCCATTCCGACGCAGGTTTAACCCCGCGCTCGATTTCGAGTCGATATTATTCCTACCGTATGGTGAAAGCGCATGTCCGAAAAAGTGCAAGTGACCGGGAGCGCGGATGTCTTGCCCGCCATCCCAAGAAG
>DYRS01000117.1 GCA_020718585.1 Chthoniobacter flavus
TGATTGCAATTTTGACTTCTGCTTCTACACCCCGTGAACGGCTACAAAATATTTTCCCCTCCCGCCGGTCTGAAGCCATCAGGCAGAGGCCTGATAGCTTCAGCTTGTCTGGGCGAGTTTCGCTACTGCGAGCAGGAGGCCGAGGACTTTTTCACCGGGCAATTGGCCGGGGTCTTTGCGCAGCACGCGTTCGGGCTGGCGCAGGGTTTCTTTGTCATCGGGCAGGTCTTGGTCGGCGCGCAATTCGGCGGGCATTTTTCCGGGCACTGCTTGGCGCTTGCGGCGCAGCCGGTGAGCCCGAGTGACGCGACACAGACGACAGAGAGAAGAGTCAGGATGGATTTCATAAGGACCAGAAGTTAGCAAAGAAATCCGGTTGCGCAAGCGGGGGAAAGACGGTTTTCTTCTGGCCGTTCCCATGCCAGAATCCCGAGTCATCGCCCCCACGCTTACCGATATCTACGCTGGCGCGGCCCAGAGGTTTGGACACCTTCCGGCATTCGCGCGGAAGGACGCCTCGGGGAGGTTTGTGCCGACCAGCTTCCGCGATCTCTACGAGATTGGGCTTGATCTGGCAACCGCGCTCGCGGCGGCGGGCGTGCAGGCCCGCGACCATGTCGGCATCATATCGGACAACCGACTCGAGTGGATCGTCTGCGACTACGGGGTTCTGCTGGCCGGGGCGGCGGATGTCCCGCGCGGGACCGACATCACCGACGACGAGCTGGTTTACATCCTGAATCACTCGGACGCCCGAGTCGTTTTTGTCGAGAACCTGACGACGCTCGACAAGCTCCGGCGCTGCCACGGACGGCTTCGGCGGGTAGAAAAAACGATATTGATGTCGTCAGGTGGCGAGCCTCCGCGAGGAGTATTGCGGCTGGAGGATCTGATCGCCGAGGGCGCGCGCCGGCGGGCGGAGGGCGACCACACGGCGCTCAAGCGGGCGGCGGCGGTTCGCCCGAACGACCTCTTCACGATCATCTACACATCCGGCACGACCGGCACCCCGAAAGGCGTGCGGCTCACGCACGCGAACATGTGCTCGCAGATCGAGCACCTGCCGTTCGACATCGAGCCCGGCGACCGGATGCTTTCGATCCTGCCGATCTGGCACAGCTACGAGCGGATCTTTGAGATGGTTTCGATCGCGATGGGTGCCTGCACGCACTACACCAGCCTCCGCGCGATTTCCGAGGATCTCAAAGTCGTGCGCCCGACGCTCATGGCGTCCGCCCCCCGGCTTTGGGAAAGCATTTACCAGAAGATCCTGGCGAGCGTCCGCTCCGCGCCCGCCCCGCGCCGGGCACTCTTCCATGCGGCCTACGCCTGCGCGCGGAACGTCCACCGGGCGGAGAGGTTTTTTCTCGGCCAGCAGCTCGACACGCACGGGCGCGGGCCGGCCGAAAGCCTGCGGGCGGCAGTCGGCCACGCCCTCGCATGGACGCTCTCGGTCGTCCCGAACCGCCTGCTCGACCGGCTCGTCCTCGCCAAGCTCCGCGCGATCGTCGGCGGGGAATTCCGCGGCACGATCTCCGGCGGCGGCGCACTCCAGCCGCATGTGGACGAGTTTTTCAATTTTATTGGAATCCCCGTGCTGGAGGGCTACGGGCTCACCGAGACGGCGCCGGTGCTCGCGGTGCGCACATGGAAAAACCTCGTCATCGGAACGGTCGGCAACCCGTATCCGGGCACCGAGGTCCGGATCGTTGACCTGCATACCGGGGACATCCTCTACCCGTGTGCGTGGCGGCGTGGGCGCGGGCGCGGGCGTCGCGGCGAGATCCACGTCCGCGGGCCGCAGGTCATGGACGGCTACCACAAGGATCCCGAGGGCACGGCGCGGGTGCTGCGGGATGGATGGTTGAACACAGGCGACATCGGGATGATCACGTTCAACAACTGTCTGAAAATCCTCGGGCGCTCGAAGGACACGATCGTCCTGCTCAGCGGCGAGAATGTCGAGCCGGTCCCGATCGAGGCCAGGCTCACCGGCTCGCCGCTCATCGAGCAGTGCATGGTCGTCGGGCAGGATCAAAAATCTCTCGGCGCGCTGATCGTGCCGGCGTCCGAGGGGTTCCGGGCCGCGGGGATCAGTGCCGGCGGGGTGGGGGACCTTGTCGCGAGAGAGGACGCGCACCGTATGATGGACGCGGAGATCCGGAGACTGATCGGGTCCGACGCCGGGTTTAAGGCGTTCGAGCGGATCACCGACTGGAGGTTTGTGCCCCGTCCGTTCGAGGTCGGTGACGAGCTCACCAACACGTTCAAGCTCAAGCGCCACGTCATCGCGGAGCACTACGCCGGGCTTATTGCGGAGATGTATTCTGCGGGGCCGGCTTGAGCAGCCCGCGCACCGTTGCCAGCCAGCTTGCGAAGTCGGGATGCGACGGGTTCGCGCGGATCACGGCGACCATCTCGACAAGCCCGCGGTTCGGCTGGCCGATCGCCACCATGTCCTGCGCGCGCTTGAACATCATCGTCGGACGGGTCGTCGAATTAAATTTATCAATCTGGTGGTCCATGCGTCCGAGCGTGATCCGCTCGGCCTCGAGCTTGAGCTGGATGTCCCATGTGCGCAGGATCTGAGGATCCTTTTTTTCCCGGAAGAGCGGACGCAAATTCTTTTCCAGAATGCCGGCCACATCGCCGGGCTTCTGCTCCCAGACCTTGTCCTCGGGGAGCCACTGGCCGAGCTTCAGCCACTGCGCGAAGACCGACTGGCCGAGCGGTTGCTCAAGGAGTTTTTTCTGCTCGTCCGGCTTCTGTTTCTGCTCCGCGAAATCCTTGTCGGCGGCAACCAGCTCGCCAACGTATGCCAGCAGCGCAGGCGTCATCGCCTCCGGGTTTTCCATCCCCTTGCGCTGGAGCACGAGCGAAAGGTATTTCAGGTGAAGCAGGAGCGCGGTCTGCATCTCTTTCGAGCGCATCATGTCGGCTTTCGTCTTCTTCCAGTCAACAAACGCCGAGGCCTTGTCCTTTTTTCCTGCGAACTCGACCTCCTCGACCGCCCGCTCGTAAAGGTTGCCCGCCGCGACCCCGCTGACAGTCGCGCCCTGCACGAGTCCGAGAAGCTCCTTTTTCTCCTGCGCCTTCGCGGTTTTCTGCTTCCCCTCCATCGCCTCGATCTCGCTCAGCAAGAACTCGGAATTCTGTGCGGGGACATCGTGATCGGATGGAGGATCCTGCTGCGCGCGCGCGCGCAGAGATACGAACAAGAAGACTGCGGACATCAGAAAAACAGGCGCATTCATCGGTTGGGAGATTGCCGCGCGACAGCGGGTTTTTCAAGCTCCGGCGATGGCGATTTCATGAGGAGCAGATCAATCGGATGGGGGCAATTCTGAAAGAGGCGGCAGGCCCGGGGGAGTGTCGGCGCGGCGCGCCACCCGAAAGCCGATGTAGTTGTCACGGAGGCTCTGGTAGCTGCTGAGCCCGGAGTAGGCGACCTCGCGAAAGGATTCCTTCCCGTCAGGACGGAAAAACACGGCCGATGCGTGTTGGCTGATGGATAGGACGACATCCACGCGATTGCTACTACGGTGCCAAACCTGATGCATGCCAAAATTGCGTCTTCCGTATTTGCAGGGCGCATCTCTGATGGCATGAAGTCATGCAGCAACCGGCGCTGGGCAAGCCGAAATATATGATCCAATGTCCCTGGTGGAACCCGTGAGTGCCTGCAACACGCACGAGTAGCCGAAGGTCCAAAGGTTCGATACTTTTCGATGAGCTCACTGCTCCAATCTCTGATTGAACCCTGGCGGAAGCCGCGCTTCCCGCCGCCGAGAAAGCCGGCGTCACGATCGCGGTGGAAAACGTCTGGAACAAATTCCTGCTCAGCCCGCTCGAAATGAAATCGTTCGTGGACCAGTTCCACAGCAAAAATGTCGGCGTCTATTTCAACGTGGCCAACACGCTGGCCATTGCCTATCCCGAGCACTGGATCGAAATCCTCGGCTCGCGGATCAAGCGCGTCCACTTCAAGGATTACCGTCGTAATGTGGGGAGCGTTGATGGGTTTTGCGACATGCTCTCCGGCGATGTCGACTGGCCGGCCGTCATGGCCGCGCTGCGTAAGGTCGGCTACGACGGCTGGATCGCCGCCGAGATGATCCCGCCCGTGCCGTTCTACAAGCACTGCCCGGAGGTCCTCATCCACACGACCGCGCGGGCGATGGATGCGATTTTTGCCCTCTGATGCTCGTCCGCAAGCGTACAATGCTCGCCTGCCATACCTCGCAAAAGGAATGGCTCGACGTCACGCAGGGGATGGACGCATACCTCGACGACATGGAAAAGATGAGCCGCAAGGTCGGACTCATGAGTGGAAAATACGAATTCGCCGAAGGCTGGCACCGCCACTCGCAGCTCGGATTCGGACCGGAGGATTTCGATCCGATAGCCGACTTGCTTAATTAATACTCAATTCTTTATTCTTAAACCCCGCAACCTATGCCAAGACCAATCAGCAAACTCGCTCCCGCCTGGTGGGGACTACACGACACTCGTCGGCCCGCGCGAAACGTGGAAGGCCGAAAAGGTTTCGATCTGGCACCCCGGCCACCACGACAACCCGTTCGGAATGCGCCTCAGCGCGCTGATGATCTCAAAGCGGATCCCGGATTCCAGCGTCCCGATGTCGCTCCTCGCCGATCACCCGAACGTCCACTTTCACTATCTGCGCTCCGGAATTGGAACCGTCGCGGTGGAGATGCATTGAAAATTATCTGTCCAATTCTCGCCGACTTTGACATCGGAGATCGCGATGCGGTCCGCGCCGCTTTTGCCGGTGCGCCAGCCCTTCAAATGCAGCAGGCATGGCGGGAGCAGGCCGAGGAGAAATTCCGGTCTGCCTTCGTGCAGATCGGGTGGTCCGGGGATAACTTCCTCATTTTTGGCCAACTCACCGACGACCTGCTTTACACCTCATCTACGGAGGACAACCAGATCCTGTGCACCTACGGCGATGCCTTCGAGATTTTCTTGGGCGATGCGTCGGGCCATGGCTACGTCGAATTCCATATCGCGCCGAACGGAAAACGCCTGCAACTTTTGTGGCCCGACGGCGAGTTATATCAAAAGGTCGGGAGGAAGGAGGCCACCCTGAGTTCATTTCTTGTCGATCAGCCAATATTCGACTTTTCGCAGTGGACCGAAGGCGACATTTGGTGCATCTGCGCCTCGGTGCCAGTGGCGACATTCCTGCCGCCAGAAACCACGTTGGAAGGCAGGACACTGAGGGCTTCGTTCAGCCGCTACGATTACTCGTCCGCCGCAGAACCGCCGGTCCTTTCTTCGACTTCGCCTCATGCCGTGCTGTCTTTTCATCGCCAGCAGGAGTGGGCGGAAGTACAATGTCAGCACGCACATTCAAATCTATGAAACGACTCGACCATAAAATTGCAAATCTCCTTGCCGGATCCACTTCGCCCAAGGACTTCATCATTGCGGATGCCAAGGATGCCGACATGGCGTTCGGGGTCACCGCTCCCGGCCCGCAGACCGGCTCGTGCAGGCACGGATACAATGAATCCGAGGGATGCTGGAAAACCCTCGATCAGTATCTTGCCCAGGTGCGCGCGGTCATCGCGCAGGACATCGTGGATATCATGCTCCTCTCGGCCTCGAACCTCGAGCGGCTCGCCATGCAGGAAAAGCTGTTTGAGCACTCGGCGATCACCCCGGCGGCACGGGCGAACGACACCTCGGATGTGTGGGCGGTCCGCGGGGGAAAATACCCGACCGACCATCCCTCGCGCTCGTTCAGGACCGCAAATATCTGCCACATCAAATACGGGAAGATCACCGAGGATTGCACGCAGCCGTTCACGGGTGCGGACCTCGGGCTCTACTCGATCACCTTCACGAACAACATCGACTGGGATTACAAGGCGCTGACCGACTTTCATGAGTTCCGGATCGAGGCCGAGCGCAAGCGGTTCCGGTATTTTCTCGAGGTCTTCAATCCGAACGTAAACCCGGGGATCCCAGACAGGAAGGTCGCCGGGTTTCTCAACGACCACATCATCCGCACGCTCGCCGGGGTCACTTCGGTCGGTCGGCCGGTCTTTCTCAAGATCCCCTACAACGGCCCGGGACCGCTTGAGGAGCTGGTGGCCTACGATCCGAAATTGATCGTGGGCATTCTTGGCGGAAGCTCAGGAACCACCTTGGATGCGTTCCAGCTCATCCATGACGCACAGAAGCACGGAGCGCGCGTGGCGCTCTTCGGTCGCAAAATCAACCTCTCCGAACACCCGCTCGCCTTCATCGAAATGCTGCGCCGGGTGGTCGATGGCGAGGTCGCTCCGGTCGAGGCCGTGAAGGTTTACCACAACGTCCTGCAAAAGTCGGGCATGCGCCCGCAACGCCCGCTCCAGCAGGACCTGCAACTCACAACCAACAAGATGAGCTATAGGTGACAGATGAAAACTTCCTCCGCCCTTCGCTCCCTGGAATCTCTTCCGGCGGAACCGGCTCCGGTGGTCGTCGGCTTCGACGGGTTTGTGGACGAGATGATCAGCGTGGTCGCCGCGCGCGCGTCGCTCGACGCATTTTCTTCCGTCCCCGACATTGCGACGTTCGGCGGGCTGATCTCCGCCGCCGCCGGGCACAGCAGGCCGCGTTGGAGAGCGAGAGTTTGCTGCCAGCATAGACGATGCG
Organism: Chthoniobacter flavus; assembly: GCA_020718585.1. Taxonomy (GTDB): domain Bacteria; phylum Verrucomicrobiota; class Verrucomicrobiia; order Chthoniobacterales; family Terrimicrobiaceae; genus QYQL01. The sequence continues at coordinate 6,667 of DYRS01000117.1, forward strand.
CCCAACGATC
>DYRS01000118.1 GCA_020718585.1 Chthoniobacter flavus
GTCAAGATGAACCTCGACACCGACCTCCAGTGGGCGTTCTGGGACGGAGTGCGCGCCTACGAGGCGAAGAACCACGACTTCCTTCAGGGCCAGATCGGCAACCCGAGCGGCCCGGATTCGCCGAACAAAAAATACTACGATCCGCGCACATGGCTCGGTTCCGGCGAGGCGGCGTTCACGAAGCGTCTTGTCACCTCGTTCGAAGATCTGAACTGCGTTGGCCGCAACGTCGGCTGAACGAATCGCTGCTGCGACGCCGACATTCCGTGTCGGCGTCGCTTGCAGCCAATCAACCGGACACCTTGCCCGCCGCCTCGCCGGTGGCAGGGTGGACTACGGATTTTGAGTCCATCAAAAGTGCGCAGCCATCCGAGAAAATCAGCGAGTTTCGAGGTGGACGTCGTCCATGAGTCCGATGAAATGCCCGATGACAAGCGATTGGGGAGCCTTTTCGTAGAACCCCTTTTGCGGGGTCATCCGGGCGGCCAGATGCGCCCCCTCGGGGTTGCGACCTGTCGGGATTTTCTTCCCTGTGCGGGCGTGCGGTGGTAGTGGAGTGGGTGTGATCACTGCATTGTTGACATTGGAAGACGGGCGGGTGTTCCGCGGGGAAAGCTTCGGCGCGGTCGGGACGGCCGCCGGGGAAATCTGCTTCAACACCTCGATGACCGGGTATCAGGAAATTTTGACCGACCCGTCGTATCGCGGGCAGATCGTGGCGATGACGTATCCCGAGATCGGGAACTACGGGGTGAACGGGCTCGACGTCGAGAGCGACCGTCCGCAGGTGAGAGGGTTCGTGATTGAGAACCTCAGCCCGGTGACGAGCAACTGGCGGTGCGAGGGATCGCTGCACGACTACCTTGCGCGGCACGGAATACCGGGGATCCAGGGGATCGACACCCGGGCGCTGACCCGCCACCTCCGCACGCGCGGCGCGATGCGCGCGTGCATCTCGACCGAGATCGCCGACGAGGCGGAGGCGGTGCGTCGCGCCTGCGAGGTCCCCTACGAGGGCGTCGATTTTGTCCGGGAAGTCACGGTGGACGCAGCCTGCCAATGGGATGCGGAGCAGACGGCCAGCCGCCGGTGGATCCTGCGCAGAGGCTCCTCAGAGCCGGAGGAGCCGGACGAATTGGGCAATGTCTTTGAGCCGCTTCCGCCAGCGGTCCACCGTCTCGCAGCACTGGATTTTGGAATGAAAAAAAACATCCTCCGCTCGCTCCGGCGCTGCGGGTTTGACGTGACCGTGCTACCGGCGACGGCGACGGCGGACGACGTTCTCGCGCTCGGTGCGGACGGGGTGTTCCTGTCGAACGGCCCCGGCGACCCGCAGGCGCTCGGCGGCGCGCGTGAGACGGTGCGCCGGCTCATCGGGAAAAAGCCAATTTTCGGGATTTGCCTCGGGCACCAGATTCTGGCGCTGGCACTTGGAGGGAAGACGTTCAAGCTGAAGTTCGGTCACCGCGGGGCGAACCATCCGGTCAAGGATCTTCGCGGCGGCAAGGTTGCGATCACATCGCAGAACCACGGCTACGCGGTCGATCCCGCGTCGCTCCCCCCGGATGTCGAGGTCACCCACATCAACCTCAACGACGGCACGGTCGCCGGGCTCCGCCACAAATCGCTCCGCGCGTTCAGCGTGCAATACCATCCGGAGGCCAGCCCCGGCCCGCACGACGCCGAAGAGTTTTTCAGGGAATTCGCCAAAGAAGTTGCCGACGCCAAGGCGGCTGGGGTATAAGCAGGCACTATGGCCAAGCTGCAGATTTTTCTCCCCGACGGCTCCCAGATCTCCCATGACCTGACCGACGAAAAAACAACCGTCGGCCGGGTTGCGGACAACATCCTGCAAATTGACGACGGCTCGGTCTCGAGCTGCCATGCGGAAATCGTCCTTGAAGGCGGCGTCTTCCACCTCCACGACAGCGGCTCGACGAACGGGACGCTGGTCAACGGCGAGTTCGTCACCGACGCGGTGCTCCGGCACGGTGATGAAATTCGATTCGGCATGGTGGAGGGGGTTTTTCACGGCGAGGAGGCAGAGCCCGACCAGCCGATGCCCGAGTTTACTACCTCCGCTGCACAGCTCGCCCATGTGAGCGCGCGCCCGCCGGAATTCGTCAGCGCATCCCCCATCCCGAAAAACATTCGCAAAAAAGATCCTGTGGCGGTCGCGCTCTACGCGGCCGCCGCCATCGGGATCCTTGCGTGCGCGGCGGCCGTCACGCTGATCATGAGGATGGCCTCGCAGGTCTGACGCCCGGCACAATTTTTATGGAAGAAACAACCGAGCTGCTGGCGGTGCGCCGGCAAAAGCTGGAGGCATTGCGGGCGGCCGGGGTCGCGCCATTTGGCGCACGGTTCGAGATCACATCGTCGCCGGGCGATATCCCCGCCGCTTTCGTCGAGGGAGTGCGCGTCCGCACGGCCGGGCGCATCACCGCCCACCGGAACATGGGGAAAAGCCATTTTCTCGACCTCTCGGACAGCACCGGGAAGGTGCAGATTTATCTCCAGGCGAAGGAGGTCGGGCCGGAGGCCGCAGCGATTTTCGAGCACCTCGACATCGGCGACTGGATCGGCGTCGAGGGCGACACGTTCACCACGAAAGCCGGTGAGCCGAGCGTCCGCGCGTCGTCGTTCACCGTGCTCTCGAAGTCGCTGCGCCCGCTTCCTGACAAGTGGCACGGGGTCCAGGATACCGAGATCAAATACCGCCAGCGGTATCTCGACCTGATCTCGAACCCCGCATCGCGCGAGATTTTTCGCAAGCGCATTGCGATCGTGGCCGGGATCCGGCGGTTTCTCGATGACAGGGGGTTCATCGAAGTCGAGACCCCGATGATGCAGCGCATCCCGGGCGGTGCCGCCGCCCAGCCATTTCAGACCCACCACAACGCGCTCGGGACGGACCTCTTCCTGCGCATCGCCCCGGAGCTCTACCTCAAGCGGCTCCTCGTCGGCGGGTTCACGAAAATTTTCGAGCTGAACCGGAATTTCCGCAACGAGGGGATCTCGCGCCGGCACAACCCGGAGTTCACGATGCTCGAAGCCTACTGGGCGTTCGCGGACTTCGAGCAGATGGCCTCGCTCGTCGAGGAGATGGTCTGCCACCTCGCAATGACCGTCTGCGGCGGACATGTCATCGAGCACTTTGGAGAGGATGGCGCGGTCACCAAAAAAATCGATCTCTCCCCGCCGTGGCGTCGCGCCCGCTATTCCGACCTCATCCGCAGCGTGAAGGCCGACTGGTATGAGCTCGGCCCGGAGGCCCGCCGCGAGTGGTGCGCCGCGAACGGTCTCGACATCTCCCACTGCGCGGAGGACTTCGAGGTGACCCAGCACGTCTTCGAGAAGCTGGTCGAGGAAAAGACGATGGACCCGCTCTTCGTCACGCACTGCCCGAAGGAACTCGTTCCGCTCGCAAAGCAAAATCCGGACGATCCCTCGGTCGTCGATGTCTATGAGCTCATCATCAACGGCCAGGAAATTTCCCCCGGCTACTCGGAGCTCAACGACCCGGACATCCAGCGCGCCCGGCTCGAACACCAGAGCGGCGGAGAAACCCAGAAGCTCGACGGGGAATTCCTCCAGGCACTCGAATACGGGATGCCCCCGGCCGGTGGAATCGGCATCGGAATCGACCGCCTCGTCATGATGCTCGCCGGTGCCGAAAGCATCCGCGACGTGATCTTCTTCCCCCACATGCGCGCCCGCTAGCCCGGACAAATCGCTTCGGAAATGCGTCGTAAAATTTTCGGCGACAAATTTTCGGTTGCGCCGACCGGCGACTTCGATAGAGTGCGTGCCTTGTTTTCTTTGGGGGTTCCGTCCGGTTTGCCATTCGCTCCCCCCGAAAAAAGCAACCGCCGGAAATCGGCGTGCGCCGACACATTTCAACTCGCAGAACACTGAATTTTTCGCCAGGGTAGCTCAGCGGTAGAGCAGGGGACTCATAAGCCCTTGGTCGGGAGTTCGATTCTCCCCTCTGGCACCAGCAACCCGACAACACTTTTATGGCCAACACAAAATCCGCAGCAAAGAGCGCCCGCCAAAGCGCGCGCAAACGTGAACTCAACGCCGGAGTCATCACCGGGCTCAAGACCGAACAGAAGAAATTCCGGAAGGCGATCGCCGACGGGAAGCCGGATGTCGCCAAGGTGGAACTCGTGAAGCTCACCTCCGATCTGGACAAGGCCGCAAAGCGCGGGATGATCCACCGCAATGTCGCCGACAGGAAAAAAAGCCGTCTCGCCAAGGCACTCGTCAAGGCGGCGAAGGCCTGATTTTTTCAGCGCGACGGCACCCGGTCATCCCCGCCGGGGTCCTGCCCGAGCGCGTCGTAGATCGGCCTGTCCTTGAGCAGTGTGGGGATGAGATACGCCCCGAGGCAGGCCGCGAGCATGGGAAAGAAGAGCGAGTAGCATCCGGTCATCTCAAGGCAGATCACGAGGCCGGTGATCGGCGCGCGCACGGTCGCGGTAAAAAATGCGGCCATGCCGACGACGGCAAACGCAAGCGGACACGGAACCGCACCGGGCATCAGCGCGTGCAACGCAGTGCCCGAGGCCGCGCCAAGCAGCGCGCCCAGAGCGACAACCGGCGCAAACAGCCCGCCCGGAGTTCCCGCCGCATACGAGAGCGGGCCGAGAAAAAATCGTGCCAGCCCAATGGATAGGAAAAAGACCGCCGTCGGGCGGGTTGCCAGGATCGTCTGCGTGAGGTCGTCGCCGCCGCCGACCATGCCTGGGGCGAACCACCCGACCGCGCCGACCGCGAACCCGATCAGTGCCGCCTTCGCGGGTGTCGGAACCGCGCGGATTTTTTTGGAAACCGCGAGCGTCGTCAGCAGGAGCCGGTTGTAGGCGACGCCCACAAATCCCGCCAGCGCGCCGAAGACGAGAAACGCCCAGACCGACCCGGCGGGCGGCTCCGGCACCGCCGACACCGCGTAATCCTGCGGCATGTGGAAGATCGCGCGCTGGATGAATACCGCTGCCGTGGTCGCCGTCGCTGCGAGCGTGAAGGTCAGCGGGGAGACTTTTCGGAACACCTCCTCAAGGATAAAGATCGTCCCGCCGACCGGTGCGTTGAAGGCGGTCGCAAGCCCCGCACCCGCGCCGGCCGCCATCAGCGGCTTCCACGCTCCCGGCTGTCCGGGCACCCGCCTCCCGATCTTCTCTCCAACCACCGCACCCATCTGCACGGTCGGCCCCTCGCGACCGAGCAGGAGGCCGGACGACAGCGCGAGCCAGCCGCCGAGAAATTTCACGGGAAGGACGCGGGCATGGTGCGGACGCACCGCCCCGCGCAGCACGTTCTCGACATCGGGAATCCCGCTTCCCTTCGCGTTCGGAGCAAATTTTCCGACCATCCATGCCGCTGCCGCTGCTGCCGCCGCGACAACGCACGCGAGCGCGAGCCATCCGCTAGGCCACCGCTCAAGCTCCGCACAAAGCTCGCCGCGCAGCCGGTCGCCCGCCTTGAGAGCGATCAGAAATACCGTCCCAAGAAGTCCAGTCACCGCACCGACCACCGCCGCGCTTGCGACCAATGCAAGCGCCGGACGCAATCCAGACGGAAATTCTCCGGACTCGAAATTCTTCTCCCCGGTGCCGTCGTCGCAATCCATGCGCACACTTCGCGGGAATTTCCCCCTGGAATCAATCCCGAAAAAACCCGCAGTGGCGCATCTCCCATGGCACGCTGTGGATTTTCCCGGCTGGCCGGAGTATCCGACAAACCACGTGAAACAGCACTAGGTCGCGTCTGGTTTCGGGTAGCTGCCCAGCAATTTGACCGCGCTGCAGGTCAATGCCAGCTTGGCGAGGGCTCCTGCCGCCTCAAGATCACCGACGTGGCCGTCGCACTCGACAAAAAGCAACACGCCGTTCGTCCCTGCCGGATGGCTTGCCAGGCGGCGGATCGGAAAACCTGGAAGGCCCTCGATCACGGCCGGATCTTCACCGGCGCGCAGCGCGAGCAGCGTGCGGTCGCAGCCGGACGGCGGGTTCGCATGGCACCCGATGATGATCTGGCGTCCGACGGAAAGGGTTGCTGCGGCAGCGGGGATCTCCGCGCAAATCGTGAGCCCGGTCGCCTCCAGCACATCCAGCGTCCGGCACTCGACCCTGCCTGTCTCGTCCTCAAGCGGCACAACCCCGCAGTCGGCGCGCAACGCCACGACCTCGGCGAAGACGTCCGCAATTTCCGGGAAAACCGCATGGCGGATGCTCGATCCGAATTTTTCAAGAGCCGCGCGGTGCGACGGGCTGCCGACCGGCCCGACGCTCGCGATGACCGCGTCTTTTTCGACCGAAAGCGCAGCGGACATGATCTCGCGGTAAATCGCGCGGATCGCCTCTGGCCGCAGCGGTCCCTCGCTGCGCTCAAACAGCCCGCGAAGCAATCGGCTTTCACGCCCGGGCGAAAAAATCGGAAGCCCCTCCCGGATCTTGATCGCGCCGATCTCGCAAGCGATCGCCGTGCGCTCGTTCAGCAGTTTCAGAAGCGAGGTGTCAATCGCATCGATCCTCCGCCGAAGCTCGCCAAGCTCGCTCATCGTCCTTCGACTTCAGAGGAGCCCCCGGCCGCAACCTCCTCAGTCCCAGCCTCCTCAGTCCCAGCCTCCTCAGTCCCAGCCTCCTCAGTCCC
>DYRS01000316.1 GCA_020718585.1 Chthoniobacter flavus
GCAATCCTCGCAGGAAAAATACACCAGCGTGCCGCCGCCGCCCGAGCCGCACCCCTCCATTTTCGCCAACGCCCCGGACGCACCCGTGGCCGCCGAGTCCATGGGGAAGGCCCACATTTCAACGCCGCCTTCCAGCGTGTCGGGCGTGTTGAGCTTTTCCAGCGTGCGCTGGAGCAGGGTTTGGTAAAACGCCTTCGCGCGCGCCATGTCCTGCACGTAGATTTCGAACCAGATGACGGGGTTGGTTTGCATGATGATTCCTTTCGTTTCGGGTTGAGAAATGCGGCGACCGTGGGGTGCCGCATGAGTACGACGAACCAGGTCGAGCCGAATCGACAGCGGTTCGAAAAAATCGCGCGACCGCTCTTTCAGTCTGCCTTGCCCTTCATCGCCGCGTCGTAGCGGCGCTGCATCTCGTCCGGCTCGACCGCCTCGATGGCGTGGCCGATCAGCCAGCGGTGGCCGAAAGGGTCGATCACGGCGCCGGAACGTTCGCCGTAGAACTGATCCTCGGCCGCGCGTTCGAGCGTTGCGCCCGCGGCCAGCGCGCTGGCGATCATGGCGTCGGCGTCGTCCACGTGCAGGTGGATCGTCACCGGCGTGGCGCCGATGGCCGTCGGCGAACGGATGCCGCATTCGGGAAACTCGTCGCTGAGCATGATGGTCGCGGCGCCGAAGGCGAGTTCGGCGTGGCCGATGCGTCCGCCGGGTTCGACCAGGCGGAATTTTTCGCTGACGCCGAAGGCGCGCCGGTAGAAATCGATGGCGGCAGCGGCGTCGGATACGCACAGATAGGCGAACACTTCTTCGATCTTCATCGCAAGCCTCCTGGGGGGTAACGACTGCAATTTCGCCCACGACGGTACGCGCGCATTGTCATTAAATTGCCCGGCCATCGAAATGTTTAACGGGAACGCTTTCCAGATCGACTTGATCGAGGCATCGAATATTGATGGCAGCCATTCGGGTTCCGGCCGGATCTGTGGCTTCGCCATACGGATGGATGCCGCATTTCGGGCAGAAGCGGTGCTTGATCGTGTGTGGGCCGAACGTGTAGGTCGCGCAGTTTTCCTCGGGTGTGAGCAGGCGCAGGCGGTCGCGCGGAACAAACCACAGCAGCGACCCTTTCCGACGGCATATCGAACAGTTGCACGCCATCGCCCCATCGAGTGTGCCTTCGACCTCGAAGCGGACGTGGCCGCAGTGACAGCTTCCTGTGTATGTCATGGCTGATTCCCCCATCGTCAGGCGCCTACGCAGCCGGTTTTCGACGCTGCCTGAATTTCTTCGGGCGACATGTCGCGGATATGCGTCGCGATCGACCACTGGTGGCCGAACGGGTCGCGCACCTGGCCGTAGCGGTCGCCCCAGAACATGTCGG
>DYRS01000317.1 GCA_020718585.1 Chthoniobacter flavus
CCTTTTTCGCCACGGGGTCTTCGGCCGCGTTGATCTCCTTGCGGAAGATGATGTTGGCCGCACCTTCCGCGCCCATGACGGCAATTTCCGCAGTCGGCCAGGCGACGACGAAATCGGCGCCGAGGTCCTTGCTGCACATGGCCAGGTACGAACCGCCGTAATCCTTCCGGGTAATCAGCGTGATTTTCGGGACGGTCGCCTCGGAGTAGCACCACAGAAGCTTGGCCCCGTGGCGGATGATTCCCTTCCACTCCTGATCGCTGCCGGGCAGGTAGCCGGGGACGTCGGCGATTGTCAAAAGGGGTATATTGAAGGCGTCGCAGAAACGGATGAACCGGGTCGCCTTGTCGGAGGCATCGACGTCGAGGCAGCCGGCCAGGAATTTCGGCTGATTGGCGATGATGCCGATCGCCCGTCCGCCCATCCGCGCAAAGGCGATGACGATATTTTTCGCGAAGTACTGGTGCGGTTCGATCATTTCGCCGTCATCGACAATGGCGCGGATCACATGCTTCATGTCGTACATCCGGCGGGGATTTTCCGGGACAATCGTATCGAGGGCCTCGTCCATCCGGTCGGCCGCGTCTTTCGTTTCGACAAAAGGCGATGTTTCGGTGTTGTTGGAGGGGAGATAGCCAAGGAGTTTCCTGATTTCCGCAATCGCCTCCGCGTCGCTTTCGCAGGCAAAATGGGCGACGCCGCTTTTGGCGTTGTGGGTCATCGCCCCGCCGAGGCTCTCGAAGTCGATCTTCTCGCCGGTCACCTCCTTGATCACCTCGGGGCCGGTGATGAACATGTACGAGCTCTTTTTGGTCATGAATATCCAGTCGGTCATCGCCGGCGAATAGACCGCGCCGCCCGCCGTGGGGCCCATGATCGCCGAGATCTGCGGGATCACGCCGGAGGCGCTTGAGTTGCGGAAGAAGATGTTCCCGTAGCCGGAGAGGGCATCGACCCCTTCCTGAATGCGCGCCCCGCCCGAGTCGTTGATGCCGACCATCGGTGCGCCTGTCTTCATCGCGGCGTCCATCACCTTGCAGATCTTTTTGGCGTGCATTTCTCCGAGGCTGCCGGCCCGGGCGGTGAAATCCTGGGAATAGGCGAAGACCGTCCGCCCATCAACCTTGCCGAAGCCGGTGATGACCCCTTCGGCGGGTATTTCAACCTTCGCCATGCCGAACTGGGTTCCACGATGGCGGACAAACAGATCCATTTCCTGGAAGGTCCCCGGATCAAAAAGCAGGTCGATCCGCTCGCGTGCGGTCAGTTTCCCCGACTCGTGCTGTTTTTTGATTGCATCTTTTCCCCCCATTGCCTCGGCCTTCGCTTTTCTGGCCTCCATATCCGCAAGTTTTGCCGGTTTTTCGCTCATGTTTTTT
>DYRS01000019.1 GCA_020718585.1 Chthoniobacter flavus
CAGATGACTGATTGCAATTTTGACTTCTGCTTCTACACCCCGTGAACGGCTACGCTATTCCTCCACCATCCCGATCGTGGAGAGGATCCGGTTGAGGTCATCGCTCCCGTAGTATTCGATATGGATCTCGCCCTTCTTTTCGCCGTGCCGGATCACGACCCGTGTGGCCAGGCGATGGGTGAGAAGGTTTTGGACGCGCAGGACGGCAGGCTCGAGATCCGGGGTGGCGGGGGCGCGCTTTCCGCGCGTGCGTGCGGATTTCCCGAGCGACGCGAGGTGGTCGGCGGCAAGCTGCTCGGCGAGCCGCACCGAAGCTCCCCGTCGGATAATCTGGTCGGCGATCAGCATCTGCTCGTCGTGCGACTTGAGCGAAAGAAGAACCTTCGCATGGCCGACAGAAATCTTGTCGAATTTGAGAAGCGACTGTGCGTCCGGCGCAAGGTCGAGGAGGCGCATGGCGTTCGCCACCGAGGCCCGGCTCTTGCCGACCCGCTTCGCGATGTCCTCCTGCGTGAGCTCGAAGTCCGCCGAGAGCCGCTGATACGCCGAGGCTTCCTCGATCGGGTTCAGCCCCTCGCGCTGCAAGTTTTCGATGAGGGCCAGTTCGAGCACCTCGCGGTCGGTCGCCTTCCGCACGATCACCGGCACCTCCGGCAGCGACAGCTCGCCCGCCGCACGCCACCGGCGCTCGCCCGCGATCAGCTCGAACTTCCCGTCCACCTGCCGGACGATCAGCGGCTGGATGATCCCCCGCTCGCGGATGCTTTCGACCAGCTCGTGAAGGTGCTCGGCGGGAAAATTCGCGCGCGGCTGCAGCGGGCTCGGCACCACCCGCCCAAGCGCAACCATCTGAATTCGCTCGCCGAGTTCCTCCGCGGGAGCGAGATTCGCCACCCGCGCGTTGATCAACGCGCTCAGTCCCTTGCCTAATGCCTGTTTTGCCATGTCTGTGCCGATGCTAACCAGTGCCGCCCGCCCGCGACAAGAAGAAGGATTTTTTCCATCCGATGCGGGCGGGATTACTCGTAGCGCAGGGCGGCGATCGGGTTGAGACGGGACGCGCGGAGGGCGGGGTAGATCCCGGAGAGCAGGCCGGCGAGCACGGCGAAGCAGACGCTGAAGACGATCCCGCCGGTGGTCATGACCGGCACATTTTCGCTTGGGGCGATGAGCTTGAGGATCTCGATGAGCCCGAACGCGGCGGCGACCCCGAGGAGCCCGCCAATGAATGCGATGCTGATGCTCTCGACAAGGATTTGCACAAAAATATCGCGGCCGCGCGCGCCGACGGCGAGGCGGATCCCGATCTCGCGGACCCGCTCGGAGATGCTGGCGAGCATGATGTTCATGATCCCGATCCCGCCGACGACGAGGCTGATCGTGGCGATCAGCCCGCCGCTGAGCTTCGTCGCCCGGATGCTCGATTCCATGCGATCAAACCATTCCTCGCGGGTATCGAGGTCGAAGTCGTCCACCCCCCGGTGGGTGAGGTCGAGCGCGGCGCGGACCTGGTCGAGGGCCGGACGGAACCGGTCGAGGTCGCCGACCCGCAGGGTCAGCGCATCGAGCCGCACGGACTCCATCGAGTCGAGCGGGAACTGCCCGGCGCGGAAATCGAAAAACATCGTCGAATACGGGATGAGGACGGATTCATTTTTTTGGCGGAACGGATCCCATCGTCTTCCCGACCGGCGGATCGAGCGATTGCCGCTGTCGAGCGCCCGGCGGCGCCTGTCCTCGTCGCGCTCGTATTTCGGGAGCACGCCGACGACCTCGAACGGACGGTCGTTGATCAGGAGGGTTTTTCCGACGACGGCGGGCGGGCGGAGCTCGGGCCAGAGCAGGCGGACGATCTCGTCGCCGACGACCGCGCTCCGCAGCCCGCGCTCGACATCGAGGTCGGTGAGAAAGCGTCCGGCCAGAAGCTCGTGGCGCGACACCACGAAGTGATCGGGAAAAATCCCCCGGACCTGGCGGCGGTCGGCATGCGAGCCCGAGGAGATCGCGGCACCGACCGCGAGCTCGGGCGAGATGTGCGAGATCAGCGGTGCCGAGGCGGCGATCACCTGCGCATCGTGGAGCGTGCGTCCGGGCGAGAGGTTCCAAAACTCGAACATCTTGGTCGAGATTTCCTTATTGACGACGTTCACGTATTCGAGCCCGCCGACCTGCTGCATGAACGCGCGGGTGCCGCGCTCGATCCCGGTGGTGAGCGCGATCGTCGAGATCAGACTGGCGACGCCGAGGACGATCCCGAGCATCGAGAGGAAGCTGCGGAACTTGTGGGCCGCGATCTCGCGCAGGCCGATCTGGAGCGCGACCAGAACGTTCACGGACAGTATTCCCTCCGGATTTTTCCGTCCCGGATCTCGATCACCCGGCGGGAGACGGCGGCGATGTCGGGGTCGTGTGTGACGAGGACGACAGTCTTTCCCGAGGCGTTGAGGTCGCGGAACATCTGGAGGATCATCTCGCCGGTCGCAGAGTCGAGGTTGCCGGTCGGTTCGTCCGCAAAGATGATCCGCGGGTCGTTGACGAGCGCGCGGCCGATCGCCACCCGCTGGCACTGACCGCCGCTGAGCTGGACCGGACGGTTTGCCATCCTGTCGCCGAGCCCGACGTCCCGCGCGACCTTTTCCGCCCGCCGCCGGCGCTCGGCCGCGCGCATGCCGGAATACACGAGCGGGAGCTCGATATTCCCGACGACGTCGAGCTTCGCGAGCAGGTTGAACGCCTGAAAGACGAATCCGATCTCGCGGTTGCGCACGTCGGCGAGGCGGTTTTGCGAGGCGCTGCTGAGGTCGTTCCCGCAGATTTGCATCCGGCCGGAGGTCGGGGCGTCGAGGCAGCCGAGCAGGTGCATGAGCGTGGATTTTCCGCTGCCGCTCGGGCCGATGATCGAGACGAACTCGCCCGTCTCGATCACCAGATCAACCGTATCGAGCGCGCGGATCTCCTGGTCGCCGACGCGGTAGATTTTGCTGACGCCTTCGAGTTGGACAAGCGGCACGGCGGGGTTATCCGGAGTGGGATTTTTCGAGCGGTGCTGCGGGCGGTTCGACGAGGAGGATCTCCTCGCCCTCGTCGAGGCCGGACTTGATTTCGGCGCGCGACATGTCGGTGAGGCCGACTGCGACCTTCCGGCGCTCGATCTCGCCGCCCTTGCGCACATAGACGACCTTGCCGTCCTTCTCCTTGAACACCGCCGAGATCGGCACGGTGACGACTTGGTCCGCGCGGCCGACCGGCACGTCCATGCTCACCGACATCCCCGGCTTGAGCCGTCCCTCATTTTCGCCGATGAGCGCCTGGACCTCGAACCCCTTGATGTTATTTTTCACCGTGGCCACGGGGGCGATGAACTCGATCCGGGCTTTCAGATTCCCGGCATCCTCGTCCGCAAACCGGATCGCCATTTCCTGTCCGACCGAGAGCCGCGCGGCGTCGAGCTGGTTCACATGGGCGTTGATGAGCAGGCGGGTGAGGTCGGCGAAGAGGAGGAGGATCGTGCCCGAGTTCACGCTGGCGGCGCCGACGACGACCTGGCCCTCGTTGACGTTGACGTCGAGGATCGTGCCGTCGGCCGGTGCCAGGACGCGGGTCTTGCTGAGCCGGTCGTTTACGGTCTGGAGCTTGCGCTCGGCCTTTTCCAGCATGTTTTCGGAAATCCTGAAGTCAGCCTCAAGGTTTGCGAAGACCTCCCTGCTGATGAGCTTCTCCTTAAAAAGCGAGCTCGCGCGGTCGTAGTTGCCGCGGGTCTTGCCGACCTGGATCCGGGCGCCCGCGATCTCGGTCTCGGCACTCGCCTTCTCATTGAGCAGGTCGGTGTCGTCAATCGTCACCAGAAGGTCGCCGCCGGCAAGATGCTGGCCGGGCACGACATGGATCTTTTTGACCTTGCCGCCGACTTCCGGCCGGACCTCGACCTGAAACGCGGGGGTCACCTCGCCCGAGAGCATGAGCTTCGCCTCGACCGCGTCGCGGGTCGCCGTCGTCGTCGTCGGCTCGTCCTCCCGCTTGTCGGACTCCGGGAGCACGATCCAGCCGGAAAACCAGGCGGCGGCAAGCGCGGCAACGCAGGCGACGGGAATCAGAAATTTCATTTTCACTTTGCTCCTTTCCAGAAGAGCACGACCGGAATCGTTTGCAGCAGGATGTAGAGGTCGAGCAGGAGTGACCAGTTGTCAATGTATTCGAGGTCCATGCGCACCCAGTCGCCGAAGTCGGTGACCTTGTTCCGCCCCCGGATCTGCCAGATGCATGTGAGCCCGGGCTTCATGCTGAGCCGGCGACGGTGCGCGGATCGTTCGAATTTTTCGACCTCATAGACCGGGAGCGGACGCGGACCCACCAGGCTCATCTCGCCTTTGAGCACGTTGTAAAGCTGCGGGATCTCGTCAATGCTCGTTTTGCGAAGCCATTTCCCGAATTTCGTGATCCGCGGATCGTCGTCGACCTTGAACACCGGGCCGCTCATCACGTTCCGGTGCTCGAGTTCCTCGCGCTTCTCCTCGGCATCCACACACATCGTGCGGAACTTCCACATTTCGAACGACCGCCCGTACAGCCCGGCGCGGTGCTGGCGGAAAAAAACCGGCCCGGGCGAGGTCAGGCGGGTGACAGCGGCGACGATCAGAAAAATCGGAGAACTGAGGACGAGTCCGATCGCCGCGCCGATCCGGTCGCCGACCGCCTTCATCAGGAGCACCCACGACAGCTCGGGAGTCGTGCGGAAGACGAGCATCGGACGCCGGGCCATTGATTCGTAGGACGGGCGTGCGGTCGAGGTGTGGATGAAATCCGCATTGAGCCATGCCTCGACGCCCTCGATCTCGCACGCCTCAATCGCGCGCTGCACGCGGTCGAGGTCGAGGTGCTTGAACGCGAGGATCACGCGTCCGACCGAGTGAAGGTGGAGCGCATCAACCAGGCTCTCGACGCCACCGGACGCGAGGTCCACCACGGCGACGACCTGGATCTCGAGCTTCTGCGACGCGGTGAACGCGTCCATGATTTCCTGCATGCTCGTGCGTTCGCCGGCCATGATGATCCGCTCGCCGACCCCGCCCCGGTGGAGCGATCTCACGTAAAACCAGACAAAAATCCGCTCCCTCAGCAGGAGGACAAGCGGGGCAAAAACCCCGAAAAGGATGAGCACCGACCGGCTCGGGATCTGAAGCCGCAGGAAGATCACCGCGCAGCTCAGGAGGAGCAGCAGCCAGAACCCTCCGGTCGCCATCTGGCGGAGCGACTTCCACGGGGTCTTCTCTAGCGGGTAGCTGTAAAACCCCTGCACCTCGAGCATGAACGGACCGAACGGCATGACCACCGCCAGTATCCACGCGAACTTCGAAAAATCGTCGATCGACCAGAGCGTGTCGAGGATCACAATCCCGTTGTAGCGGACGAAATGCGCCAGCCAAAACACCGCGCCCAAAAGCAGGGCGTCAATGAACTGGTTGAATTGGAGGTTGATTTCTTGTCGGCGTGCACTCATTCGAATTGCGCCCTCGCATCCATATTGTAATTGGGGAGGAGCTATTTATCTATACAGGATTCATGCGTCAAAAAAATAATGCGATTGTCGGGATCGTGGACTCGCCGGGTGCGGTCCGTGCTGCGGCGCGGATGCGTCCGGGCGCGGTGGACGCGCTCGAATGGCGGGCCGACCGCCTGCCGGGGCTGGCGATGCCGAATTCCCGGTTCCCGTGGATTCTTACCGTCAGACATCCGATTGAGGGGGGGGGAGGAAGCCCGGACCCGGCGGAGCGCGGGCGCGAGTATTTGCGGCTGCTTCCTGGTGCGGACATGGTGGATGTCGAGCTGCGCTCGCTGCGGACGATGCGCCGGGTGCTCGAGGAGGCGGCGGAACGGAAAATCCCGCTCATCGCGTCGTTCCACGATTTCCGCCGGACCCCGACATCCGCGAAGCTTCGCGAGTTGGCACTCAGGGCGGAGGACTCCGGTGCTGGGATTTTTAAGATCGCAACATGGACGGCTGCGCCCGGCGACATTTCGCGGCTGCTCGGGCTTTTCGAGGTCTGCCCGCTCCCGCTGGCCGTCATGGGCATGGGTCCGCTGGGGTTTTCCTCGCGACTCCTGTTCGGGCACTGCGGGTCGGTTTTGAACTACGGATGGCTTCACCGGCCGAATGTCCCCGGACAGTGGGCGGCGGCGGAGCTCAAGAAAATGCTGCTCGCCTGATGAATGCGCTCACCGAACGTGTGGCGGGCGGTGCGGTGCTATCGCGCGACGAGATCCGGCGGGCGTGCGACGGACTGCTCGATGGCGGGCAGCCGGTCGAGGCGCGCGCGGAGTTTCTCGAAGCGCTGCACCGGCGCGGCGAGACGCCTCGGGAAATCGAGGGGTTTGTCTCGGTGCTTCTCGAGCGCGCGACCGCGTTCCCCGGCGGCGGCGACGGCGCAATTGATGTCTGCGGCACCGGCGGCGACCGGGCCGGTTTTTTCAATGTCTCGACGGCGGCGATGTTTGTCGCGGCGGCCTGCGGGGCGCGGGTGGTCAAGCACGGGAACCGGGGGGTGACCTCAAAATCCGGCGGCGCCGACGTGCTCGAAGCGCTCGGTGTGCGGGTGGACCTCGTGCCCGAGCGGGCGGCGGCGGCGCTCGATTCCGCCGGCTGCTGCTTCCTCTTCGCCCCGCATTACCATCCGGCATTCAAGGCGGTCGCCCCGGTGCGCGCGCTGCTCGCCTCGCGCGGCTCGAGAAGCATTTTCAACATGCTCGGCCCGCTGCTCAATCCGGCGCGTCCGTCGTTCCAGCTCGCGGGGGTTTTTGACCGCTCCCTCCTCCCGACCTACGCGAATGTCTTCGGACTGCTCGGCCGACGTCGGGCATGGGCGGTCCATGGCGCGCCCGCGCTCGATGAGGTCTCGCCGCTCGGCCCGACCGACGTCTTCGCATGGCAGGACAACTCGGTCCGGAAATTTGCAATCCGTCCGGAGGATCTCGGGATCGGACCGGTGGACGCGGGCGATCTCGCCGGCGGGTCGGCCGCAGAAAATGCCGCGATCATCGACGGCATATTTTCCGGTCGCCGATGCGATGGCGCGCGCGTGATCGTCGAGCTGAATGCCGCCGCCGCGCTCGTCGTCGCCGGGATCGCGGACGACCTGCCGTCCGGCCTTGCACTCGCTGGCGATGCGATCGACAGCGGTGCCGCCGCCGCCGCGCTCAACCGTCTCCGCTCGGCCACACAAGCCTGACCTCCAAGGCAAGAGTTCCCAGAGTAGATATGCCCCTGCATCTGGATATAACGCGGACGCGATGAAACGGCTCCGAATTACCCACACGACCGAGTATTTTACAGAGATGCACCGCTTTCAGGGCAGTTCGACGTCGCCGGCGTCGAGTGCCACGATGCCGTTGAGCCCGTTGACGGAAAACTCCTCGACGAAGCATCCGTCGCCCTGCAGCAACCGGATGCTGTCGGCGGAATCCCCGCGGTGGATCTCCGCCCGGCGGAGGTTCGGTCTGGAGCTCACCTCGACGAGCGGAAGCCCGTCGGGAGAGACCAGACGGGATCCCGACCGGTCGGCGACCGCCCGGATCGAAAGAAAATCTTTTTGTCCGGTGAGCGGGTTTTCCTTGAGCCGGAACCGGACGTCTTTTGCCTGCACTGCGCCTGTCGCATCCGCCGCCGGCTGGCCGTCCACAAACCCGAAGTTTGCGGACTCCCGGACCGTCCGTTCCCATTCGATCGTCCACTCGCCGGCTTCCGAGCGGGCCATCACGCGGAGCCGCCGGAGAGCGGGAAGCGAGTCGAGGACCGCAAATTTTTCCACCGTCCGCGAGGCCCGGATTTTTTCCGGTTTCGGGTCATCGGTCGTCGGGCGGAGTGCGCGGAGGATCTCCCCCGCGAACGACGACTGGCCGACAAATGGCACGCCATTTTCCTCGCCGACGAACCAGAGCGTGCCGGGGGTTCCGAGCGAGAGGCTTCCGATGGCGACCGGCAGGGCGAGCTTTGTGAACGCGTCCGTTCCCTTGCGGATCCAAACCCCATCCGCCGAGGCGCCGACCAGCGCGGACGCATCGGCATCGAGGGATGTGAATGCTGAGGGCGTCTCGATCTCCCGCGCGATGTCGCCGGGATTCCATGAGGCTGCCGGAGCTCCGCCATCCTCCGGTCGCGCGGCGAGCGTGATCGCAGTCAGTCCGCCGGGCGAGCTGACAAAAAGCTTCGCATCATTTGCGGCGGCCGCCGCCGCTCCGGCGCTTGGCGGAGCGGAGAAAACGTCTCCGCCGGTCTCGAGCGAATGGACGGAGATTTTTTCCGTGCCGAGCAGGAATGCGAACGCAGAATTTGTCGCGAGGAGCAAGGCCGGAGCCGGGCCGACGACCGACGGCTGGATCGCCGCGGTCCACACAAAACCTTTTTCCTCCGAAACCCGCGCGAGCACCGGCGGGCCGGACGGCGGCGCGGCGAGCAGAAGAAGGTCCCCATTTTCCAGCAGGGAAAAATCCATGAGCCGGGAGATCCCGGGGAACCCGTCGTCGGCGGCGAAGTCGTTGAAGAGAAATGCCTCGCCCACGACGCGCACCCCGTCGCCGACCAGATACCCGCGCACATGATAATGGCCCGGCGGCATCGCGTCGCCCGCATCGTTTTTTCCGTCCCAGCCGGTGATCAGTCCGTTGAGCCCGATCCGGAAATCCTTCTGCGGAGACAGCCTGTGGAGCGTGCGGACAAGCCGCCCCGAGCCATCGAAGACCCCAAGCGTGATCCGCCCGTCGTCGGGAACCGCGAAGACGATATTTGCCGCCTGCGCCCCTCCGAGCGCGATCAGCACGGCTAGGATGCAGGCCGTCCTCACCGGTGCTCAGATGTAGTATTTCCAGTCAATGTCGGGAAACAGGTTGTCGCGGGCCTCGCAGGCGGCGAGGAGCGGCTCGTCGCGCGCTCCGGCAGCGAGCATCTCGTGCAGCTTCGTGAACCGCAGGATGTGGTCCTTTGTCCGCCGGGTCGCGTAGTCGGTCGCCGTGCCGGTCTTCATGAGGAACGCCCAGTCGCTGGACTGCGCGAGGAGGAGTTCGCGGGCCATCTGCTTGAGCGTGCGCTGGGTGAATTTCGAGCGCGTCTTCGCGTGCTTGCGCGCGTCGGCGGTCATCCGCGCGGCCGCCGCGTGGAGGTGCGGGTAGATCCACGAGTTGCAGCGGTCGAGCCAGACCTCCCAATACCCTTTGTTCCCCCAGCTTGAGGGCGAGGGCGAGACCATCTGGAGGGTGGGATTTTCCGAGAGATAGACGCTCGGGGTCGTGAGCCTGAATACGCTCTGATCATACGCGGCCTTGCGCAGGAACAGGTCGAGGAACTCCGGCCCCTCGAACCACCAGTGGCCGAAAAGCTCGGCGTCGAACGGGCTGAGCACGAGCGGCTCGACCGGCAGGATCGAGCGCAGGTGCTCGATCTGCCCGATCCGCGCCCGCAGGAAATCCCCCGCGTGCGCATCAGCCGCCCCCATCGCCCAGCCGCGGTTGTAGATGTCCTTGTGCTCGGATCCGGTGATCCGGTGGTATTTGATCCCGGTATTCCTGCGGTGCCCGATGTTGGGAAAAACCCGGTGCAGGTATTCCTCCGGCAGATCGTTGCCGATATCGCGGTAGAAATCCCGGTAGGCGGGGTCGCCCGGATACCCCTCGCGCGCGCTCCACACCTGCTTGCTCGACTCGCGGTCGCGGGCGATCACCGCCGGTCCGGCCGGGGTGAAATACGGCGAGTAGATCGCAAACCTCGGTCGCGGCTCGCCATACATCAGCCCGTGCGCGTCCACCACAAACCACCTCAAATTTGCCTCCTGCAGAATCCGATCAATTCCCGGGATATACCCGCACTCGGGCAGCCAGATCCCCTGCGGGTCGCGCCCGAAGCAGTCCCTGTAGTAATCGCGCCCGATGAATACCTGCGCCCGCATCGCTTCGGGGAACTGCTCCATGAGCGGCAGAAACCCGTGCGTCGCCGCGCACGTGATGATCTCGATGATCCCGTCCGACTGGAGCTGCGCGAACGCGCCGACCACATCCCGACCGATCTCCTTCGTGTAAAAATCCCGCGCCCCGGTGAGCATCGCATGGTAGAATTTTGCAAGCTCGTTGACCCGCGAATCGCACTCCGTGCGCTCGAGTTCGAGCCGCGACATCTCGACCCCGCGGTCGAGATACCGCTCCGCGCGGTCCTGGAGCATCGGGTCGCGGAGCATCGCGCAGAGCGACGGGGTCATCGTGAACGTCAGCTTCACCGGCACCTTCTCGGCCACGAGCCGACGGAGGATCTTCAGCAGCGGGATGTAGGTCTCGGTGATCGCCTCGTAAAGCCAGTCCTCCTCGAAAAATTCGTCGTGCTCCGGATGGCGCACCCAGGGGAGGTGGGCGTGAAGCAGCAGTGCCAGTGAGCCTTTGTGCATGGGATTCGCGGGAGCATACCCTCGGCGGACGCACCCGACAAGACGGAACACCGGCCCGCTTTCCGAAGAAGCGGGCGGGACGCCCAATACTGCAGTTTTGCAGAAAATGGTGGCGCAGGCATCCTGCCAGCATTGGGCGGGGCGCCCGCGCTCCCGGAAGCACCGTCGCCTGCACTTTTTCTTAGGGGGAGATCTGATCGGGCGAGCACGGGGAGCAAATTTCTCGACCCCGTCGGGGCGGTCTGGCAGGCTCCGCCGGATGGGAGAAAAAAAATCACGAACGAAGCAAACGTTCCGTCTTCTTGGCAGCTCGGATGCGAAATACCCTGAGCGTCCGTCGTCGGAGATTCTTGAGACGTTCAAAAACCGGTTCAGCCGCCGGAGCTACGAGGTGATGTTTGACTGCGCGGAATTCACCTCGATGTGCCCGGTGACCGGGCAGCCGGATTTCGCGGTGATCCACATCCGGTATGTGCCCGACCGGCTGTGCATCGAGACGAAGTCGCTGAAATTTTACCTCGCGTCCTACCGCCACGCGCGGAGCTTCAACGAGGAGATCGTGAACCGGATCCTCGAAGATCTTGTCGCCGCCTGCGAGCCGCGCCGGATGTCGGTCCGCGGCGAGTTTTCCTCGCGCGGCGGGATCAGCGTCACCGTGGACGCGACGCATCCCGACAGTTTTTCCGACCCCGACGACATCCCGTTTTAAGAAAATCCATGAGCACAAAAAAATCCGACAACGAAGCGTCCGGTCGGCTGATCGCCGAGGGGAAAACAAAAATCATTAGCGAGGCGGCGGGCGAGCCCGGGATGGTGCTGGTGGCGTCGAAGGACGACATCACGGCGGGCGACGGGGCGAAGCATGATCTGATCTGCGGGAAGGCGGCGCTAGCGACGCGCACGACGTGCAATGTGTTCCGCCTCCTCAAGGAATGCGGGATCCCGGTCGCCTTCGGCCTACAGACCGACACGACGACGTTTCTCGCGCCGCTCTGCGCGATGCTTCCGTATGAGGTCGTTGTCCGCCGCGAGGCCCACGGATCGTATCTCAAGCGAATGCCCGGCCTCGCGAAGGGCCATCTTTTTCCAAAGCTCCTCACGGAGATTTTCCTCAAGACGTCCGGCCGCGCGTGGAAGGACCACGCGCTGCTCTGCGACGACCCGCTCATGGAGCGCGCGGAGGCCAGCGGCATGATCGCGCTTTACGAGCCATCGAAGCCGATCCACGGGCAGAAGCCATTCCTCGTGCTTCGCGAAGACGAGGTCTTCGGGCGTCCGGACGAGGCGGAACTTTTTCCCGAAATCCTGAAGCTCGCGCGCCGCGCATTTCTCGCCCTGGAAAAATCCTGGCAGATTGCGGGCCGGTCGCTGGTGGACTTCAAAGTCGAGTTCGGGCTCGCGTCCGACGGATCGCTCCTCCTTGCCGACGTGATTGACAACGACTCGTGGCGGGTGCTGGAGGACGGCGCATACATTGACAAGCAGGCGTATCGCGACGGGGGCGGGCTCGACGATGTGGCGGAAAAATACCGCAGGGTCGCCGGCATCACCGACAGCTTCCGCCTGCCGGCCCAGCAGATCGTTATCTGGCGCGGGTCGGACAAGGACGACGTCGCGCCGATCGTGAATGCGCTCGACCGGATTTGCGGGGTTCCGACCGGCGTGGACGCGCGTCCGCTCAAGCTCGTGATCGCGACCTGCTCGATCCACAAGGAACCGGCCCGCGGGCTTGACGAGCTCCACCGGCTCGTGCGCGAGGTTCCGGATACCGTTGTCATCGCGTTCATCGGACGCTCTAACGGCGCGGGACCGACGCTCTCGGCCTCGACCACCGTGCCCGTCATCACCGTGCCGGCTGGCTACAAGGACTTTCCCGAGGACGTCTGGTCGTCGTTGCGAACCCCGTCGGATGTGCCGGTCGCCACGATCCTTGAGCCCGCGAACGCCGCGCTCGCTGCGCTCCAGATCCTCGCGCTGCATAATCCGCAGATCCACATGCTCGTCCGCGAGCGCCTCGAAGAGCGGCTCGTGAACGCGGTCGCACTTTAGTCGCAGAGGCCGCAGCCACGACCGACGGCTCCGCGTGCGATCTCGATCTTGGCACGGCCCACGGAATCGTGTCGGTCGTTTTGGACGGCCGACCGGTGGCCCAACTTTTTTCCACGCCGTTCCGGGTCCGCCTGCCCGCCCTCGCGCCCGCTGGCACTGCCTCCGCGTCGAGGTCGCCAACGGACTCGGCAGGCTGCTCCGATCCCTGCGCAACGCGTCCGGACTCTACGGCCCGGCGCTGTTGCTCCGGACAAGTTAGCTCCCGAAGACGAGGTTGCAGATGATGATTGCGGCCGTGATCCCGGCGAGGTCGGCGCAGAGCCCGGCGGGCACCGCATGCCGGGTGCGCCTGATCCCGACCGATCCGAAATAGACGGCGAGGACATAAAACGTGGTTTCGGTCCCGCCCATGATCGTCGCCCCCATCTGCGAGATCAGGCTGTCCGGGCCGTTCGCCTTGACGAGTTCGGCAAACAGCCCGGTCGCACCGCTTCCGCTCAGCGGACGCATGAGGCAGAGCGGGAGGAGGTCGGGCGGAAAGGAAATCGCAGCGAGCGCCGGACCGACCGCCTTTGTGATGAGGGCGATTCCTCCGGCCGCGCGAAACATCGCGACCGCCGAGATGATCGCCACGAGGTAGGGGATGATCCGGATCGCGACCTGGAACCCCTCCTTTGCCCCCTCGACAAATTCCTCATAGACTTTCACCCGGCAGAGCGCCGCGTAAAGCGGGAAGAAGCCGACGAGAAACGGGATCGCCAGATACGAGACCGACTCGACCGCGCGAACGAGCGGTCCGCGCGCGAGCATCTCCGGGCGCAGGGCGTGCTGCCAGCCAAAGAAAAAAAATGCGGCCACGAAGGTGCCGAGGATCCACCCGCCCCAGCCGACAAGGCGCGGCGATTCGACCGCCTCCTCCGCCCGCGCCTCCCCGGCGGGAACCGGCCCGGCCGGCGGAAGAGCAAACATCGGAAGCCGCGCGAACAGCTTCACTGCCGTGATCCCGACAATCACCGAGCAGCACGATGCGAAAAATGCGGTGCCCACGATTTGAGACGGATTTCGTGAGCCCGCCGCCGCGAGGATCGCCATCGTGGTCGCCGGGATGAGCTGCACCGAGCTCGTGTTGATCGCCAGGAACGTGCACATCGCGTTCGTCGCCGTGCCCGGCCGCGGGTTCAGCTTTTCAAGATCCTGCATCGCCCGCAGTCCGAGCGGGGTTGCCGCGTTGCTGAGCCCGAGCATGTTCGCGGCGATGTTCATCACCATCGAGCCCATCGCGGGATGCCCGGCCGGCACGTCAGGAAACAGCCAGCGAAGCACCGGGCGCAGCGCGCCCGCAAGGATCGCCACCAGGCCCGCCTTTTCCGCGAGCCTCATGAGCCCGAGCCAGAGTGCCATCACCCCCGCCAGCGGCAGCGCAACCGACATCACCGCCGTCTTGCACGCCTCAAACGCAGCACCCGTCACCTCCTGCAACTGTCCGGAAAACCCGCCCAGCAGCACTGCCAGCACAACCAGACCGAGCCAGATAAAATTCAGCATCCGTGCAGAATGCCGGGAATTTCGCGGAAATCAACCGCCGCCGATCGCGTCAGTGACCCGGCGGCAGACCGCCTTGAGCGTCCTGACCCGCGCATACCATTTGTAGTTTGCGGGGATCACCGTCCACGGTGCCTCGTCGGGACCGGTCTTGACGAACATCTCCTCGGCCGCGCGGTTGTGCTCGTCCCAGTGGCGGCGGTTCCGCCAATCTTCCTCGCTGATTTTCCAGTGCTTGTAGGGATCGGCCTCGCGGCTTTTGAAGCGCTTGAGCTGCTCGTCCTTGGAAATGTGAAGGTAGATTTTTACGAGGACCGCTCCGGCGGCGGCCAGCGACTTCTCGCATTCGTTGATCTCGCGGTAGGCCCGCTTCCACTCGTCATCGGTGCAAAACCCTTCGACCCGCTCGACGAGCACGCGGCCATACCACGAGCGGTCGAAGATCGCGATCTCACCGAGCGCCGGAAACTTTGTCCAAAACCTCCACATGTAGTGGTGGTTGAACTCCTCAGGCGTCGGTTTGACGATCGAATAGACCCTGACCTGGCGCGGGTCCAGCCGCTCGACGACCCGCTTGATCGCCCCCCCCTTGCCGGCTGCGTCCGGGCCCTCCATCACGACGATCACCGAGCGCTTCATCTCGCGGAGCTGGAGCTGCATGCCCAGCATCTGAAGCTGGAGCCGCTTCATCTGCTTTCGGTATTCTTCTTGGTCCAGCGCTTTTTCCTGGTTCAGATCGTCGAGGCGGATCGGATCGATGTTCGGCATCCCCACCGGATAGACGGAATTTTGCCGCCCGAAAAGCGTGGAAATTTTCCGCTGCGTGATCGGCGGGATTCTGGGTATTTTTCCACCCGTGGAGATCACGGAAAATTTTCTGGCATCGCTGTGCGGTTGGCCGGTGCTGAAGGAAGCGCGTGCGATTCGAGCGGCCGGGCGGGTTTCCGATGCAGTACGCGAGCCGCCGGTCTTCAAGGGGAAGATCACATCCGGCGGGAAATCATTTTTTTCCGGGCTGAGGATTGCGGCTGCGAACGATGTCGAGAACCTTTGTCCGTGCCGGGACTCGCGCGGGCGCGGGATGATCTGCGCGCACGCAGTGGCGGTCTGCCTTGAGGCGATGGCACCGTCCCGGCTCCCGCCGGAGGCACCCCGTGCGCCCGCGCCGGCCCGCGTGCGGGCGGAATCCACCGCAGAGGCACCCGTCGTCGAGCTCTCGCTCGAGGGCTCGCTCCGGCATCTCGAGGCGAAGATCTCGTTCCGCTACAGCGCGCCCGAACTCGCGAACCACGCGGCCGAGGCGGACGCCCTCCGCCGCCTCGTCGCCTGCGGATTCGAGGACTCCTGCGGCATGGCCGTCCTCCGCGGCGAGCAGTCGGTCGTCCGGTTTTTTGCATCCGCCCTCCCGCGGCTGAAAAAAGATTGGACCGTCCGCGCGGGCGAGCGGTTCTCCCACATCACGCGAGATATCGTCCGCATCGAGCCCCACTTCGCGCTGCGTGAAAAGGACGACGGATGGCTTGATTTCCATGTTCATTTTACGGCGGGGAGCGAGGTCGTGCTCACGGATCAGGATGTGAGGCGGCTCTTGCAGGGCGGCGACCCGAGGCTCCGGCTCAGGGACGGACGCCTTGCCGTGCCGGATGCGCATCTTGCGGCCGACCTCGAGGAGGTGCTCCGCGACTGCGACCCCTCGCAGGAGCGCGGGGTCTATCGCGTGCGGCGCGAGCAGGGTGCCTACATCGGGGAATGCATCGCGGCATGGACCGGGAATCCGCTGGAAAATCCTCCGGCGGACCTCCCGCTCGGCCCGCTTCGGGACCGCCTGCGGCCGTATCAGGTGGCCGGAGCGCAATGGCTGCTGCGCCTCGCCCGCGAGGGTTCCGGCGGGCTCCTTGCCGACGAGATGGGCCTCGGAAAAACCATCCAGGCGCTGGCGATGATCGAGGGGCATCCCGGCCCGCACCTCGTCGTGTGCCCGTCGTCGCTCGTCTGGAACTGGCGGCGCGAGGCCGCGACGTTTGTTCCCGCGCTGCGCGTCGTCGTGATCGAGGGCGCCTCGCGCGACGGGTTCTTCGCACAAATCTCCGGCTCCGACCTTGCGATCACCAGCTACGCGCTGCTGCGCCGCGACCTCGACCGCTACCGGGGGATCCGGTTTGCGAGCGTCATTCTCGACGAGGCCCAGCACATCAAGAACCCCGACAGCCGGAATGCTCAGGCCGCCTGCGCGCTCGATGCGGCGGCGCGGTTCATCCTCACCGGCACGCCGCTGGAAAACTCCCTGCGCGACATCTGGTCGCTCTTCGGCTTCCTGCTCCCGCGCTACCTCGGCGGACGCAAGGATTTCCAGGAGCGCTACGAAAAGCCGCTGCTGGAGGGCACCGATCCGCAAGCGGCCGACCGCCTCGCCCGCCGGATCCGCCCGTGGATGCTCCGCAGGAAGAAGGCCGACCTCCTTCCCGACCTGCCCGACAAAATCGAGCAGACGGTCGAAGTAGAACTCTCCCCGGCGCAGAAGGACGCCTACACGCGGCTCCAGATTGCCGCGCGCGCGGAGGTGGATGCGCTCCAGGAATCCGGCGGCGGAGGCGCACGGATGAAAGTTCTTACCGCCCTGCTGCGCCTGCGCCAGGCGTGCTGCGACCTCCGGCTCCTTGATCCCTCGCTCTCCGGCGGCTCGGCGAAGCTTGAGGCACTGCTCGAGCTCGTGGGGGAGGCGGTGGACGGCGGGCATCGAGTGCTGGTTTTCAGTCAGTTCACCTCGATGCTCGACCTGATCGCGCCCGCGCTCGACGAGGCCGGGTTCGCATGGTGCCGGCTCGACGGGACAACCCGCGACCGCGCCCGCGTTGTCGAAAACTTCCAATCCGACCCCTCGGTTCCGGTGTTCCTGATCAGCCTCAAAGCCGGCGGCACCGGGCTCAACCTCACCGCCGCCGACACGGTCGTCCACTTCGACCCGTGGTGGAACCCGGCAGTCGAGGCCCAGGCGACCGACCGCGCGCACCGGATCGGCCAGGCAAACGTCGTGACATCGATCCGGCTGATCGCCCGCGATACCGTCGAGCATCGGGTCATGGCGATGCAGGAAAAAAAGCGGGCGCTGGTCGCCGGGCTCCTCGATTCGGAATCCGCAATCCCGTCCGACGCCGATCTCCGCGAGCTTATCGGCTGAGCCCTAGCTACGAAAACTAGGGGTCGGTAGTTCCGCTCGTTTCGGGAAACCTCTTCTTGCACCGCGAAGTCGGACCGGACATTTTTTCACGGTGATCGAGACGATGATTGAGGATTTGCTTGGGCTTTCCGGGGCGCCGGATGCGGATGCGGTGGTGGTGATTGATGTGCTGCGCGCGTTCAGCACGGCGGCGGTCGCGTTCCGGCGCGGGGTGCCGGAGATCCATCCCGTGCTTGATGTCGCGGAGGCGTTTCGGCGGCGCGAGCTCGACCCGGCGCTCGTCCTCATGGGCGAGACCGAGTGCCATCCGGTGCCGGGATTCGATCTGGGAAATTCTCCGGTTGCCGCCTCGGGATTTCCGTTTGGCGGACGTCGGGCCGTGCAGCGGACGACCGCTGGCACGCGCGGGCTGGTCACCTGCGCGGCGGCGCATTCGTTGTGGGCTGCGAGCTTCCTTGTCGCCGGGGCGACCGTGTCTGCGATCCGCGCGACCGGCGCGCGCCGGGTCGCGTTTGTCATCACCGGCACCGTTCACTACGGCAGTGCCGACGAGGATCTCGCCTGCGCCGAGTGGATGTCCGGGCTCCTGCGAGGCCGCATCGAGCCGGTTGCGCCGTTTTTGCGGCGGGTTCACGATTCGGTGGCGGCCCGCACGTTTCTCGATCCCGCGAGCCCGCTGCACGCGCCCGCCGACGTGGATTTCTGCGCGGACGCGGCCGGGTATCCGTTTGCGATGAGGGCCGAGGGCGGCGTGCTGCGCGCGTCAGTAGACCTCGACAGGCGACCGCTTGCCATCCTCGCTGCTTCTTTGGGCGGCGGCCTCCTCGCCAAGCGTGGCGACCCGGAGGTCCCAGATTTCGGCGTCAATCGCGCGAAAGCCTTCGAGTGAGAACGCGGTCGGCGGGGCGAGCCGGGACTTGCAGCGGGCGACCGAGGCGAGCGCGGGCGCAAGCCGGTCGCCGAGCGGTTCGATGGCGGCCCGGGCGGCGGCGGCCATCTCGATCCGGTGGCAGATCATGAGGAGGTCGTTTCCGGCCGCGATCCCGAGGCGCATCGTCTCGTCGAACCCGTAGTGGTTAAGGATCGCTCCCATGTCGAGGTCGTCGGTCATCACGAGCCCGTCGAAGCCAAGGTCGTCCCGCAGGAGGTCGCGGATGATCGCGGGCGAGAGCGAGGCCGGACGGTTTACGTCGTCGAGCCCGGAGATCGCAATGTGCCCGATCATCATGCTGTCCACAGATTTTGCGAACGCTCGGAAGACGGCGAGTTCGTCGGCTTCCATTGCGGCGCGCGTGCGCTCGAGGCGCGGGAGCTCGTGGTGCGGGTCGAGCCCGGCGGAGGAATACCCGGGAAAATGCTTGCCGCAGGAGAGGATGCCGGTCGCGCGGAGCCCGTCGTTGAACGCTCCCGCTTTGCGGACGACCTCGCCGACCGACCGACCGTAGCAGCGGCCGCGCAGCGAGTTGTCGGCCTCGTCGTCGAACGAAATGTCGAGCACCGGGCAGAGATCCATGTTGAACCCGAGAACCCGAAGGAGGCGGCCGGTGATGTCACCGTGTTTTTTGATCAGTTCGAGGTCGTCGCGATCCCTCAGTTGCTGGGCGTTCGGCGGCTCGTTGCCCACGAGCTTGAGCCTTGAAACTCGCCCGCCCTCTTGGTCGATCGTGATCACCGGCTCGACATCGGAGAGGTCGCGGAGGTCGTCAATGAGCCTGCGGAGCTGCGCGGGGGACTCGATGTTCCGTCCGAACAGGATGAACCCGCCGGGCTGGATCTTGCGAAAAAGCCGCGCGGACTCGGAATCGAGTTCCGGTCCGGGCACGCCGAGGAGGAAAAGTTGACCTGAATCGCTGGATGGCATAATGCGGGGAAACCAGATTTCAGCGGTTCTGTCCAAATGATTCCACTTCGCAGACTCGGCCTCTACGGCGGCAGCTTCGACCCGGTCCACAACGGGCACCTCATCCTTGCCCGCGAGGCACTGGAGACGATCGGCCTCGACCGCGTGGTTTTTATCCCCGCCGGAATCTCGCCGCACAAGCTGGCGCGTCCGCCCGCGCCGCCGGAGGTGCGCCTCGAAATGCTTGCGGCGGCGGTCGCCGACGAGCAGGGGTTTGGGTGGGACGATCGCGAGATCCGCCGCGCGGGCCCGTCGTTTGCGGTGGATACCGTGCGCGAAATGCACGCGGAATTTCCGTCGGCCGCGATCTTCTATTTCGTCGGCGATGACAACCTCGCCGCCCTGCACACATGGAAGGAAATTGACGCACTGCTGGCGATCGCAACGCTCGTCGTATTTTCTCGAAGCGGGATCTCCGGGCCGCACCGGTTTCCGGTCGTCTCACGGCGGGTCGACATTTCTTCGACCGACATCCGCACCCGCGTCGCCGCCGGACGCCCGGTCCGCTACCTCGTCCCCGATCCGGTGCTCGAAATCATCTCCCGCCACCGGCTTTACCGGGACGGGCCGGTCGAGATCAATACGAGCGAGGGCTGGGGATCCCGGAGGACGGCTTCAGAAATCCCCGCATATCCGACGGGAGTTCGCAAGACCACTTGAGCAAGCCGTCCGGCCAATCGAGCGCGATCTGCGAGGAATGCAGTGCGTGCCGGGGCAGGAGCAGTCGGCGTTCGAGCGGGGGGCTCCAGCCGGTGCGGATGAACTCGAGGTAGCATTCGGGCGAGTGCCCGTAGAGCTTGTCGCCAACGACCGGCGTGCCCGAGTGTGCGAGGTGGACCCGGATCTGGTGAGTGCGTCCGGTCAATGGCTCGGCGGCAACCAGCGCGAACCGGGCGTCCGCGCGGAAAAATCTTTTGATGGTACGGAACCGGGTGCGTGCGGCCGCGCCGGCCGGATGGACCGTGCGGAGGAGGTGAACCGGGGACTCCGAGACCTCGCCGAGGCGAATGATCGGCGCATCGACCTCAAACGTGTCGTGCTTCGGCCATCCGGCGACAATCGCCAGATACGATTTTGAGATCATTTTTTTTTGCATCGCGATTCCCGCGCGCCGGGCTGCTACGGAGGACTTTGCGACGAGTACCGCGCCGCTTGTTTCGCGGTCGAGGCGGTTGATGAGCGAGACTTGCCCGCCATTGGCGATTTCGTAGCAGAGGAGGCCGAGCAGTCCGTCCCAGAGCGTGTGCGGGCCGCCGGGCTTGGTCGGGTGGACCAGCAGCCCGGCCGGTTTGTTGACGACGATGAGATCAGGGGTTTCCCCGATGACGTCGAATTCTGCCGGGGGGTTGGTCACGCGGGCCGGGGGGTGGGGATCACACCCAGCCCGAGTTCGAAGAATACAACCGAGATCCCGCCGCGCGCCGGCTTGATCGCGACGTGATCGATTTCAGTGACGCCGGGCATCGCGAGCAGCGCGGCGGATTCCGCCTCAAAGTCGGTTTCGAGGCGCTCCCGTTCGACGGTGATCGCTGCGGCGGATTCCTCGGCGAGCGTCACATCTGAACCCTCGCGGACCGCGCGGCCGATCGTCGAGGCACTCACCGCCTTGCGTCCGAAGAGTGCGCCGAGGATCGTCGAGCCGACCGAAATCGCTGTTTGGAACTGAGCGTCCCGCGCCTGGCCCTTCTGCTTTTCG
This sequence comes from Chthoniobacter flavus, assembly GCA_020718585.1. Taxonomy (GTDB): domain Bacteria; phylum Verrucomicrobiota; class Verrucomicrobiia; order Chthoniobacterales; family Terrimicrobiaceae; genus QYQL01. The sequence continues at coordinate 20,787 of DYRS01000019.1, forward strand.
ACCGCTGCGCGGACGCGGGCGGCGCGGGCATCGAGGGCTGCCAGCTTTGGCGCGAACTTCTTGCGCAGAGCGTCCACATTTTCGTCGCGAGCCTCACGCCGCGCGAGCGCGGTGCGGGCGAGGAATTCCCCCTCCGTCATGCGTCACCAGATCGCGCGAATCGTAGAGGAGCGGCCCGGCGGACTCCCCGCCGTCCGGCCTCCCAAGGTAAAACGAGCCGAGCTTTTCGTAGTCGGTGGATGTCATCGCGCGAGCATGGTAAAATCTCACGCCGATTTCCAGACGGAATTCCCGCCGACATTTGTGATGGGTCACGCGGCTCCGGACATCATGCTATCACGCAAAGAACATGAACGCGACGTCTCGCAGTTCCGGACGCGCCTGCATGAGGAGCCGCGCAAGAATCGGAAGAAAACATTTGCCGGGAAGTGCGCTCCTGCAGATCATCCTTAAAAACATATGGATTGGACAATGATCTTAATCGTGGCCGGGGCAATTGCTGCGGTGCTTATATTCAGGCGACTGCTGTTTATTTCGCCGGATACCGCCCGCAAATATCTGCAGCAGGGCGCCCGGGTGGTGGATGTCCGCGAACCCGGGGAATACCGTGCCGGGCATTTGCCAAATGCCGTGAATATCCCGCTGGGAGAATTGCAGCGCAGCCTGCCGCGACACGACAAGGACAAAAATCAGGTTTTGCTCCTGCATTGCGTCAGCGGAACGCGCAGCGAGATAGCCAGGAAACTAATGAAAAACATGGGGCATCAAAACGTGTTCAACCTTGGGTCTTACCGCCGTGCCGAGAAAATCGTGAGCGGCCAGCCGGGCCGTTGATGAGGCCGGCCCAAGGCCGCGATAAATGGCGGCAGGGTGGGAATGCTGGCTTCTTGGATCGGCTGGCCCTGACTCGATTTCGACCGCCGCATCACCTTCGCGCAGCCGCACCGGAGGATTTTCGGCAAATCCATTTTGTGTGCGGTCGTTCCACCCCCGCCAGGATAGGGCATGGTTTCGCCTTAAAGAATGAGCCTTTTCCCGGCATGGACTTCCATGCAGGCGTCCGGAAATTCGTTCCAAATCCGGTGGATCGCGGGAGCTCCCGTGCAGTGGCAGAACCCCATGCGCTGCGGCGTGAGGGCACGAAATGCCGCGACCGTGCGATTCATTCGGTCGGGGGACGCCGCAGCGAGATGAAGCCCGCCGATCAGCGTGTGGACAGGAAGGTTTCCGGTTTGCCCGAAAATGTGATCCAGCGTGTTTATTCCTCCCGCATGGGCGCACCCGAAGATGACGGAAAGCCCGGCAGATCCCGGCAGGAAAACCGCCATGTCGTCATCCATCGGATCGGGCACGGCAAGCCCCTCATCAAGAAAGAACGGTCCGCCGACATCCTCAAAATCATTCGTCCGGGAAATTCCGCCCGTCACCCAGACTCCGGGCACGACCTCCGCAGGGCCGGTCACGCGATGCACGATCCGGGATTTCCCAAAATCTCCGACCTCCATGAAATCGGTCGAGATTCGTCGCGGCTTGCCTTTCGGCGAGCGGATGAATTTTTTCTCCGTGGCCGCCGGGTGGAGCCAGAGAGCGGCTTCGGGCGCGGCTTCGAGCGCGCAAGGCAGCCCGGAAACATGGTCGTAGTGCCCGTGGCTCAGCACAATCGCATCCGCCTGCCCGAGGTCGATGCCGAGCTTAGCGGCGTTCTTTTCCAGCACCATCCCCTGCCCCGTGTCGAAAAGCACCCGGCGGGTGCCGGTATCCAACCAGTAAGAGAGCCCGTGTTCGCCGAGCAGCCCGGCCCCTCGCACGGTGTTTTCGGAAAGGATCGTGAGCGAAATCATTTTCTTCTCGACAATAATGGGCATATGCTAAAATCACGCAAGCTCGATTTTATGAAATCTTCCGACGATCGCCTCCCTGTAACCGTCCTTTCCGGCTTTTTGGGGTCAGGAAAAACGACGCTGCTGAACCACCTTCTCGCCACGATGGATCGCAAGCGGGTCGCTGTGATCGAAAATGAGCTGGGCGAAATCTCGATCGACCACCACCTCGTCCTGCGCACCGATTTGGGTTCGATGGAAACCGTGCAGGGCCGCACCTGCTGCACGGCCCGCGAGGAATTCCTTCGCCTGCTGCATCTGCTCGCTTATGCTAGGAAGCGCTACGACCGGATATTGGTGGAGACAACCGGAGTGGCGCACCCCGGCATGGTCGCGCACGCGATTCTTGGCGATCCGTTCCTCAAAGAACACATGCGGCTTGATGGCGTCGTAACCGTCGTGGATGCCAAGCACATCCTCGACCACCTCGGGCAGGATGGACACGCGGTGGAGCAGGTCGCCTACGCGGACCTGCTTGTCATCAACAAGGTCGACCTCGTCTCCGAGGCAGAACTGCGCAATGTCGTGGATGCCATCGCCGGCATCAACTCCGGGTGCGGACAGATCTTTGCGCAGGACGCCAACGTGCCCCGGGATAAAATTCTCGATATCGGAGGGTTCGATTTGAAGCGGATCGAGCAAGGGGTCGGCGGGTGCTCGAAAGCTGGGGGGGCGGCCCCCTCGTCGAACGCCCACGCACATGAAATCCAGACCGTTTCCCTCACCCTCCCCGGCGAGTTGGATGGGGAAGATTTCCGCGCCTGGCTGGAAGAATTCGTCACGGCGCACGCTGCGGATCTTTTCCGCAGCAAGGGGATCATCGCCATCCGGGACGTGCCGGAGCGCATGGTTTTCCAAGGCGTTCACGGCATGTTCCGAATCACTCTCGGGCAGCCGTGGGCAAATAACGAACGGATCACCCAGGCGGTCTTCATCGGACGAAACCTCCGGCAGGATGCCATCCGGGCCGAACTCGAATCGTGTCGCAGCCGATAAAAAGGTCTGTCAAGATGCGGGCGCAAAAACAAAAATGCGCGATCCGGCGCGGCCAATGATTTTTGA
>DYRS01000119.1 GCA_020718585.1 Chthoniobacter flavus
CGCATCTTGTATCATGTTATTTCTGCTAAGCTCCTAAGAATGAAAATCGAGGCCGCCGATGACGGAGTGCTGCTCCTCCAGGAAATCCCGCCGTTCCTCTTTACGCTTCTCGCGGAGATTCCCGGACGGGCTGCATCGGACGACCCGCGCGTCGGGGCAAGGTTTTTTCCCGATCCTGCGGCGGATGAAGAACTCGTCGAAGACTGGAAATCCCTCGTCCACCCGGAGCTGCACGAGCTTTTCCAATCCGCCCGTGAGACTGTGCGGGCGGACCTCCGCGGCGCATCGGAAAATGACGGGACGCGCGCGCTCCGCATCCCTCGCAATCATGCGGACGCCTGGCTGAGCGCACTCAATCAGGCACGGCTTGCGATCGCGGAGGAATCTGGATTCGGAGAAAAAGACATGGCGACCGAGGTCGCTCCCGACCCGCAAGATCCCCGCGCGATGGCACTTTTTCAAGTCGGCTTCTATGGATTCCTGCAGGAATGCCTCGTCAGGATGATCGGCTTGGACCATGACTGAATCGCCCGGAGAGCGTTTCTGGAAAAACCGGGCGCGGATCGTGTGCCTGAAGCACAATGCCGCCATCTGGCTTGCCGGCTGGCTGCCGTTCTGCCTGATTTTGAGCGTCGCCGCTCTCTGCGCCATTCTTCTCCTTCGCCGGCAGGGGTCCGACCTCGGGATCGTCTGGGCGGGACTGGCTGTCCTGCTCGCCGCAGGTGCCGGCGGCATCGGCTGGCTGCGAAGAAAAATGTTTTTCCAAATCCCCGACGGCCTCGTCCGGCTCGATGCCGCCCTCGGTCTCCTCAACCGCCTCACGGCGGCGTCGGCCGGCGTCGGACGATGGCCGGCGCCCATCATGGCGGCCGACGACCGGTGGCATTTTCGCTGGCACCGCATTGTCTTTCAATTGGTTGGCACGGGGGCACTCGTCTGCCTGGCAACAGTCATTCCGCTCCCCGACCAGACGCACGCTCCCGCCTCCCCCAACATTCCTCCGAACGCTTGGACCGATGTCGAAACCTGGATCGACACCCTGCAAAAAGAAAATCTTGTCCAGCCGGACAGCCTCGAAAACCTCCGCGACCAGCTCGATGCCCTCCGCCACCAAGATCCGGAATCTTGGTATGACCACGCCAGTATCGAAGCCGGCGACAGTCTCCATGCCGAGACCGCACGCGCCCTCCACGATCTGCAGAAGAACCTCCAAGCGGCCGCAGACCAGACATCAAAACTGCTCGCCTCGAGCGACCAGGGAATATCCGACCGCGAGCTCCAGGCACTCGGCCGGGAACTCGCAGACGCCCTGCCGGGAATGGCTTCCGGACGCCTCCCGCTCAATCCCGAGCTCCTCAAAAAACTCCAACAAATGGACCCCAAGTCCCTGAAGTCCCTTTCTCCGGAACAGCTTGCCCAGCTCCAGAAACAGCTCCAACAGGGGAGCACTGCCTGCAAAAAATGCCTCGGTGACGGAGAGGAATCCGGGATTATGAAAATTCGGCCAAGTGCCCCGGGAGAGGGTTCCCGCACCGGAAAAGGTGGCCCCGGTGGCGGCGGCGGCCCCGCCGACCTCACCGCCAAAGATGCCACAGATCTCCACTCGACCGCCACCGACACCGTGAACAACGACGATATATCCCGCGCCCTGCCCGGCGAAATCGTCGCGCTCAGCGCCGGCGAACACCACATTGATCATTCCCAGCACAGCAAACCATCGGGTGGCCAAATTGCCGCACCGGGACAGGGCGGCGAGGCTGTCTGGAAAGACTCGCTCACCCCGCACGAACGCGAAATCATCGCCAATTTTTTTGAGTAGCCAACCTCTGAAGGCGACGCGACCGCCCTTAACAGAAATGAGCCCAAGCATCGCCCTCCAATATTATGAAAACCAGATCCCGTCCGAAAAAACATCGCGTGGGCGATCCTTCGACTGGCCGTCCGCCATCCGGATTGCGAATTCGTCTTCCCGATGCACCCGAACCCTGCAGTCCGAGAAGCCGTGCGTCCGATCCTCAGATTTCCCTCCGCATGGCCGACGAGGATCCCAGTGAGCTTGTTGTTCTCCACTACCACTTCCGCCCGGGCGGTGTTCGCACGGTGATGGAATTGCTGCTGCCCGCGCTTTCCGGGCACTTCGAGAAGGTCACGCTGCTCGGGGGCGAGCCACCCGACCGTGCGTGGGCGGATGCCCTGCGGCAGAAAATCCCGTCGTTGAGGTTTGCAATCCATCCGGCACTTGGCTACCTCGACGGCACCATTGACGTGCGCAAAGACATCCGTCTTGCGCTTCGGAAGACGGTCGGGCCGCACACGCTGCTCTGGGCACACAATCTCTCGCTCGGGCGGAACATTCTGCTGGCCGACGAGGTCGCCGCGTGCTCGGCGGCGACCGGTGCCCGGCTGCTCAGCCACCATCATGATTTCTGGTGCGACCGGCGGTGGGCGCGATGGCCGGAGATGCGCGCGCTGGGATTTCGCACGCTCGAACGGGTTGCCCGTGCGGTTTTTGCGGCCGGTGCCCGGGTCGTCCATGCCGGCATCAACTCGCTCGACACTCGCCTGCTCGCGGAGAATCTGCCCGCAGCCGCATGGCTTCCGAATCCGGTGGACCCCGGGGAGATGCCCCCGAAACGGGATGTCCGGCGCGCACGGAATTGGCTTTCGGCCGAGCTCGGTGATGGCGCGCCGGTCTGGGTTTATCCGGCAAGGTTTCTGCGAAGAAAAAACATCGCGGAGGCGGTTCTTTTGGCGCGCTGTTTGTGTCCGGGCGGGTGGATGTTGACAACCGGCGCGGCGGGTTCGGCGGACGAGGCGGTCCGGGCGGACCGGTTTGCCGACGCCGCGCGGGCCGGCACCTGGCGTACGAGGTTCGGAGTGCTGGCGGACGGGCGCGGGCCGTCGGTCCGCTCGCTGATGGCGGCGGCGGATGCCCTCGTGATGACCTCGGTGCAGGAAGGCTTCGGATTTCCCTACCTCGAAGGCGCGGCGCTCGGCAAACGCCTGCTCGCGCGACGCCTGCCCCAGATCCAGCCGGATCTCGATGCCCTCGGCGTCGTGGTTCCCGGTCTCTACGACGAGGTGATGATCCCGGCCGGGCTCATTGACGCCCAAGCCGAGACCCGCCGCCAGCGGGCCATCTGGCGGGCATGGTGCTCGACCCTGCCGAATTCGGTCCGCCCGATGGCCCAGCCTCCGGCGTTTTCCGATGACTCTTCAGTTCCCTTCAGCCGTCACTCGCTGGCCGGGCAACTCGAGATCCTCGCCCTTCCGCCCGCCGCAGTACGCGATGCCTGCCTCGATGCGAATCCGGATCTTGTGGGGCTCGATCTTCGACCGCCGCCGACACTTGCGAAGCGGGCGGCTCTGTCCCCGACGAATTGCGCGCGGCGAATCCTCGGCCTCCAGTTTGCGGGATCGCCGCCCAGCGCGGCGCAGGCGGCCGACGCCCAGTCGGCGATCCTCTGCGACCGGATGTCCCGCGAGTGCCATTTTCCGTCGCTCGCCGGATGAAAATGATGCGGCGAGGAAAGTGGAGGGCAGCCGCAGCCGTCCTGAGCCGTTTCGGCCAAAACGTTTCTTATTGCGGAAAAAGCCGGTGCCAATCGCTGCCGAATTCAGGCGATTACAACGGCTTTGGTTTTTCCCGCTTTGCCTTGATGAATTCGATGGCGATCGGGAGGACAGAGACGATGATGATCCCAAGGATCACCAACTTCATGTTCTTCTGGACGACAGGCAAGCCGCCGAAGAGGAATCCGCCGCCGACAAAGATGCCGACCCACAGGACGGCACCGAAGACGTTGTAAGCGATAAATTTTTTGTAGGTCATGCTGCCAACGCCCGCCACGAAGGGGGCAAACGTGCGGACGATCGGCATGAACTGGGCGAGGGTGATCGCCCGCCCTCCGTATTTTTCGTAAAACGCGTGGGCCTTCATCAGGTAGTCCTTCCGAAAAAGCCAGCCGGATTCGAAGTGAAAAACTTTCGGCCCGATCCATGATCCGATCGCATAATTTGTCGAATTCCCAAGAACGGCGGCGCAGAAAAGCAGGGGGGCAACGATCCTGATCGAGAGCATTTCCTGCGCGGCGAGAGCACCGACCGCGAAGAGCAGTGAGTCCCCCGGAAGAAACGGAGTGACCACCAACCCGGTCTCGCAAAACACAATCACAAAAAGCAGTGCGTAGATCCACGGGCCGTAGCACTCGATGAATGTGCGCAGGTGGTTTTCTGCGTGGAGGAAAAAATCAAGGATGGCTGACATGGCGGCAGCCTATATGCGCATCGGAAAGGCCGGAGGCAACAGTATTTTTCCGCTACTGGAACGCTTTCGGCGGGCCGAGGATTTCGCGCAGCACGATCGCCTGGCGGACCGCGGTGCGGGTGCGCAGGAGCGACGAAACCGGGGAGACCGGACTGCGCGCGGTCGAGGGAAGGTCGAAGGGTCGCGCGGCTTGGGCGGACACGATCCTTTCTCTGGCGAGCACCGGGGGGCAGAACACGGGCGGCGGCAATTCCGGTGGCACGGGCGGGGCCGGGGGACGGATTCTTTCCTGCGGAAGCGGCTCGTCCGGCTCCATCGGGATTCCGAACGCCTCCATGAGCCGCCGCATTTCCCGTGCTGGATCGGGAGCGAGGTTGGGCGCGGAATTGGAGGCGGCAGGAGTGGGCTCGGTCGGCTGGGGACGTGGCGGGCCGCCCTGCCCGCTGAGAAAGGGATCGCCATCGGGCAGCCCATCGCGCTTGCGCTCGAGCCTCTGCCGCTCACGGGCCTCGGCCGAGCGCTGGATCAGCCAGTTCACCAGGCTGATGAGCCCGATGACGACGAGGATGACAAGTTGTTCCATCGCGGGCGGCGTCGGCTGCCGGTCAGTGCTGGAGCTCTTTTTCCGAGCTGGCAATGCTTTCGCGCATCGCGGTGTCGGACTGGATGTTTTTCAGTTTCATGAAGTCCATGATCCCGAGGTTTCCGCTGCGGAAGGCCTCGGCCATCGCCTGCGGGATTTGGGCTTCGGCCTCGACAACCTTTGCGCGCATCTCCTGTGTGCGCGCCTTCATCTCCTGCTCGGTCGCGACCGCCGCCGCGCGGCGCATCTCAGCCTTCGCCTGAGCGACCACCTTGTCGGCCTCGGCCTGCTCGGCCTGGAGCTTCGCTCCGATGTTGTCGCCGACATCAACGTCCGCGATGTCCACCGAAAGGATTTCGAAGGCGGTCCCGCTGTCGAGGCCTTTTTGAAGCACGGTTTTCGAGATGCGGTCGGGATTTTCCAGAACGTCCTTATACGAGGCGGACGAGCCGATCGAGGTCACGATTCCCTCGCCCACGCGGGCGATGATCGTCTCCTCGGTGGCGCCGCCTACGAACCGGTCGAGGTTCGAGCGAACGGTGACGCGCGCGCGCACCTTGACCCCGATGCCGTCGCGCGCGACCGCGTCGATCGTCACCCGTCCGGTCGTTGGGTTCGGACAGTCAATGACCTTCGGGCTGATGCTCGTGCGCACCGCTTCAAGCACGGTCTTGCTCGTGCCCTTGATCGCGAGGTCAATCGCGCAGGCACGGTTGAAATCGAGCGTGATCCCTGCCTTGTTCGCGGCGATGAGCGCGAGCACGACGTGGCCGACATTTCCCCCCGAGAGGTAATGCGCCTCCAGCGGATCGGTCTCAAGCGGGATCCCCGCCTTCACCGCAGTGATCCGGCTGTCCACCACCAGCCCGACCGGCACCCGCCGCAACCGCATTCCGATCAGCTTCGAAAACGGGACCGGTGCATCAGCGATCTTCGCGCGAAGCCACACGCCGAAAAAGTTGGCCATCAGGATCACGATGATGAGGCCGACGACAAGGACGATTCCAAAAATGACGTAGATGGCGAGCTGGGTAATCATTAGTTTAAAATAGGATTCCGCGCATCATCGCACAGATTCAGGAATCGACACGAATTGTTTTTTTGAAGACTGTGCGAGGGGGGCGCATCTCCGATAGTTGCAAAGACGCTTCGTGATGGGAGCGTGGGCGTCTCGCCCGCTTTCCGAAGAAGCGGGCGGGACGCCTACGGTCCCGTGAGCCGCCTCGTCTGCACTTTTCGCCGATGCGGCGGGACGGTGCCGCAGGGTCGAATTTTCACAGTCAAAGGTTCGTCGGCTGGCCGCCGCCGGGGACGTAAATCAGACCCTTGCCGTCGGAGGTGAGGTATTCGGCGGCGGCTTCCAGCTCGCCGGCGGTCAACTCGTCGGACTGGAAGCGGATGACGATGTTTGTGGCCGCCGGGTTCGTGACGGCGACCCCGTCCAACAGGCCGCGCACGGCCTCCGAGCGGTCGGCCCAGCCGGGGTGCCCGCTGCTCTTTGCCGCAAGCGATAGCTCGGCCAGCGCCATCGCGTTCCGCTGGCTTCCGGCTATCCGCCGGCCCTCGATGAGCACCGGCAGGTTCGGGATCGCCACCACCGCGATGATCCAGAGGACGGCGATGACCGCCAGAAACTCGACCCATGAGAATGCGGAGGTGGTTTTCA
>DYRS01000120.1 GCA_020718585.1 Chthoniobacter flavus
GGTCTTTCCATTGTCGGTCTTTCCATTTGAAAAATTTATGACTACGGTGGACTTTGAGTTTTGCTCCGGTCGTTCGGGCGATTCTCTGATAATTTCCCACTACCCGATGAATAAACCTCCAGCCAATCCATCGCCCAAGCAGCCTGACTATACGATTGATTATTGGATCAGGAGCTCGACGGCGGGCGGGCGGCTGCGGCTGCGGCTGCGGCTGGAGGCGAAGCTGTGGGTCTGGAAGACGGTTCTCTTCTTGGCGCACGGGCTGAAGCGGGTGCTCGACATCGTCGGGGCGTCGGCCGCGCTGATCGGCGCGTCGCCGGTTTTCGCGCTCACGGCGCTGCTCATCAAGCGGGAGGATGGCGGGCCGATCTTTTTCAAGCAGATGCGGGCGGGCTACCGCGGGAAGCTTTTTCCGATGTGGAAATTCCGCTCGATGGTCGTCAATGCCGACGCGGTGAAGGACAAGCTCAAGGAGCAGAACGAAATGCAGGGAGGCGTGCTTTTTAAGATGAAGGACGATCCGCGGATCACGAGGGTCGGAAAATTTATCAGGAAGTATTCGATCGACGAGCTCCCGCAGTTTTGGAACGTGCTGGTCGGCGAGATGTCGCTCGTCGGTCCGCGTCCGCCAGTTCCGCGCGAGGTCGCCGAGTATTCTGCGGAGGACCGACAGCGGCTGCTTGCGAAGCCGGGGATCACATGCCTGTGGCAGGTGAGCGGGCGGAGCGAGATTGATTTTGCGGGGCAGGTCCAGCTCGACCTCGCCTACATCCGCTCAAGCAGCGTGTGGACGGATCTCAAGCTGCTGTTCATGACAATTCCGGCGGTGCTGCTGGGCAAGGGGGCGTATTGAAGCCGTGGCATCTCATCGCGCCTGACTGGGCGTTGCTCGACACCGTCTGGCGCTCGCCCCAGCCGTTCATCCTGTGGCCGGTCTGCGAGAAGCCCCTGCTGTCCTATTGGCTGGATGAGGCGGTTCGACGGGGGGTGCCCTCGGTGAGCATCGAGGCACTCGACCGCCCGCACCTTGTCCGCCAATGGCTCGACCAGAGGGACATGTGGTCGAGGTCGATCGAGGTCCATTCGAAGCCCGGAGCGGGCGACGGGCGGGAGTGCTTCGCAGTGACGGGACTTCCCGAGGAACCCGTGACCGCGCCCGTGGAATCCGCGAAGACGCTCATGCTGCGCTGGTATGACATGCAGGTCGTGGCCCTCAAACGCCGGTCAAGCGGCATGGTCCACCTCGATCACGAATACCGTCCGGGGATCTGGTTCGGACCCGGCGCGCGCGCGGCCGAGGATGTCGTCTTTTCGCCGCCCTGCTGGGTCGGCAGCCACGCCAGCATCGGGTCGGGATGCCGGGTCGGACCGCATGCGTTCATCGGCTCGGGCGTCTATCTGGACAACGACGTCGAGATCTCGGAGTCGGTCGTCTGTGCCGACACCTACGTCGGCGCGCACACCTCGCTCAAGCGGCTCGCCGCCCAGGGCGGGCTGCTCATGGATTTTGATCGTGCGGTCGGGGTCGAGATCGTGGACAACTTTGTGCTCGCCCCGCTCGGCGAAACCCCTTCGTCCCCCTCGCTGCGCGAACGCCTCCTTGCCGCGCTGGTCACCGTGCCGCTCGAATGGATCGCCCGGATCGCCGCACGCGGCGTGAAGCCTGCGGAGTTTGCGGCGCGCCTGTCGCGCTCGCAAAGCGTCCGCCTGCGGACCTACCCGGTCGGACCGCTCTGCCTGCGCCGCGCCGCGTGGCTGCGGGAGGTCGCGGCCGGAAAAATGCGGATCGTTGGGGTGCTGCCGCGCACCGACGCCGACTGGGGCTCCCTTTCTCCCGAGATGCGGTCCGCCCTCGAGCAGGCTGCGACCGGGGTCTTTTCGCTTTCCGACCTCTACGGCTGCCACTCGCCGGAGCAGCCCGACGAATGCCTGCACGCGATGTTCCAGGCCGGATCGGCCGACGGCGCGGGCGAACGGCTTGCAAAAAAATTCCTCCTCAAAATTACCATGACCACCCCCGCCGATCCATGAACTGCGAACTGACTTGTAGCGTCGAGGTCGCCCGCCCGGAGCTCGCCGACGTCACAGAAACGGTCGTCAACCTGATGGGATTCCTTCGCGACCACGGGGTTGCGGACGACCTTTTCCTCACCCAGTTCGAGCTGGCGATCACAGAGGCGATCAACAACGCCACCGAACACGGGTGCGCGGGCGCGCAGGAAAAATTCTACCGCGCGCGGCTCCGGCTGTGTCCGGATTTTGCGGAGCTTCGGGTCGTGGATCCGTCGGATTTCGGCGGCTGGACCGGTGAGGCGGTGCTTCCCGACGACCCGTTGGCCGAGGGCGGGCGCGGACGGTATATCATGACCCGGATGTCCGACGATCTGGCGCATGAGAAGGAAGACGGGTTCCATGTGCTTGTCCTCCGGAAGCGCTTTCCCGCGCGATGGCATTACCAGTCGGGCGAGATGGACCTCACCGTGTCCTCGATGACCGACGAGCTGGTCTCGAGCTACGAGATGATCAGCACGCTCGTCGGGCTCGGCGAGTGGATGGCCACGGCGCCGGACATGTATGCGTTCATGGACGGCGCGCTCGAGAAGCTCTGCACGGTCACCGGTGCCGAGACCGCGTTCGTTCGCTTCGAGGAACAGGGGCGGATGGTCCTGCTCCGCCAGTGGGGCGAGATGTTGCAGCCGTCGATCCCGGTCATCGGAACAAAAGATCCCGGGGTCGAGGCCGACGTTTTCCGCACGGGAAACGAGATCACGCTCACCGCAGATTTTTTGCTGCCCGAGGGCGATCCGCTCTGCGGCCTCCTGCTCGGCGGGTTCATCGCTCCGGTGCTCTTCAAGGACCAGCGGCGCGGGGTGCTGGTCGTCGGGCGGACCCAGCCAGCGCCGTTCTTCGACGCTGGCAAGCTGAAGATCGCGCGGATGGTCGCGGAATACCTCGGGATCACGGTCACGATGGGCGAGCTGCAGAAGCGCCGCGGTGCCGAGGAGCGAGCACTACGGGATCTCGAAATCGCCGCCCAGATCCAGATCTCGCTCATGCCCCAGGAGTTTTCCTCGGTGGAGGGGCTCGACCTCTACGGCACCTGCCGCCCGGCACTCCAGGCCGGGGGCGACTACTTCGACTTGCTCGTGCTTCCCGACAAATCCATCCTCTGCATGATGGCTGACGTGATGGGCAAGGGGCTGCCCGCCGCACTGCTGGCCACGATGCTGCGCACAAACCTCCACGCGATCGTGGCCTCCGGCCAGACCGACCCCGGGGAAATCATCACCCAGATCAACAGCCTGATGAGCCGGGATCTCATCAAGCTCGAAATGTTCATCACGATGGTCTGCGTCTGGATCTCGCCCGACCGGCGCCACGTCCGCACGGCCAGCGCCGGGCACATGGCCAGCATCGTCCAGGATGCCGACGGCACGATTTCGCAAATTGACGGTACAGGGATCCCGGTGGGCATTTTTCACGACAGCGGGTATTCCTCGCACACGACGCCGTTTGCATCCGGCGCGCGGCTGCTGCTCTACACCGACGGGATCATCGAAGCCTCTGCGCCGGACGACACGATGTTCGAGCTGGCTGGCGTGAAGGCATGCCTTGCCCGCACCAGGACGCTCTGCGCACGCGAATCCGTCGAGAAGCTCCTCGACGAGGTCTCCGCGTTCTCCAACCATCAGGCACCGTCGGACGACCGCACGGTGATCCTGCTCTCACGAACCCAATAGCCAAGAGTCCCATGCCAAAAACCATTTTGCTCGTTGACGACCAGGAACTGATGATCCGCGTGCTTCAGGCGACGCTGCGTCCGCTCGGCGCAAGGCTGGCGGCCGCCAAGACCGGGGCCGAGGCGGTCCGCCACGTCGCGGAGATCGGCGCGCCCGACGCGATCATCCTCGATTTTTCCATGCCCGACCAGGATGGCGTGGAGACGCTCAAGCAGATTCGTGCGCTCGACTGCGGGGCCGCGATCCCGGTCATCATGCTCACGGCGAGGGACCAGACGCTCATCAGGAAGGCGGTCGAGGGCCTGCGCGTGCAGGCGTTCATGACCAAGCCGTTCAGCCCGACAATCCTTCTGCAAACCGTGAAGACGATGATCGAGGCCGGTTCCCCGGCCTGAGCACCCGCCTCACCCCCGGTGGCGATACAGCAGGAAGCCGCTCCGATCAAAAAGGGAATCCACGCCCCGGAAGCGGAGCCTTCCGCAATGTGACAAAGCCGTCACATTCGCACGGCAGCCTTGCGCCGTCGCCCTAGGGAGGCTACGAGTGGGAGCTCGATGCAGGACACTGTTTTGATTGTGGAGGACGAGCCGGATGCGGTCGATCTCTTGCGCTACAATCTGGAGCGAGCAGATTTTGACGTCCTGGTGGCGATGACTGGAGACCGCGGGCTCGCGGTCGCCCGCGAGAGCCGGCCGGATATTGTCATCCTCGACCTCATGCTTCCGGGAATGGACGGACACGAGGTCTGCCGCGCGATGAAAGGCGACACGGGCACGGAGGCGATCCCGGTCATCATGCTCACCGCACGGAGCGAGCCCGGCCAGCGGGTGAAGGGCCTCGAAATCGGGGCGGACGACTACGTCACCAAGCCGTTCAGCCCGCGCGAGCTGGTGCTGCGCGTCCGGGCGGTCCTCCGGCGCCACCGCACGATGCCCCGCTCGGAGATCGTGTCGTTCGACGGGCTCACGCTCGACAGGACGAAGTTTGAGGCCCGGCTTGACGGAGAGCGAATCGAGCTCACCGCCACGGAATTCAAGCTGATGTGCGTGTTCGTCGAGCGTCGCGGGCGCACGCTCACGCGCGAGACCCTGCTCCGCGACGTGTGGGGCTACCAGACGTCCACACTCGATACCCGCACGGTGGATACCCATGTGCGGCGGCTCAGGGACAAGCTGGGAACGTGCTCCGCGCGGCTGGAGACCGTCCGGGGCGAGGGCTACCGCTTCGCGGCGGAGGCCTCACCGTGAGCCCGCTGCTGTGGGCGGCCGCCGCCGTCCTGTTCGTAGCCAACATCGCGGCCTGGCTTCGCATTATCTGTCCGCTTCTTCTGATCCGCCGGTCGCTCGGGCGGCTCGCCCGCGGAGAATTCGCGGGCGCCCCGCTTCCCGATGCGGACGGATTTTTCGGAAAAACTTTCGGCGACATCAGGAAAATCGCCGGGATCCTTGATGGTTTTGCCCGCCGGACGTCCGACGGGGGATTCGGGCTGCGCGCGATTCTTGCGGGCATGGACGAGGGAGTGCTGATCGCCGACAGCTCGCGGCGGATCCTTCTTGCCAACGACGCACTCGCGTCCCAGCTCGGGCTTTCCTCCCCGCCGCTCAACCGCCCGGTCATCGAGGTCTTCCCCAGTCACGAACTCCAACGCGCGCTTGATTCCGCGCTCGAAACCGGGGCCCCGGTCAAAATTGAAATCTCGCTCGATTCGGCGCAGCGCGGCGAAGTCCGCACGCGCCGACATTTCACCATCCGGGTCGCCGCTCTCTCAACCGAGCCGTCGGCCGCTCCCTCCGGCGTGCTGGTCGTCTTCCGCGATGTGACCGACGTCCGTGCAATCGAGGACGCGCGCCGCGAATTCCTCGCCAACGTCTCGCATGAGTTTCGCACCCCGCTCTCGATCATCAAGGGCTACCTGGAGACGCTGATGGACGGCGCGATCAGGGATCCCGAAATGGCCGAAAAATCTCTGGGCGCGATCCTCCGGAACACCGTGCGTCTCGAGCTGCTCATTGAGGATCTCCTGTCGATCTCGCGCATTGAGGACTGCTCGAAGTCGGTCGAAATCTCTGCGGTGGACCTCGCGGCCGTCCTCGCGCAGGTGCTTGCCCAGTTCGAGCAAAACATCGCGGCGCGCGGGACATCGGTCACGGTGGACTGGGCACCTGACGCCAGGGTTGCTGATGCCGATGCCAGAAGGTTCGAGGAGATTTTTTCCAACCTCCTTGCGAACGCGCTCCGCTACGGCGAGGCGGAGAGGCCGGAGATCCGGATCGCGGCTCGCCGGGTGGATGGAGGGAGAAGGATTTCGATTTCCGACAACGGACCCGGCATTCCGCTCGGCGACCAGCCGCACATTTTCGAGAGGTTCTACCGGGTTCACAAGGACCGCTCGCGCGACGCGGGCGGCACCGGTCTCGGGCTCTCGATCGTCAAATCCGCCGTAGAGGCCCATGGGGGGAGCGTCTGCGTCGAGAGCCAGCCTGGTCGGGGCGCGGCATTTCACATCACGATTCCTAACACGGGCGCATCTGCGAAAAGCGCAGACGACGAGGCTCACAGGACCGTTGGCGTCCCGCCCGCATCTTAGGAAAGCGGGCAGGATGCCCGCGCTCCCGGCAACTTGCACTTTTTCGGAGATGCGCCCGACGCTCCAAGGCCAACGCCCAGCCATGCAAAACCCACGGAATCAGAGTGAGATAGATAATAAGAGTGGTAAATATTCAGTGAACCCCGTGAGGGTTCAATCGGCGAGGATGGCGCGGAAGTT
>DYRS01000121.1 GCA_020718585.1 Chthoniobacter flavus
CGGCCCGCGGGCGCATCTCTGAGTGCAAGTTTCCGGGAGCGCGTGCATCTTGCCCGCTTTCCAAAGAAGCGCTCCCGGGCACCGCCTCGTCTGCACTGTTCGGACATGCGTCCCCGGCCCGGTGAGCAAGGCATTTGCCTAGCTCAGGAAACAATGGCTGGCGCGAGAATGCCGACCGACTTCTCCAGGATCGGGCATTGCCCTCAGGCGCTGGTGAACGCGAGCCCCCGGCTCTGGCGTTCGAGCAGTTCCTTGGCGAGCGCGCGGTAGGCGGCCGCGCCGGTGCCGTTCGGGTCGTGTTCCAGGATCGTGCGCGCGTGGCTCGGCGCCTCCGCGAAGCGGACCGTGCGGGGGATCACCACATCGTAGACGACCTCCTGAAAGTGGTCGCGCACCTCCTTGACGACCGCCGGGCTGAGGTTTGTGCGCATGTCATACATCGTGAGCAGGAGCCCGGAAATCGCGAGCCCGGGGTTCGCTCCGCTCGCGCGGATTTTTTCGGTCACCTCCATCAGCAGGCTGAGCCCCTCGAGCGCGTAATACTCGCACTGGATCGGGACCAGTATCTCGTCGGCCGCAGCGAGGGCGTTGAGCATGAGGATGCCGAGCGAGGGCGGACAGTCGAGGATCGCGAAGTCGAACGCGTTCTGCTCGCGGATGTCCCCGAGCACCCGCCGGAGCTGGAGCAGGTGGTCGTCCATCCGCGCGACCTCGACCTCGGTGCCGGCCATGTCGAGGTCGGCGGGGATCGCCGAGAGGTTGGCCATGCGGGTTGGCTGGACGAGTTCGCGAGCCGGGCGCGCGCCGATGAGCGCCTGGTAGATGCTGCCCGAGGCGAGCTCCTTGAGCCCGAGCGCGCTCGTCGCGCTGGCCTGCGGGTCGAGGTCCACGAGCAGGACCCGCTGGCCGATTTCCGCGAGGGCGGCGGAGAGGTTGACCGAGGTGGTGGTCTTTCCGACCCCTCCCTTTTGGTTGGTGACGGCGATAATTTTCATCGGGTGCTGTAGTATTTTGCGAGGCCTGTGGCGATGGCGTCGGCGTATTCGCGGTAGATGCTTTTCTTGGGGGTTCCGCCGAATTCGCGAAGTCCGTTGTAATCGCCCGCCTGGATCCTTGCGAAGACGTTCCGGCTGTTCATGACATAGGGTTCGGCATAGACGACCGGACAGGTGAAGAGCCGGTTGGCGAGGAGGTTGCGGGCCCAGACATACGGGTTGTCGTTGACGCGGACGACGCTGCCGCCGCGGTAGGTGTAGGGCGGGAGCCCGGTCGCGCGGGACATCGTGTCGGCGAGGGCGTTCGTGAGCGGAAGCTCCTCGGCGAACGAGCGGTTGAGCAGCTTCACGAGCATGTCGAGCCGCTGGTCGTCGTAGGAAAGCTCGTCGCGCGTCATCGCCCCGGTGAGCAAAAAATGGAGGTGGTTTTCGGTCGTGAGGCGCGGATTTTTTTCATCCCCCCATTCCTCCGCGTTGAAGTGCAGGCAGACGACGACGTCCGGGTGCTCAGCTTCGTTGACGATCCGGGCGCGGCGGCGGATTTCGCTGGCGCGGTAGAACAGGCGTTCGGACTCCTTGGCGACCGCCACCGGGGTCGCTGCATCGCCTTTTTGTTTGAGCGACTCCGCGGCGGCTGCGCGGAGCTGCTGCGGGCGCTGGGGAGTAACCGGGGCCGGCTTCGAGCGCGTGAGAAAAACCTCCGCTCCGAGTGCCTGCAGCCTCGGGACGAGAAGCTTCGCGACGCGGAGCGTCATGTCGCCCTCGGTCACCGGAGCCGAATTTCCGATCCGGAACCAGCGCTCCTCCATCTTTGCGAAGCTCCCGCCGATGTGGCCGGGGTCGAGCGCGACTTTGAGGCCGGCCAGCGGCTTCGCGGGATCGCCCATGCCAAGCGCGGCGCACGGCTTCCAGTAGGTCGGCGGACGCTTCGAAGACGCCGCGTCGGGCGCAAACTTTAGAAAATACGGGCTCCGTCCGGCGGATGTCCGGATCAGTGCCCCGTCGTTGTCGATCGTGATCGTCTCGGTCCACGCTCCGCCCGGAGCGTAAACCCGGTCGAGAAGGGTTTGAAAATCCGCCCGCGTGATCGTCTCCTGGAACGCGTCGAGCCGCGACCACGCCGGGGCCGGGGCCAGCGGGCTCAGCCGGGCGTGCGCGCACGCACACACCGCGAACAGCGCGAGCGGGATGGAAAGAATTTTCAAGACCGAGATTTTTTAAATGCGTTTGCGCGTTCTTGCGATAAAAAGGATGGATGATTCGACTTCTTTTTTTGGGCGATATTGTTGGCGAGCCCGGTCGCCATGCGGTGACGCAGGCGGTTCCCGTGTTTCTGAAGGAACGGGATGTGGACTTCGTGGTCGTCAACGGCGAGAATGCGGCCGGCGGGCGCGGGATCACCGGAAAGATCGCGATCGACCTCCTGCGCGCGGGTGTCGCGGTGATCACCACCGGCGACCATGTCTGGGACCAAAAGGAAACCGCCGGTTTTATCGCAAGCGAGCCGCGCCTTCTGCGCCCGGTCAACTACCCGCCAGCCGCACCCGGCCAGGGAAGCATCGTCCTCGACACCTCGAAGGGGAAAATTGCGGTCGTCAACGTCCAGTGCCGGACGTTCATGCACCCGCCGCTCGACAACCCGTTCCAGGCGGTCGAGGCCGAGGTCGAGCGGATCCGGCAGGAAACCCGCGTCATCTTTGTCGATGTCCACGGCGAAACCACCAGCGAGAAAATTGCGATCGGCAGGTTTCTTGACGGCAGGGTCTCGGCGGTCGTCGGCACCCACACGCACGTCCAGACCGCCGACGAGCGGGTGCTGCCCGGCGGGACCGCTTTCCTCTGCGACGCCGGCATGTGCGGGCCGTCGGAATCGATCCTCGGCCGCGAGATCGACCCGATCATCCAGCGGTTTACCGACTGCATGCCGGTCTCGTTCCCGGTCGCGCGCGGACCGGTCCACATCTGCGGCGCCATGATCGAAATCGACCAGAACACCGGGAAAGCGCAATCGATCCAGCGGATCCGCGAGCTCGCAAGGTGAGCCCGCAGCCCTGCCCCGCGACTGGAGCTGTGGCTTATTTCTCTTGCAGCCGATACCGGCTGTGTTTCAGGATTGGCCTCCGGTGATCGGGAAGGATTCCCATCAAATCGAACCTCCATGAACGAACTCATATCGCGTCTCTCGCAAAAACTCGGCCTCCCGGAATCCGCTGTAAAATCCGGCATCGAGACGGTTCTGGGAATTCTCGCAGAAAAGCTGTCCGAGGCTGACCTCGAAAAGCTGACCTCATTGGTCCCCGGTGCCGCCGATCTTCTGGCGAACCTTCCAAAGCCGTCGGCTGCGGGAGCACCCTCCGGGGGAATCTTTGCCATAGCGGGTGGCCTTCTTGGCGGTGCCGGCGAAGCTGCCAAGGTGCTCGGCGAGTTCCACAAGGCGGGGGTTCCGATGGACAAAATTGCGCCGCTCGCCCGCGGTTTTTTTGACCGCGTTCGCGAGGCGGGCGGAGAGGATCTGATCGGGCGCCTGATGGCCGCAGTCCCGGCACTCGGGGCAATCCTCGTGGGAAAGTAGTGTCCGCCATGCGCACGCATCTGCTGCCCGCGTTAGCATCGGCCCTTCTGGTATCGGGATGCGGGCGTCCGCCGGAATTTGCTGGCACGGTCGAGCCGGGGGCCTCGCCGACCAGCGTCGTGACGATTCCTGAGGAGTTCAGCTCCCCGGAACGGTCTCCTGCAAAACCAGTCTTGCCGCCGACTCCGAGGATTCTTTTTGTCGCCGCCGACTTCCAGATCAAAACCGACTCGGGGATCCAAGGGATCATGGCCGGCGAAACGGTCAACCTGATCCGCGAGAACGGAAACGAGGTCGTCGTGCAATACAGAGATGTCGAATTCGCCCGGCCAAAAGCGTTTTTTTCCGCGACGTTTGTGGGATCCTCGCTCGACGTGTGCCCTGCGGTGGCCGACGAGCCGCCGGCCCCGGCGGAAAACCCTCCCGTCGCCGCAAACAATTCGCCATCGGCGCAGGACGACATGATCGGGCTCGCGGCACCGGTCCCGGTCGCCGAGCCCGCGCTTCCCGGCGAGAACATGCCGGCAATCCCTCCCCGCCCGGTTGCGATTTCCCCCGAAGAGCGCAAGATGGCGGAACTGGCGGAGTCCATCCGCTCGCTCAATGAGAGAATTCGCGCAGCCCAGTCGGTCGCCGAGCGCAGCGGAAAAAAACCGACGCGTGCGGAAAAGCGCGCGATCGAGCAGTTGAAGCACGACCGCGACGACTTCAGCCGAAAACTCACCAAACTGGGCAAACCCTGAGCGGCGACCGGATCTCCTCGCCGCGCGGACGCCCGAGTTACCCAGAAGGTTTTTTCCCCTCCCTGGCAAGCGCATCGCGGAGCTCTAGGATTTCCTGCTCGAGCACCTTCGGACGCTCGCGCTTCTGGGATTCGACCCGGCGGACAATCGCTTGGACGGTGTCGCGCATCTGCTGGATTGCGATTTTCCTGAGGAGCCCGGCCATCGCCGAGCCGGGGGTCACAAGATTCGTGTAGCGGATGACCGAGCCATCCTCGAACGCCTCGATCCGCAGGCTTCCCTCGCTGGCCTTCGTCTGGAGCGCGCGCACGAGGTTCCATGTCACGCAGTAGCCGCCGACCGCATCCGCCGACAGCGAGTTTTTTGCCGTGTAGGATTCGTCGCGGAGCAGCGGGACATCCACTTCGTAGTCCACCTCGAGCACGCACGGCGAGATGGTCCGGGAGATTTCCGATTTCAAGAGGTTCGGGATGTATCCCTTCGCATTCCGGTAATCAAAAAAAACTGCGGCGACCTCCTCCGGTGTCGCATGGACCCTCTGGTAGAGCTTGACTCGAGGCCACGGCTTTCCCTCGACCTCCTGCATTGTCACCACCTGCTCGCCGCGCAGCACCTCGGCGGCCTGCGTCCGACTCAAGTCGTCAACCAGCGAAGCGACTGCAAGCGGGGGCACGACGGAAACAAGCAGGGAGAAAAGCGCGATCTTCATCTCACCATGAATCAACCTTATCCCCGCGCGCCGAGCAAGCCGGGATGTCGGAAAAAATCCACGTCAGACCGAGATCGGCGCGCGAATCGCGGGGTGCGGGTCGTAGCTTTCGAGCGCAAAATCTTCCGGTCGGAAGTCTTCGAGAGACAGGACCGCCGGATTGAGGACCATGCGCGGGAGCGGCCTGCGCGGCCGGGAGAGCTGCTCGCGTGCCTGGTCGAGGTGGTTTGAGTAGAGGTGGAGGTCGCCGAACGTGTGGACGAATTCGCCGGGCTTGAGACTGGTCACTTGGGCCACCATCATCGTCAGCAGGGCGTAGGACGCGATGTTGAACGGCACGCCGAGGAAAAGGTCCGCGCTCCGCTGGTAGAGCTGGCAGCTCAGCTCGCCGTCCCGCACGTAAAACTGAAAAAGCGCATGGCAGGGAGCGAGCGCCATCCGGTCGAGCTCCCCGGGGTTCCATGCCGAGACGACGAGGCGGCGACTGTCGGGGGTCTCGCGGATCTGGTCGACGACCGCGCGGATCTGGTCGAGCGACCCTCCGTCCGGCTTCCGCCAGTCCCGCCACTGCGCGCCATAAACCCTCCCGAGGTCGCCGTTCGCGTCCGCCCATTCGTCCCAGATCGTTACGCGGTTTTCGCGGAGGTAGCCGACATTGGTGTCGCCCTTGAGGAACCAGAGCAGCTCGTGCATGATCGAGCGCAGGTGCAACTTCTTTGTCGTCAGCAGAGGAAACCCCGCGCGGAGATCAAAGCGTTCCTGCGCACCGAAAACCGAGAGGGTTCCCGTGCCGGTGCGATCACTCTTGGCATGACCATGGTCGAGCACCAGACGAAGCAGCCGATGATATTGTTCCATCCTTTTTTGGACGCACACGCTACCCCGTGCCGCCGCAGATCACACGGAGAAAATTCGTTCTTTGTGGCCGTCGGGCGCATCTCCGATAGTTGCAAAAATCAGTTCCACAGGAACTCAAGGGTGTCGTTTTTGACCGCGACGTCGATGTCGAGCATATCGGCCAGGCCGCGAGGAGACCAAAACTGGCCGCGACGTTTCAAGCGGTCTTGGAACTGGCCGCAAGCGGATTCCATTGAACCGGAACCAATCGGGGCGTTGCGGGCGGCCAAGTCAGCATAGTTGAGGTGGTCACGATGGTTTTGGAAGTAGTTGACTTCCCGATTGATGATCGGATCGGTGGGATTCCCGGCCAACAGCTCCTCAAGTGTGTGGATCACGCGATGCTGCGGGGTGTGGCGGAGTTGGTGGAGAAGGGGCTTGATCCAAGCTGCGGCCAATTCGGGGCTATCTGGGTAAAGGTGGTGGGCGAGGCTTCAGAGGTGCTCGTTGCCGTGATAGAAGTCCAGAGTTTTGGTCGCTTGGGAGAAGCGGTCCTCGATCAAGTTCCAAATCCAGAGGGCTCCATCGGCCACGACGAAAA
>DYRS01000020.1:0-8091 GCA_020718585.1 Chthoniobacter flavus
TGCCCGAGGTCACTGAAAAGTCATGCTTGCAACAGGCGCAACGGTAGAGCGCAGTTTTCATCTCCCAGACATCCTTTCCAGCACAGGCGGGACAGACGATTCCATCAGGCCACCGCAGTCCTGCCAGATACGCGCGGCACGCGGCCTCTGTCGGGAACCTGTCTCGCATTTGAACGGCAGTTTTTGGGAGGCCGACCATGCCCGCATACTACAGGTAGTTGTCAGGGGGGTAAAGTGCATACCCGGATTTTCTTATTTCTCCGTGTGGCTAATGATTGGGGAGAGCGGACATCGAGCTGGGCGAGGACATCATGGAACGGGGCTTCTTCGAGGAGCCCGAATGCGTCGTGGCGGGTAAGCCGGTCGCGCGTGGTCGCCGGGCTGGTGATCCCGCAGAGGAACCTTGCGAGCTGACGGTTCCCGCGCAGGGCGGGATGGTTCTCGGCGCGCAGCGCGCGGATCGCGCGCAGGTCGTCGAGGGAGATCTCGCGCGCCGCGCTCCGGGGCAGCACGGCAGGATCCTCGCCCGTGCAGCGCCCGCAGTGTCCGCAGGGAGCGGGCAGCTTTTCCCCGAAGTATTCGAGCAGGCGGGCGGCCGAGCACCCGCGCGCCTCCGCGAACGCGACGATGCCGTCGAGCCGGGCGAGGTCGGCGGCTTCGCGCTTGGTGAAAATCCCGTGGAGCCATGTGGCGATCTCGCGCGGCGTCCGGTCGCCCGCCTTCGCGAGCAGACGGAACCGGTGCCGGAGCCCGGTCGGCTTCATCTCGATGTCCCCGGCCTCCTCGAGATACCCGAGTGCCTTGAGGATCCGCTCGCGCGATTCGCCGGTTGTCGCCGCCGCCGCGTCGGCGTCGATCGTCAGCCATTTTCGCCCGCGTTTTGCCGTCGAAAAAATCGCGCGCAGGAACCGCTGGCGGTCCGGCGTGTGCCCGGCGATCACGCGGTCCTCCGGATGCCGGAACCCGATCTGGAACGTCGAGTAGAAAACCCCGGCCGGCTCGAGGATTTTTTCTTTTTCGAGATACGTGATGACGGTTTCGAGCACGATCTGCCGGATGTCGGTCGTGCGCGAGAGGTCATACCGGCTGATGTCGAACTCGCCGCCCTGGCGGAGCAGGTGGTCCACCAGGTGCCGGAGCGACTGCTCATCGGGCGTGTCCCCGAGCGTGAAATTTTGCAGCACGTTGAGGTCGTCCGCGCAGGCGAGCATCTCGCAGTGCGACGGCTGCCCGTCGCGCCCGGCGCGGCCGATTTCCTGCTGGTAGTTCTCGAGAGTCTTCGGGAGGTTGTAGTGGTAAACTGCCCGGATGTCGGCCTTGTCAATCCCCATCCCGAACGCGATCGTCGCCACGATCACATCGCAACGCCCGGCCATGAAGTCGTCCTGCGCGGACGCGCGGACATCGTCGGCGAGCCCGGCATGGTAGGCGCGCGCGCGGATCCCCGTCCGCTGCAAATGCGCGGCCACACTTTCAGCCGTCCGCTGGAGCGTGACATACACGATCGCCGGAAACCGCTTTTCTCCGAGCAGCTTTTTCGTGAGGAGACCCGGCCGGTCGCGCGCGTCGGCGGGGGTGATGTGGATCGTGAGGTTCGGACGGAAAAACGATGTCTGCACGCGGTCGGCGGCGGCGATCCGGAATTCCCGGCAGATGTCGGCGGCGACCGGCGGGGTCGCGGTGGCGGTGAGCGCGAGCACGCGCGGGATGCGCAGCTTTTTTGCGAGCGCGGCCAGCCGGAGGTATTCCGGCCGGAAATTGTGTCCCCACTCGGAGATGCAGTGCGCCTCGTCAATCGCCAGGAGCGCGATGTTCGCACGCTTGAGCCGCGCGACAAACGTCTCGCTCACAAACCGCTCGGGCGCGACGTAGAGCAGCTTGAGCGTGCCCGAGCCGATCCCGTCGAGGATTCCGAACGTTTCCTCGGCGGTGAGCGTCGAGTCGAGCCGCGCGGCCGCAATCCCGCGCGCACGCAGCACGTCCACCTGATCTTTCATCAGCGCGATGAGCGGCGAGACGACGAGCGTGAGCCCGTCGAGGAGGATGCCCGGAAGCTGGTAGCAGAGCGACTTCCCGCCTCCTGTCGGAAAGACCGCGAGCGCGGAGCGCCCGTCGAGCACCGCGCGCATGACGCGCTTCTGCCCCTCGCGAAATTCCCGATGCCCGAAGTGCTGGAGAAGCCCGGCTTCGAGCGCGGGGGGATCTTCATTCATCTGGGGGAATCCGCAGGCCGGGCGTCAGGCCGGCTCCTCCGCGGGCGGGCGGTCCCAGAAATACCGCTTGAGGAGGACCTTGAGCGTCGCCGTAAGCGGCACGGCCAGCAGCGCGCCAAGCAGCCCGCCCAGAATCAGGCTCCATGCGAGCACCGAGATGATCACGGTCAGCGGGTGCAGCCCGACCGACTCGCCGACGATCTTCGGGGCTATGATCATCCCGTCAATGTTGTTGGCGACGATGAAGATGACCGTCACCCAAAACGGGTGCGCCCAGTCGCCGAACTGCGCGGCCGCGATGATCACGGCCGGGATCCATGTGATCATCATGCCCAGATACGGAATCAGCCCGAGGATCCCGACCATCAGCCCGATGAGCACCGCAAAATCGAGCCCCATCACCAGCAGCGCGGCCGCGATCATCACGCCGTCAATCATGCTTACGATCAACTGCCCGCGGAAAAAGCTGACCAGGTAGGAATTGATCTCGCTGACGAGCGAGACGATCTCGCTTTTGAGCGGCGACGCCCGCATCGGCAGATACTGGCTCCATGTGTCCGCGATCGAAGGGCTGTCCTTCAAAAAAAAGAAGAGGAAAATCGGCACCAGGATCATGCTCAGGAGAAGCCCGAAAACTCCCAGGAACCCGCTCAGGCTGCGCTGAAGGAATTTGCCGGACTCGACGGTGATGTCGGGCACTTTATTCTGAAGCCACATGCCGGCCTCGGACATTCGTTGCGACAGGAACACGGAGAACTGGCCGTTGCCATCGGAGGGGTCTTCGGGACCCTGAAAAAGCGGGTTCTCGGCGAGCTTGTGCAGCCGGTCCATCGAGGTCACCAGCAGGGTCTGCGCCTTTTGCGAGTAGGCCGGGAAGTTTCTCACAAACGACCCGCCCTGTCGGTAGGCGGCCGGCAGGATCCAGATCAGGATCCCGGCGATGATCGCGGCCAGCGCAAGATACACGACGATCACGCTCAGCAGCCGGGAAAGCCGCAGCCGCATCAGCCGCTGCACGACCGGTTCGAGAAGAAACGCCAGGATCGCCGCAACCGCCACCGGGATCAGCACCGGCTGGAGAAACGAAATCGCCCTGACCAGCAGGCTCCCGACCAGATACAGCACATACCCGATCGCAGAGACCGAGACGGCGGAGATCGCCGCCCAGAAAAGTTTCTTTTGAAACGGAGTCGGATGCATGGCTCCCCCTTGGCTAGCCGTCCGCCCGCTGGGCGGCAATTCATTTCGGACCTCCATGGAAGCGCCTGCGCGTCTGGGCTAGGTTTGGCGGGCGAGGAGTTTTTCCGCGAGCGCGCGGAGCGGCAGCGCGCGCTCGCCAAGCGGGCCGAGCGACGAGAGCGCCTTTTCCGTGAGCCGGGCGGCCTCCTTGCGTGAGGCCTCGAGCCCGAGGAGAGCCGGGTAGGTCATCTTCCCGGCGGCGGCGTCCTTGCCGGCGCTTTTTCCAAGCTGCGCGCTGGTGCTCGTGACGTCGAGAATGTCGTCAACGACCTGAAACGCCAGCCCGAGGTTGTCGCCGAAGCTCTCCAGGATCGAGAGCGAGCGCGGGGTCGCGTTGGCCGCCATGGCCCCGAACTTCAGGCTCGCGATCACCATCGCGGCGGTCTTCCCGCGGTGGATGAACCGCAGGTCGGCCGGGGTGCATTTTTTCTTCTCTCCCTCGAGGTCGGCGACCTGGCCGCCGACCAGCGCCCGGCTGCCGGCAGCCCGCGCGAGCTCGGCGATGAAGTCCGCCACCGAATGGCGCGGAGTCGGCTTCGTGCGCGCCAGGATTTCAAACGCAAGCGCGAGCAGCGCGTCGCCCGCCAGCACCGCGATCCCCTCGCCAAAAACACGGTGCGAAGTCGGCCGTCCGCGCCGCATGTCGTCGTCGTCCATGCACGGCAGATCGTCGTGGATGAGCGAATACGTATGCACGCACTCGACCGCGCACGCCCCGGGCAGGGCGTCGGCCGGACGCCGGATCCCGCACGCCCGCGCAGCCGCCATGCAGAGGACCGGCCGCATCCGCTTTCCCCCCGCAAAAATGCTGTAGCGCATCGCGCGGTGGATCGTCACCGGCTTGGCGGATTCCTTTGGAAGCCAGAGGTTGAGCATGCGGTCAACCGTTCGCACGTCGTCGGCAACTGTGACATCAATGTTCATTGGAGATTTAAAATAACCTATCTTGAAGAAGTGGATGAGCCGGAAGCATGACGAAATTCTCCGCAGGGAGAATGATTCGTTGTGCGGCTCAAGTGATTTTATTCGTAAAAAGTCCATGAGAGAACCGTTTTCTCCGGCAGCCCTCAAGTCTGATTGTCGCCAAGCCCTCCCGGTTTTGCCGCTCGCGGATTTTTGCGGACAAATGGCTTGATCCTCCCGTAAGGTTTTCCGATAATTTCAGGCTGGATGAAGTCAATTGACCAGTGCCGGGTGTCTGTGGTGGACGACGTCCGCACGATGATCGACATCCTCCCGCGGACGAACGCGGCCATCGATCTGCCCCTGATCAATCCGGCATGGACGAGGATCACCGACGGGGCGACCGGAGTGCTGACCGACATCAACGATCTGGTGGAGGAGACCGAGGGGCTTCTGATTTCGAAGGACGGAATCGAGGAGGTGCTCTGGAACGAACGCCGACATCCGCTTGTAGTGCTCGGACACTGACCAGAAGCGGAAATGAGCCAGTTCACGAAACAAACCCCGGTGTGCGCCGTGCCGACGGGAAGATTTTTTCCCGGCAGGAAATGCCGGATTTCTGTCGGATGAGTCTGGGGGTGTTTGCTGGTGATCGAGCGACGGTTCCTGTCCTTGCCGCGCTGGAGAAAGGAAAGTGGCGTGCGGCCCGCGACCTTGCCAAGGTGCTCTGCAAAACCGACCGTTCGAGGTATCTGCCGCTTCTGGTCGAGGCAAATGCCGGGCTCGCGCGCGACCTGATCTCGCGCGGACTGCTCTCGGACGCGCGCACTGTCCTCGACCACTTGAAGACGTTCGCTCCGCCGGATCTCCTTGCCGGGCTGGAGAAGGAATTTTCGTCGCCCCAGGGAGCATCATCTCCGAGTCAGGCAAATCCCGACTCCGGCGTGCGGTCCGGCGCGGCGATTGTCCGGCTTTGGAACGAACTCCTCCAGATCGCGGCCGCCGCCGAAACCGGAAGCGATCCCGGCGCGTCGGACATCGCGGTGATTGACGATGCCGTCACCGCATTTTCTTCCCCGCCGCCCCTGACAGGCGACGGGATTGCAGAGCGGGTTGCCGGCGAGCTTGCCGCCGTGCATGCAGCCTGCGAGGCGACGGCGGAAGGTCGCTGGGACGATGCGTCCGGAGCTCTTCGCCCGCTGCCGGCGCGCTCGGTCTTCCGCCATTGGCGGATCTTCCTGCGCGGCGTGCGGATGTTTTTGCAGGGTGGGCGCACGGAGGCGGAAGAATGCTTTGCGCGTCTTCCGACCGGCGGCGCATGTGCTCTTGCGGCCGCCGTGATCCGGGGGGAGCCGTCGCGCGACGTCGTGCGTCCGACGGCCCGAGCTGCGTGGGATCTTGCATCGTCGGGCCAGCCGACCGAGTGGGCGGCCGACATCGCCGCAGCGGACGCGGCCTGGCGGGAGGGGAGTTGGACGAAGGCGAAGGATGCGCTGGTCAAAGGCCTTCGGGGAGGGTTTCCGTGCGTGGAACACGGCCTTGCCGCTGCGCTTTCCGAGGCCCTGCTTTTTCTTCAATATGGCGACGATGCCGCCTCAGAAAGCCGGCTCCACCAGCTCGACAAGTTTTGGGACCGGTTGCTCGACATGGAGAAGCTGCCGTGGACATGGATGCTCCTCTTTCGTCGCCAGATTCTTCTGGATGAGGAGTCCGACATGCCGACGCATGAGGTGTTCCGGGAGGTCGGAGACCTTCTGCGCATGGAATCCGATCTTCGGGGTGCCAATCCGGTCCGCGACAGCCAGGGCTGGCAGTGGGTCGGAGAAAAGCTGGGGGCCAAGTCGAACGCCATATTCCCCGGCCTCCACGAAAAACTTCCGGTCAGGGATCGCGAGGGGGCGGTCCGGGCATTTGAGCGCGCCAAGAGCTGCGATCCAGATAACGAGGAGGCATGGCTCGGGCTCCTTGAATCGTTTGATGGCGAAAAGAAAAAATCGAACCGCAACCGCCTGCTCGACGAGCTGGTGCGGAGGTTTCCGCACAACAAGCAGATCCTCGTCCGCGCCGGGGCGATGGCCGCCGGGCGCGGTGCTTTCGCCAAAGGTCTCGGTTACCTTGATGCCGCGCGGGCACTCGATCCGCTCGACCCGGTCGTGCGCAGCCAAACCCTCGCCGCGCTCACGCTGCAGGTCCACGACGCCCACACGAACGGCAAGGATTCCGAATCCGTCTGGGCCCGGATCGAGCCTCTCCTCGACGGCTCGCCGTCCTGCGACGACCTCGCCTCCGCCAAATGGGCGATGCGCCTCCGCCGTGCGCTCATTGACCGCGCGACCGCCCCGGCGGCCCGCGCCGACGCCGAGCGCATGGCTCCCTCGCTCATGGAATACCTCGCGCTTGAGAAAGCTCTCTGCGGCAACTTCAAGCTTCCGATCCGCGCCGACTGGCAGGCCGCGTGGCGGTCGGCACCCGCGACATGGCTTGCGATCGCCGGGGTTTTTCGGGTGGCATCCTTCGCGGTGCGAACTCCCGAGTTTAAAAATTTCGGACCCCGGCACGCGGAGGCACTTTTTATCGATGCACTGAACCTCGCTGCCGACGGCAGGCTCTTCACGGGCGACCCCGCCGGCGCACTCCGCACGTTTGTGAACCTCATTCGCGCGGAAGATTCAAAAATCGTCGTGATCTCGGACCTCGCCACGTCCGCGCTCAGCGCGATGGTCAAAATCGTCCGCAAGCTTCCCGTGAAAACGGTCAATGCAAGCCTCCACCTCAGGATCCTCACTCTCGCGCTGCAGGCAAACTCGAACCAGAGCATCGGCAAGGCGAAGTCCATTGAGGCATTCGAACGGCTCGTCGCCGAAGCCGAAAAATCCGGCGACTCCGAGCTGTCCGCAACCGCCGCCAAGCTCCTCGCCGAGTTTCGCAAGGGCGGTTATGACCCGAACTACGAGGACGAGGACTATGGCGAGAACAGCCGTCCGGCCCCGAATCGCTCTTCGGACTTTGGCGTGGACCAATCCACGCTCCGGGTTGTCAATGAGTATCTTGAGGCCTACGCTTCCGGTGACACCGGGAAAATGGCAAGGATTTTGGAAAAGATTGAGGCGATGGGCTTGCCGCCGCCTCCCCTGCCGCCCCGATTCAAACCCCGCGCAAAATCCGAAACCCGACCCGCACCTCCTAAGTCGAAATCCGGCGGTGACAGCCAGCAGGAATTCGGGTTCTCATTTCCCCCATGAACCCGTTTGTTGTCCTTGATCTGCCGCCCGACTGCACCGATGAGCAGGTCCGCGCCGCCTACCACAGGCTGCTGAGGCAATATCCGCCAGAGGCATTTCCCGCCGAATTTCAGGCAGTTCAGGAAGCCGCGACCGCTCTGAAAACCGAACGCGACCGCTGGCGCCTCCACCTCTTTTACCAGCCCGCTGAAACCGAATCTCCCATGGAGGTTCTTCACAAGTTTTCCAAGCTGCCCGGACGCTCCCGCCCGCCCGGATTTCCCGCCTTCAAATCCCTGCTCCGCGCCGCCGCATCCGCCGCCAGACAACCAACCGACAAATGAGCACCGGCCCTGATCATCTGCCGGTGGTTCTTGAGTTTTCGTTCAATGAGCCGTTTGCGTGCTCGGTTCCCGAAGGGACTCAAGGGACTCAAGGGACCAAAGAGGTTGAGGCGGTCGAGGCGGTCGAGGCGGTCGAGGCGGTCGAGGCGGTCGAGGCGGTCGAGGCGGTCG
>DYRS01000020.1:8191-23567 GCA_020718585.1 Chthoniobacter flavus
ACAATTCCGGAATGGAACTTCTTCAGGAGATCCGCGATGAACTTGATGCGACGTCTGCGGAAAACCGGCGGAATACGCGGAGGGTCTTTGATGCACTGAAGCAGTTTGGCGGAGTCCTTGATGCGATGGCCTCGACAGTCAACAGCATTCATTCCTCCGCCCGCAGTCAGGTTGCCGCGCCGCCCGCCCGCATTCCGGATTCCACCCCGGAGATCATCGAGCTTTCGGACCGGGTGGACCGCATCGCGGCCGCATTCGCACGTGAGCCGACATCCGCAAAATCCTGGTGGCCCGGCGGGCGGATGGCGGTCGAGGGATGGCGTACCGACCGCGAGCGCTTGGCCGACTCGTTCGCGATCCTTTCGACGCATGTGTGCGCGATGCTCAAGCGCGTGGGCGTCGAGCGGATCCCTTGCGCCGGAGAACCATTCGATCCGGCGCTTATGAACGCGGTCGAGGCGGTGCTCGATCCGACGGTTCCCGACCATTCGGTGCTCGCCGAAATCCTCCCCGGATGGCGCGAGGTCGGTGGCGGACGGGTCGTCCGCGCAGCACATGTCCAGGTCTCGCGAGCCCGATAAATTTTTCCAAAAAAACCATGAAGAAATCCAAAGAAACAGTTGTTGGAATTGACCTGGGCACGACGAACAGCGCGATCGCCGTCGTCCTTGACGACGGGCTCGAAATGATCCCGGTCCACGGGCAGCCGACCATGCCGAGCGTGGTCGGGCTCGATCCCGCCGGACACCTGATCGTCGGCCAGGCCGCCAAGAACCAGTCGGTCTCCGCGCCGGAAAATACCGTGCTTTCGATCAAGCGGCTCATGGGCTCGGACGAGACGGTTGCGCTCGGGGGAAAATCCTACCGGCCGGAGGAGATCAGCGCGCTCATCCTGGGCGAGCTCAAGCGTGCGGCCGAGGCCCGCCTCGGGCACCCGGTCGAACGCGCGGTCATCACGGTCCCTGCATTTTTCAACGAGTGCCAGCGCCAGGCGACGCTCGATGCCGGCCGGCTCGCGGGGTTCGACGTGGCGCGGATCATCAACGAGCCGACCGCCGCCGCGCTCGCCTACGGCGCGGGGACCCAGGGCGGGAGCGCAAATGAGACGCTCCTTGTCTATGACCTCGGCGGCGGCACGTTCGACGTCTCACTCGTGACGGTCGAAAACGGGGTCGTGGAGGTCCGATCAAGCCACGGGGACACCCGGCTCGGCGGCGACGACTTCGACGAGGCGCTCGCGAAGCTCGCCGAGGATCGCTTCGAGGAGACCGACCGCGGTGCCTCGGGCGGGATCTCCCCGGTGGCCCGCCGGCGGCTCAAAGCCGTCATGGAGCGCGCAAAAATCACGCTGTCCGACGAGCCGTTCGCGGCGGTCCACGAGGAGTTCCTCACCGCGACCGCCCACCTCTCGACCGAAGTCGCGCGCTCCGACTACGAGAAGCTCATCACTCCCTGGCTCGAAAAGACGCTTGATTGCATGCAGAGGGCGCTCGCTGACGCCGGGGTCACCGCTGCAAAAGTGGACAAAATCATGCTCGTTGGCGGGGCGACCCGCACTCCGATTGTCCAGGAACTCCTTGAGGACCGCCTCGGGAAAACCTCCCGCCACGAGATCAACCCCGACCTCATCGTTGCCATGGGCGCGGCAATCCAAGGCGCGGCACTCGCCGGCCGCCCAGCCCCCGCGATCCTCATTGACATCACCGCGCACAGCTTCGGAATCGGAGCGATGATGGGCGGGCCCGGGATGTTCATGCCGGTCTTCGGGTGCAGCCACATCATCCGCCGGGGCACCCCGCTCCCGGTCAAAAAATCCAAGCTCTTCCACACGGTTTACGACAACCAGATGGAGGTGAAAATTCCGGTTTTCCAAGGCGAAAGCATCGTCCCCGAGGAGAACCTGAAAATCGGCGAATTCTGGATCAAGGGCCTCTCGAAAGCACCCGAGGGCAACCCGGTCGTCATGCAGCTCGAGATTGACCTCAGCGGTCTCCTCCATGTCACCGCCACCGAAAAAGCCACCGGCTTGGCAAAAAGCGTGACGATTGACACGGCCGGTCACCACCGCCTCAACCTCGACGCCGCCCGCACGAACCTCGCCGCGCTTTTCGAGGAGGACGACGCCCTCGCGGTCGGCGACGACTCGGATGCCGACGATGACGAGGAGGGGTCCGACGCGGAGCCCGACGCTGACGAGCCTCCGCCGGGCCCGACCGCCGGGCCGTCGCAGCCCTCGCGACCGGAACTCCTCGCCAGCGCGAAAAGCCTCCGCCGCCGGGCCGAGGCTATCCTCGTGCGGGAAATTTCCCCCACCGACGCCGCCGAGATCCGCGCGCTCCTCGACGCCTCGTCCACCGCCATCACCAGTCGCGATTGGCCCGCACTCCAGGAGGCTGATGACAAGCTCTCCGACGTGCTTTTCTATCTCGAAGATTAGATTCTTGACCTTCCCGTGCTGTTGCGGCATGCACACCCTTCCGCCTTCCTCGGAGATACTCCCGAAGGGCCGCCTTAACCATGACATTACGCCATCCGAAACTTCTGGTGTGCCTGCTTCTGCCGGCGCTGATATTTGCCGCCGCGCCTGCGGCCCATGCGCAGGCTCTCCAGGGTCCGGTGGTGCGGGATATCGTGGTCGAGAACGTGGGGGCGCCCAGCATCGCGAAGGAGCGCGTGCTTGCAAACCTCGCCACCAAGGTCGGCCAGCCCTACAGCGAGCGCGCGGCCGAGCAGGACATCCGCGCGCTCTACGCCACGGGCGGGGTTTCCAACGTCCGCCTCTTTGCCGAGCCCCTCGGCGACGGGGTGAAGGTCACCGTCCTTCTCCAAGGTCGTCCGGTTGTTGAGGAGGTCCTCATCGAGGGCGCGGATAATATCCCGATGAACCGGATCCGCCGCGAAATCGCCACCAAGGCCGGCGACGTCGTCAGCGAGGAAAAACTTGAGGACGACCGGCAGAAAATCATCAAGCTCTACGAGGATAAAAATTTTTCCGAGGTCTCGGTGAGCTGCCGTCTTCAGGAAATTGCGGGGAAGAACCGTGCGCGTGTCGTGATTGCGATCTCGGAGGGTCCGAAGCTTGTGGTGAAGCGGATCACATTTGTCGGGAACGAGTCGGTCCTGCCGCGCGACATCCGCAAGGTCATGAAGACGAAGCCGGAGGACATCCTCTCGTTCTTCACGAAGAGCGGGCGCATGCTCCCCGCCCAGGTCGAGGAGGACCGCGCGGCAATCCGCTCGCTCTACCAGAACCGCGGGTTCGCCGACGTGGACGTCTCCGACATCAAAACCGTCCCTCTCGAAAATTCCGGCGTCGAGATCGTCGTCAACATTTCCGAGGGCACCCAGTACCGGGTCCGCTCGCTCAAGCTCGAAGGCGTGAACGTCGTCCCCCAGCAGGAAATCCTCCCGCGCATGAAGATGGGCGACGGGCAGCTCTTCACCCCGAAGGGCATGGGCGACGACATCAAGGCGCTCCGCGATTTCTACGGCACCAAGGGCTATGTGGACATGGTCGCGATCCCCGAGGTTCTCCCGGCCGGCGACGGCGCGGTGGACGTCATCTACCGGCTCGACGAGGGCGTCCAATCGTATGTCAACCTCGTCAACATCCAGGGGAACACCCGCACGAAGGACCGCGTCATCCGCCGCGAACTCGCCGTCAAGCCGGGCGACATCTACGATACGACGCTTGTGGATGTCAGCAAGAAGCGCCTCGAAAACCTGAACTACTTCTCGCGCGTCGAGACCCCGGCGACAGATACGATCGTTCCCGGACGCAAGGATCTGAACGTCATCGTCGAGGAGAAGCGGACCGGATCGTTCAACTTCGGCGTCGGGTTCAGCACGATCGACAGCCTGCTCGGGTTCGCGGAAATCCAGCAGTCGAACTTCGATGTCCTCAACTGGCCGAACTTCACCGGCGGCGGCCAGCGGTTCAGAATCCGCGGACAATACGGGCTCCAGCGCAGCGACTTTGTCGTCTCGCTTACCGAGCCGTGGTTCCTCGGCTACAAGCTCTCGGTCGGGGTCGAGGGCTACTACCGGAACGCAAACTTCCTCTCGGCCGTCTATAATCAGGAAAATGTCGGCGTCGCATTCCAGGCCCGCAAGCAGGTGTGGCGGGCACTCTCGGCCCGCGCGGAATACCGGATCGAAAATGTCAGGATCTACGACGTGGACGCCACGAACAACAACAACGACTACTTCTTCCTCGACGGGTATGACGACGGCTACAACGGGAATGAAAATGCGGGGCCGGTCATCAAGGATGCCGCCGGCACCTACACGAAGAGCGCGGTCACAGGCTCGCTCTCGTGGGACACCCGCGACAGCCTGTTCCTCACCCGCAAGGGCGAGCTCGTCGAGCTCACCGGGTTCATCGCCGGTGGACCGCTCGGCGGCACGGTCCAAGATTTCGGGCTCTCGCTCGAATTCTCAAAATACTTCTCGCTTCCGCTCGACCTGATCTTCCTCGTCAAGGGCCAGATCGCGATCACCGACGGCTGGGGCGGTGGTGAGGGCGATGAGGACGACGGCTATGGCAATGGAGTGCCGATTTTCGACCGACTCTACCTCGGCGGCGCAAACAACATGCGCGGGTTCAACTTCCGCGAGGTCGGCCCGGTGGACGAATACGGAAACCCGATCGGCGGAAATTCGATGGCCTACATCACGTTTGAAATGACGTTCCCGATCATCTCCCGCGTCCGCGGCGCGGTCTTCACCGACATGGGCTTCGTCAACGTCGGCTCCGGCGACTTTGGAACATCAAATGCCAACGTGGACGCCGGCATCGGGCTCCGCCTCGACCTCCCGATCGGTCCGATTCGCGTGGACTACGGGATCCCGCTCGTCTATGACTCATGGAACGGACCTCCTGGAAAATTCAACTTCAATATCGGCTATCAATTTTGAACAAAATTCCGGGATCGAGGTCGAATCTTGACCTAAGCGTTTCTTCGCACAAACTCATTCACCAAAACCACCAACCAACAAACATGCTCAAATCCATCCTCACAGCCACCATCGCGGCGGTCGCTCTCGCCGCATTCGCACCGTCAGCCAACGCCCAAGCCAAAATGGGCACGCTCGACATGAATGCGATCTTCACCCAATACTACAAGACGAAGGACGCCGAGGCGAAGCTCAACGAAGCCCGTGCGGCCGCCAAGAAGGAGCTCGACGACCGGCTGGAGAATCTTAAGAAGTCGATGGACGAGATCAACAAGATCAACGCCGACATCGAGAAGCCGGAGCTCAGCAAGGACGCGAAGGCAAAGGCGACGAAGGATCGCGACGACAAGGTCAACGACGCGCGCAACCTCGACCGCGAGATCACCGAGTTCCGCGGCACCCGCGAGCGCCAGCTCCAGGAGCAGTTTGTCCGCATGCGCAAGGACATCATTGATGAGATCATGAAGGTCGTGAACGACAAGGTCAAAGAGGCCGGCTACGATGTAGTCTTCGACAAGTCGGGCATGAGCATGGGCCAGATCCCGGTGCTCGTGTATTCGCGCGGCGATCTCGACTTCAGCGCGGCGATCGTCACCGCGCTCAACAAGAACGCTCCGAAATCCTCCGCCGCGAACTAAATGACTCTCGGTGAGGTGGCCGCCCGCACGGGCGGCTGGGTGGCCCCCGAGGCCGCCGCTCTCGAAATCTCCGGCTTGGCATCGCTCGACGATGCCAACCCCGGAGATCTCGCGTTTTTTGGGCATCCGAAATACCTCCGCGCCGTCCGCAAATCC
Organism: Chthoniobacter flavus; assembly: GCA_020718585.1. Taxonomy (GTDB): domain Bacteria; phylum Verrucomicrobiota; class Verrucomicrobiia; order Chthoniobacterales; family Terrimicrobiaceae; genus QYQL01. Next base: position 13,942 of record DYRS01000020.1, read on the forward strand.
CGCGCGTCCGCCGTCCTTGTCCCGCACGGGTTTGGCGAGGAATTGCCCGCCACACGGATCTGGGTCGATGACCCGGCCGTCTCGTTTGCTGGCCTGCTCCCGGAGTTTGCGCCGCCCAAGATTCCGCGTCCGTCGGGGATCCATCCGTCGGCTGTGATTTCCCCGGAGGCGAGGGTTGCTTCCGACGCCGCCATCGGTCCGTTTGCGGTCGTCGAAGCCGGTGCGCGCGTCGGTGCCCGCTCGATCGTCGGCGCGCACTGCTACGTCGGCCACCACGCGTCGCTCGGCGACGACTGCCTGCTCTACCCGGGCGTCACGATCCGCGACCGCTGCACGCTCGCCAACCGCGTGACGATCCACCCGGGCGCGGTTATCGGTGCCGACGGGTTCGGATACGAATTCCGCGACGGCAGCCACCACAAGATCCCGCAGACCGGGATCGTTCAGATCGAGGACGACGTCGAGATCGGCGCGAACTCGACGATCGACCGCGCGCGGTTCGGACGCACATGGATCCGTAAGGGCACGAAAATCGACAACCTCGTGCAGATCGGCCACAACGTGACGATCGGCGAGCACTGCGTGCTGTGCTCACAGGTTGGGATTTCCGGCAGCACCCGGCTGGGGAATTTTGTGACGCTCGCCGGCAAGGTCGGCCTGAGCGGGCACATCGAAATCGGCGATGGCGTCATCTTTGGCGCGATGTCGGCGATCGCAAAGGACGTGCCGCCGAAGAGCATCATGTTCGGTGCCCCCGCCCGCCCGATCCGCGAATACAAGGCGACCTACGCGCTCCTCAAAAACATCCACAAGCTCTACGACCGGGTGAAAAAGCTCGAAGCGCACGATGGCGCGCCGCCTGCGGTCGGGTGACCCCGCCTGCGGGATCGCGATTTTTTGCAGCGGGTTTTTTTGCCGATTCAGGGCTGGGGAGTGCCCGCGGGGAGCGTGAGCCGCGCCTTGGTGAGCTCGCCGAGGATGGCGGCCATCTTTTCCCGCACGCCAGGGATGAACCCGCGGTCGCGGTGGAAGACGAGCATTGTGAGGTCGTCACGGTGGAAAAAGCTGATGACGCCTTTTTCTGTATGGAGGGTGACGGCGGGGACCGCGCCGACGCCCATGCGCGCGGTGGATTCGCGCATCGAGCGGAGCATGTCCGCCGCGTGAGCACTCATCGAGATGAGGTCCACCCCCTCTGGAACTTTGTGCGACGCGACGATCACCGAGCCTTGTGCAAGCACGCAGGAGTTGATCCCCGGAAACCCGCCGCAAAGCTCGATCACACGGTCCACACTCATCGTCTCGTCGGTCATGAACAACGCCTGGAGCGGCTCCTGCTCGGCAATCTCATGGCTGCGGACCTCGCGCAACACGGTTTCGGTGTGGATCCGTGTCGCCATGGGAACCTCCGCAGGGAGGGGCGATAGCTCGGAGGCTGGGGGCTCGGGGCTTTCGGTGATCGCGGGAGCAGCATCCGCGACGAGTGTCGGCGCGGGCGGATCCTCGGGCGGGATGCCCTCGATCACCACAGCAACCGCGCCGCCGATCTCCGGCGCGACCTCCTCCGGCGCGGGAACTTCCTCCGGGAGGCGAATCTCTGATGGCAAGTTGACAGGGGAGAGTGCCGGCGGCTCGCTCTCCCAAGATGCGGGCGGACCGCCCGCGCTCCCATCACCAGCTTCGCCTGCACTTTTTGGAAATGAGGCCTCCTGCGAGACAGTGGCCTCATCGGTCGGAGGACTCGGCTCTCGCGCCTGCGACTCTTGAGCCCGCCACTTCGGCAGACGAAATCCGGTGAGCAGGGAAGAAAAAAACGAAGGGGCCGGCGCATTCGGAGGCGTCTTCGGCAAGTGCAAATCTCCGGGAGCGGTGGCATCTTCCCCGCTTTCAGGTGAAGCGGGCGGACCGCCCGCGCTCGCGGGCACAGCCTCATCCACGCTTTTTTGAACGACCTCTGCCACCGGTTCTGCAGCCACAGGAAGTGTCGGCGGAGGTTCCGGGGATTCCGACGCCGGCGGCGGGAAAAAAGCCGGGGGAATGTCCAATGGACGTCGCACCGGAACATGCAAATCTCCGAGAACGCGGGCATTCTGCCTGCCGGCAGGCAGGTCCTGCCCGCCAGCAGAAGAAGCGGGCGGGACGTCCCCGCTCCCGGAAGCCGCCTCGTCCGCACTTTTCGGAGATGCGCCGACCTCCAATGGAGATCTGATTTTTTTTTGGAACATCGGGAGCCCGGCAATCTTTCCGCTCCGCATCAGAGGGATCTTTCCTACAGCCGGCGGAGACGGTGCTTCGGACGCCCCCCCTACCGGCGGCGCAACCGGCGGACAGGGAGGCTCGTCCGTTGCCTTTGCTTCGGCGTCTGGCTCGTGCCCGATCTCAAGATCCGCTGATCCGGGCTTCAAGGCTTCCTTTTGTTTGTCCTCCTCCGCAGCAATCGCTCCTGCCGTTTTCGATAAATCCACCGGGATCTCCGGTTCGGGCTCGGGGGGAAGTTCCTCGCGCTGCTCAACAAAACGGAAAGCGGAGGCAAGGTGGGCGGCGGGAAGTTTGATCGAGCCGTCCGATTCGAGCAGGTGGCCGGGAAAGAGTTGCGCGAGCCGGCGCAGCGAAATCCTTGGCACATTTTTCGAGAAAACGTCGGCGGTCGGGAGATCGAATGTGCCGTCGCGCCGGGCGTCGGGCCTCCAATTTTCCGCAGGGACGAGGGGCGCGAGATCGGCGACCCGGATGGCAAGGAACTCCGGGGGGGTCGCCCAGTAGCGGAATCGCGGGGCGGATTTTTTTACTTCCTTCGTCTCTTCGAGTTGTTTCATTGACGCCTTTCCATTATCCGGGAATTTGGTTTTAATCAATCCCATGGAATTTTCGTTTCAATTTTCTTCTAACGGGCTGATCCCGGTGATTGTCCAGGAGTCATCCTCGACCGCGCGGCCGACCGGGCGGGTGCTGATGTTTGCGTGGATGAACCGCGAGTCGCTCGCCCGCACGCTGGAATCCGGGCTCATGACCTACTGGAGCCGCTCGCGAAAGAAACTCTGGCTCAAGGGCGAGACCAGCGGCAACACCCAGCGGGTCGTCCGGTGGTTTGTGGACTGCGACAAGGACGTCCTGCTTTTTGAGGTCGAGCAGAAGTCCGGTGCCTGCCACACCGGCTACGAAAGCTGTTTTTTCCAGGAGCTCGACCGCTCGGCCGAACCGCTTCCGGTGACCGAGGAGAAAATGTTCGACGACCAGGCGGTTTACAACAAGCCCGCCTGAGGGTCTGTCGGGGGCAGCGACTGCTCGAGCAGTGCGGAAAAGCTTTCGTCGGCGGCGCGCGCGACATCCGCGACGAGGACCTTGGAATTCGATTCCCGCGAGAGGCTTGTCATTTCGACGCCGGCGATCCCGCAGGGGGTGATGTGGGCGAACCCATCGAGCCGGTCTTCGACGTTGAGCGCGAACCCGTGCATCGAGATCCACCTCCTGACCCCGACCCCGAGCGACGCGATTTTGCGGGGTCCGACCCAGACCCCGGTCAGGCCGTCCCGGCGCGATGCGGAGACCCCAAATTTCGCGCAGAGTTGGATGAGGAATTCCTCAAGGAAGCGGAGGTAGCGGTGGAGGTCGCGGCCGCGTGCGCCGAGGTCGAGGATCGGGTAGCCGACAAACTGGCCGGGGCCGTGATACGTCGCCTGACCGCCGCGGTTGGTTTCGACGACCGGATGCGGGAGGTTCGCCCGCAGGCTCGATTGGTCGCGCGTGCGACCGATCGTGTAAATCGGCTCGTGTTCGAGGAGGAGGAGGGTCTCCGGTCCCGTCCCTGCGGCGAGATCGTCGGCGTGGCGGTTTTGAATGTCGAGCGCGGCGATGTAGCCGATGCGTCCGAGGTCGAGGGTTTTCATACGCGGTCGAGCGGAACCCGACGTCGCGCGGCGGCGTCGGCGGATTGAAAATGCGTGAGCCCGATCGCCATCGCGTCGGCGGCGTCGGGCGGGGGGGTGACGGTGAGCCCGAGGAGTGCTCGGATCATGAACGCGACCTGCGACTTCTGCGCCGCGCCGCGCCCGACGACCGCCTGCTTCACCCGGCGCGGCGCGTATTCGTAAATCGCGAGCCCGCGCTGCGCGGCGGCCAGCAATGCGGCTCCGCGGGCCGAGCCGAGCGTGATCGCGGTCGCGAAGCTCTGAACAAAAATCACGCTCTCGATTGCCATCGCCTCCGGGCCGAATTTTCCGATCACGTCACCGAGCTGCTCGTGGATCGCCACAAGGCAGCCGGAGACCGTGAGCTTGGGGGAATTTTTTATGACTCCAAAATCCGTGCAGCGGGTCTTTCCGCAATCGCGTACGAGCACCGCATATCCGGTCCCGCGCAGCGACGGGTCCACCGCAAGGATCGTCTCCTTCATTTGAGAATCTCCGGCAGCGCCGCCAGGACGTGTCGGACCGCGAGAGTTTCGAGATCTCCGCCGGGCGCGCGGAGGAATTTCACGCCGGGGTTGCGCGGTGCCCACACCCCGGGATCGCTCGGCCCGAAGAGCAGAAGGCACGGCGCACTGGCCGCCGCCGCAAGGTGCGAGATCCCGCTGTCGTGCCCGATAAAATACGCGCAGCGGGCAAAGACCGCCGCCAGCGTCGCCAGCGGAAGGTTCTCAAGAAATACCATCCTCTCGGAGAATTCAGCCTTCAGTGCTGCCGTGCGCCGGGAATCGCTTTCCCCGGAGACCGCGAGCACGGTCGCGCCGGTCGCCACAACCGAACCGATCAGCTCGATCCACGATGGCATCGGCCAGTTCTTTTTTTCTGATCCGCTTCCCGCATGGATCGCGACAAGCGGGTGGGGGAGCCCGGCGAGAATCCTGTCGGCGGCGGCGAGGTCAGCATCGCTGGGGAACACCGCCGCCGCCTCGTCTTCGAGAAAGAGCGCGAGGGATTCCATCGGACGCGCGAGCTGGCGCGCCGCATGCGTGGTGCCAGAAATCCGGGGGTCGCCAACGATCAAGTTTTTTACCCCGCAGCGGCGGAGGTTGCCCTCGAAATACCCGTCGGGATCGAAGAGATACGAGACGACCTGCCCGAAACCCGCGAAGTGGTCGGAAAGCGCAGGATCGAGGTCGGAGCGCGGATTAAAAAAACCGGCCATCGGCGCGTATTCGATCGAGCGCACGGCGTCCGCATAATACCTGCCCTCTGCGACCGCGCAGATGTGCCGGTAGCCGACAATCTCGATCCGGCAATCGGGAAATCCCGCGCGCAGCAGGCGGAGCGCCGGAAGCGTCAGGATGAAGTCCCCGATCGCCCCGCCCCGGATCACCAGAATGCCTCTTCGCGGATCGGACGCCTCAGTCACGTGCGCTGGGGGCCAGCTATTCGCCCGACGGTGCCATCGGGCTCGTGGACTGGCTGAACGCGAGCGGCAGCGTGACTTGGGGGGCGTCCTTGAGGGTCATGACGAGCAGGACCCCGAGCTCGCGGTCGCCGCCCAGATTGTCGCGAATCTCGGTGCCGATCGAGGCGATCCAGCTCGAGAGGTCGCGGTGGATCATGTAGCGCTGGTATTGGAGCACCTCGGAGTTGAATTCATACTGCTCGTAAAAGCTGAACGACCAGTGGTCGTTGACCCGGTAGTAGCTGTAGAAATTGAGCTGGCTGTCATCGGCAAAAAAGGTATTTCCGTCAATATACCGGTGTCCGATCCGCAGTGACCAGTCGCGGGTGGGCATGAAGTTGACCGACGTGTTGACCTCGGTGAACCCCTCCTCGACGATCGGGAGCTGGGACTCGATGATGAGCCCGGCCCACGGCACCGGATTGAACCCGACCACGTTGAAGACGTTCGACACCGGCGCGTCAGAATACGGGCTGTCGAGGTTGAGGTTCATGAAAGTGTCCAGGGTCAGCCACTGGAGGGTCGTATTATCCCGCCGGGTCTGGAGCCGTTGACGGTAGCCGAGCTGCACGATGTTCCACGTGTCGATCGAATCCACCGCCGTGAACTGCGGGAAATTCTGCGGCAGAAGCTGGGTGGATTCCACAACCCGGTCGAACTGGTAGATGTCGCTCGGGCTCGGGCCCATGTTGTAAACGCCCGAGTAGTTGAGATACGGCTGGATCACATGCCGCACGCCGTCGAGCCCGAGCCACCGGCTCTGGATCTTTTCGTAGGTTCTCGAAACTTTCGCGGACATCTCGAACCCGTAGTTGGCGGCGACTCGGAAGACCGCTCCCTTCGATTTGAGGATCGCGCTCGGGTTGTTGAGCGGAGTGTTTTCGATCTGCTGGTTGACGACCGTGGACTCGCCGGTCACCGGATCAATCTGGGTGTCGCCGCCGGTCGCCGTGAGAAACGACCCGCTCTGGCTGTAATACGTGCCCCTGATGCCCACCTTCGGCGTGACCGAGAGCCACCCGAAGAGGGTTTTCGGGAGCGACCACTGGTGGAACGTATCAAACCTCGTCGCGCTGTAGTCGGGATATTCGGTCTCGCCAAACGACGGGTTGTTCGAAAACTTGCGGCTCAGGCCCGCGACCCCGCTCTCACCGTCGTAGTTCACCGGAGTCCCAAAAAATGAAAGCTGGCTGAAGTCGGCGACCAGCTCCGGGAGCCGCTCGGTGACATCCTGAAAGTCGTTCGCCTGGAACCTGACAATCAGGTTCAGCGTGTAAACCTCGTCCCACTTCGTCACCGCTAGCACGTTGTCCGGCTGCGGGTCGATCCGGAATTCCCCGGGATAAAAATCCTCAAGAAAATCCACATCGCTCAACACATTGATGTCCGCCGTCGCGTAGATGTCGTCGGTCAGGAACAGCCGCTGCTGGAACGACACCCGGTAGCGGTTCGTTGTGCGGGTTTCCGCCGGCTCGCCGGGCGCCTCCACGGTCGTCACATCCGCCGTCTCAAAAACGTAGTCGGTGCGCAGCTTCCCGTAGCTCCTGTCCTTTTTTCCGTAGCGCATGTTGAGGTCGAACCCGACTGACGGCCCGAACTCCGAGCGCGCCTCGAACCGCGCTGTGGCGTCCACACCTTTCATGACGGGGAAGCTGTAGGCGGTGAGCAGGTAGGCGCCCCATCGCGAGTCGTAGCCGGGCAGGAATGCGAACCCGGTGTTGTTGATGTTCGCAAACAGGTAGGGGAACCAGAAGACCGGGGTCTGGCCGATGTAGAGCGTCGAGTTTGAGAAGACCACCCGGCTGTCGGTGTAAACCCGCATCGAACGCGACTTGACATGGAAGTCCGGCTTCGAGTTGTCGTCGGTCGTGAACAGCGCGTCGCCAACACGGAACTCCCGCTGCGACATCGCCCGGAAATTGAACGCACGAAACAGCATCGGCTGGTTCGCGCCGGAAATCTCGATCGCCCGCATCTGCTTGGTCTCTAGATTAAAAAGCGACCGCTGCCCGGTCAGGACCTGATCCGGCGTGTAGAGGCGGATGTTGCCAACCAGCAGGATGTCGCGGGTCTCCGGATTATACTCCGCATAGTCGCAGAAAATGCTGTATTGCCCGTAATGGATCTGCACGTTGTCCTCGGCGATCGCCACCCCGCCCTCGAATCGCGTGTTGCCATCGGCCGTAATCTCGACGGGGACATCGCCGAAACTCCCGAACTGCGCGTGCAGGCACGGCAGCACGATCAGACTGATAGCGATCAGGATGCGGACGACGGTTTTCCTCATGAAAGACAGACGACCCTACGGAGTCGCGCCGGGCGTTCAAGAACAAAAGAGGCAGAACAAAACCGGCGGGTCAGAGCCATTTCATCTGTTTTTTTCATGGCGTCTTCGTCCATGCTCACGTCGCGCACGCGATGGGTTCCGTTTTCGATGGCGTCCCAGTGGCCGACGATGGCTCGAGCATGTTCTCGTCGTTCAACTCGTCCTTGGTTCTGCTGTCCACGTAGTAGGCGATCTCGGTGACGGGAAGTTGTTGGGAGCGGGGCTTGGTGAGGTCGATGCTGACGCGTTCTACGGCGGCGATGCGCCAGCACCCGCAGAGCCCGATGTCCTCGGGGCTGGGCTCTGCGGTTTTGATGCGTCGGCGCACGAGCTGGCCGTGTTCCTTGTCCCAAGGCGTGTTATTCTCGGGGGGCAAAAAAACAGCGGAGAGCAAAGCGAGGGGCTTGCCGTCCACGGAGAGACGCTCGATGGCAGATCAGGTTTTAAAAATTTATCTGTTTTTCACTTCATGCATGCAGTGCCAGCTTCAGGACTTACAGATGAAATGGCTCTGCTGTTCGCAGGGAGTGGCTGCTGAAATCCATTGTCACAGTCGGAGAAAAACCGCTAGAGTTTCCATTGGCATGCAACTCGCCGTGTCCAGCCGCTCGTCCCTCCCTCGATTCCAATCGGGCGATATCCGATACGTCGTGAGCCTCCCGGACCCGGGCACCGAAGACGAGCCGCTCGCGCTCCCGCCAAGCGCGCGAAAAATTCTCCAGATCAGGTTCCACGATGTGGACGACATCGAGATGCTCGCGCCGCAGTTCCGCAAATGCCGGGCTCCGCAGCCCGAACACATCATGGACATCATCCGGTTTTTCGACGCGATCGCCTCCGATGAGGCTGGCGGCAACGACCAGTTTGCCATCCTCTGCCACTGCGAATCCGGGCTCAGCCGGTCGGCCGCCTCCGCAATTATCGGGCTCATCCGGCTCGGCTACGACGCACCCACCGCCTTTGACATCGTCTGCCACGCGAACCCGCAGAGCCTTCCAAACCGCCGGATGCTGAGAATCGCCGATGCAATTTTTCAGAATACAAACTTGCTCCGGATCGCGGAGGACCACCGAGCCACGCTCTTCGACTACGCAGGCTACGAGGATCCGGTGAAAAAGCTCGAGCGAAACTACAAAAAGAGCATCCGCTGCAAGTGGGACTGGATCGCGCACAAAGCGTCCTCGCTGCTCGCACGCCTGCGCGGATATCCCCCCGGTGCTGCCAACCCGGGGTAGTCGCCACGCGGCTTCTCGGCTTGCGCGCATCCGGGCTCCACACATGCGCTGATCTCCAAGCCTGTCTCATGGGATCCGTCCAAACTCCTGACCGGCACTCGCGTATCCGCGAAAAGTGCAGACGAGGCGGCTCACACGAGCGTGGACGTCTCCCCGCTTCTTCGGAAAGCAGGCAAGAGGCCCTCGCTCCCGCCAACTTGCCCTTGTCGCAGATGCCCCCTGCCCGACTGTCCGGAAAAGATTTCTGAAATCTCATTGACTGCATAACGCTTGCTGCCATGATGGCTGCCCGTTTGTTTGCGGGTGTAACTCAGTTGGTAGAGTGCAACCTTGCCAAGGTTGATGTCGCGAGTTCGAGTCTCGTCACCCGCTCCCCCCCTCACTTCGAGGGGAAACCCCATAAATACAGGCTCTGCAGGCCTTCTCTACACAGGGGAATTCTACCAAACGGCGCAATGGCCGAAATCCCCTCTCTCTATCGTATGGACCGCGTTGGACCCCCAAATCCGCGCGTAGCGCGGGACTTTGCCTGGAATGGGCCGCAAGTGGAACTGGGGCGGGCGCTTCAGGCTGATGGGAATGCCAAAAATCGCGACAACCGCCTGTTGGAGGGGCGTGGCGGGCGATGAGACGACCGGATTTTAGCCCCACTTCGCGGACTGGAGGGGTTGGAAGGCCGGAGGGCCGCTATT
>DYRS01000122.1 GCA_020718585.1 Chthoniobacter flavus
CGTGCACGCTGTGGGAGAGCGCATCCGCTACGGGGTTTTTGACGCAGCGGGGCAAATGCCAACCACCATCGCAACGCCTTCCGCTCCGTTTCTGCCGCCCACCCCTCTTTTTCCTCTCGTTCGTGAATTGGCCCTGGGGCTCCTCGGGCATTAAAAAAATGGTATTGACTACCGGTTGGGATTTGGTAAGCTGCCCGGCTCTACTGATCCCATTTTATGAAACGCACTTACCAGCCTTCCAAGCGCACGCGCAAGCGACAGTTTGGGTTCCGCGCGCGCATGAAAACCAAGGCCGGGCGGGCGATCCTGAGCCGCCGCCGTCAGCGCGGACGCAAGCGCCTCCTGCCCAAGGGTGTCGAAATCCAATACGCCCGCCACACCGCCGCCTGAGCGGACGAAGTTTCCGCGAGCCGCCCGCCTGCGGGACGGGCGCGATTTCGCAAGGGTTCGTGAGGGGGGGAAAGTCGCCCAAGGGCGGCTGCTGCGGGTCGCCGTTTTTTGCCCGACAAGCACTGGCGACGCGAAGGCGGGCGTCATCACCTCGAAGCGCGTCGGGGGCGCGGTGGTGAGGAACAAAACAAGACGCCGACTCCGCGAGCTTCTCCGGCACGCGCGCGCGGATTTTCCACCCGGCTCGCTGATCGTGGTTATCGCCAAGCAATCCGCCGCCGCCGCCACGTTTGAAGAATTGAGAGCGGAATGGTTGCTTCTTGCCCGCCGACTTTCTATTTTGCCGTCCTTTCCATGACATCTCTGCTCATATTTCTGATCCGGACCTACCAGATCCTGCTTTCGCCCGCGCTGCGGGCGATGTGCGGACCGGGCTGCGGATGCCGGTTCGAGCCGACGTGTTCGGAATATTTTGTCCAAGCCCTTCGCGGGCGTGGGCTCCTCGTTGGGATCGGTCTCGGAATCGGCCGGATCGCCCGCTGTCACCCGTGGGGCGGATGCGGGTATGATCCCGTGCCGACCGCCTTGAAAACTCAGAACTAATGGACCGTAAAGCCTGGATCGCAATCACTCTCTCTGTCGCCGGGCTCTTCGCCTGGCAATGGTATGTCGGCAAGTATCTGACCCCGCCGCCCGCGCCCGCGCGTCAGTCGGTGGCAGCCGGTTCGCCGGAGCAGCCGGATGCGCCGACGCCCCAGCCCTCGGCCACACCGGTCGCAGCAGCGGCCGCCACCCCCGTAGGCCCGGTGATGACCGCGCGCGCGGAGAGCCTTGCCGGGTCGGCCGCCGAGTTTGTTTTCAACAACGACGCAGGCGGCATCGAGTCGGTGAACCTTCTCAAGCACCTGGGCGAGAACCGCGGCACCGTGTCGCTGAACCGCGACCGGGGGATGCCGATCGGCGCGATGGGATTCCAACCCGGCGAGGTGCTCGGCGGGTTTGAGATGAGCACGGACAAGGACAAGGGCGAGGCTTCGTTTTTTCAGAAAACCGCCGACGGGATCGAAATCACCAAGCGGTTCGTCCTCCCGCCGGCCGCCGACAAGAACCGACCCTACACGGTCGGACTCGAAGTCTCGTTCAAAAATCCGGGCGCATCCGAGCTCCAAGTCCCGGCATTTTTCATCGGCACCGGGGGAGCCGCGCCGATCCATGTCTCCGACCTCCCGATGTATATCCGCTTCGACTGGTCGGGTGCCGGCAAGGTGAGCAACATTGATGTCAACTGGTTTTCGGCCAGCTCGGTCCCGATCATCGGCATCCCACTCCACCCCGAGCGTCCGCTGTATCTTGAAACCAAGCCGGACGTCCAGTGGGCGGCGGTTTCGAGCCAGTATTTCTGCACGATCGTCACGTCGAAGGATCCCGGTGCGTCGGCATGGGCGCGTCGGTTCGACACCAAAAAGCAGACCGGCACCCCGGTCTTCGGGATCCAGGGCGCGGTCGGAGTCGCCGGGTTCGCGCTCGCGCCGGGCGCGACGGTCACAAAAACGTTCGAGGTTTACGCCGGCCCGAAGGATCTCGCCCTGCTCAGGAAGCTCGGTCCGAACCAGGATTCCGTCCTGAACTTCGGGATGTTCTGGTTCGTGAGCGAATTCCTCCTCTGGGCGATGAACGGGCTCTACGGATGGCTCGGGACCTACGCCGCCGCGATCATCGTCCTCACGCTCTGCATCAAATCCGCCCTCTGGCCGATCCAAAACAAGGCGACAAACGAGATGCGGAAGATGTCCGCCCTCTCGCCGATGATGGTCGGGCTGAAGGAAAAATTCAAAGACGACCCGCAGAAGATGAACGAGGAGACGATGAAGCTCTACCGCGAATACGGGGTCAACCCGCTCAGCGGATGCTTCCCAATGCTCATCCAGATCCCGATCTTCTTCGGGTTCTACGCGATGCTCGGGACGGCGATCGAGCTCCGCAACAGCTCGTTTTTTTGGATCCATGACCTCTCGCAGCCGGACACGATCGGGCACGTCCTCGGGTTTCCGATCAACCTCCTGCCGATCATCATGGCCGGCACGATGATCTGGCAGATGGTGATCAGCCCGAAAAGCGGGGACGCCAACCAGCAGCGGATCCTCTACTTCATGCCGGTCATCTTTCTCGTGTTCTGCTACAATTACGCGAGCGGGCTCGCGCTCTATTGGACAACCCAGAATATCTTTTCTATCGTTCAGCTCTACCTGACCCGCAACCGCCCGCTGCCGACCCTCGAAAAGAAGAGCGTCGTCGCGAAGCGGGAGGCCGCCAACTCGAAGAAACAAAAGAAAAGGAAGCCATGAACCAGACGCCCGTTGAAGTCCTCGACACGATTCTCGGATACCTTGGGTTTGTCGCCGAAATCCAGGAGCAGGAGCGCGACGGGCACCGGGTCCTCCAGATTCTCACGCACGAGCCGGAGCGGCTGATCGGCCGCGAGGACATCGTCATTGACGACCTCCAATACCTCGTGAACCGGATTCTCGCCGCCCGCGATCCATCGGGCCAGCGGGTCGTCGTGGACGTCGAGCACCACCGCGCGATGCGCGACGATTCCCTCGTCGAAAAAGTCCGCCACCTCGCGCAGGCGGTCCGCTCGACCGGCCGCCCGATCCAAACCGAACCCCTCAATTCCTATGACCGCCGGATCGTCCACCACGCGTTCAAAGACGACCCCGATATCCAGACATCGAGCCCGCAAGACGACGCCCGCATGAAGCGGATCACGCTCCGCTTCCACCAAAAACAGCACTGAGCACCACCTGAGGCAAGGGCGATGAGGCCCGCAACAAGCACCGCAGACAATACTGGAATTCTGGACATGCCGCCTCAACTCACGTTCCGCAGGGAACAACACGCTCGCTCTCGCTGCATGAGTGAATTTTTTTGTCCTGCACCCCAACCAGAATTTTTGCAATTTTTTTGTCTTGCCCCGCCGGGCGGGTCTATTAAGTTCTCCCCTCCCGCATGTCTTCTGGGCTGTCTGGTATTCCTCCATGGGTGGGATACTGGGATGCCAAGCCCGACCGGATCCGGCGGCCCGACACAAAGAATTACCAATGCCCACAATTAACCAACTCGTCCGAACAGGACGCCGAAAGATCACGGTCAAATCGAAATCGCCCGCGCTGGTGAACTGCCCGCAGCGCCGTGGTGTCTGCGTGCAGGTGATGACCCGCACGCCGAAAAAGCCGAATTCCGCGCTTCGCAAAGTCGCCAAGGTCCGGCTCACAAACGGCCAGGAGGTCATCGCCTATATCCCCGGCGAGGGGCACAACCTCCAGGAACACTCGATCGTGCTCGTCCGCGGCGGCCGGGTGAAGGATCTCCCCGGCGTGCGCTACCACATCGTGCGCGGAACCCTCGACAGCCTCGGGGTGGACGGACGCCGCCGCAGCCGCTCGAAATATGGAGCGAAGCGTCCGAAGCCCGGACAGGAAGACGCCAAGGGCGGCAAGGGCGCGAAGGGGAAAAAGAAGTAGCCCCTCCGACCAAATTCCGACCAGCACACGAACGATCAGAAATCCGATATCCGTAAATAAATTATGTCCCGCAGACGCCGAGTCATCCACAAAGAAGTCAAAAAAGACGCCCGCTACGCAAGTCCGGTCGTTGCCCGCCTGATCAGCGCGATCATGCGCCGGGGGAAGAAATCCATCGCCGAGCGCATCGTTTACACGGCGATCGACAAGTGCCGGGAGGGCACCGACACGGTTGATCCGCTCGAGACCCTGAACAAGGCGATCGAAAACGTGAAGCCCCGGCTCGAGGTGAAATCCCGCCGGGTTGGCGGCGCGACCTATCAGGTTCCGATGGAGGTTCCCGCCAACCGCCAGATTGCGCTTGCGATGCGGTGGATCGTCAACTTCGCGGGCAACCGCAAGGGGGTTCCGATGGAAAACGCGCTGGCTTACGAGCTGAAGGATGCCGCCGCAGGGCAGGGGAATGCGATCAAGAAGCGCGACGACATGCACAAGATGGCGCAGGCCAACCGTGCGTTCGCCCACTTCCGCTGGTAGCCGCGCACCCGCATCCCCCCCACGATGCGCGCAAAGTGGGAACGCTTCGGTGAATTTTTAAGCGGCCTCCCCGCCGCGCGCTGCCTGCGGGTCGCGGTGTTGATCTGGGCCGTTTACGCAGGGATCATCGTCACGCTCGTCGCGGTCAATCCGAGCGGACGCTCGGCTACGCTGGAATACCAGCGCGCAACCGCAAACTGGTGGGCGTCGAAGACGCTCTACGCCGGTAAAAACCGCTACCTTTACCTCCCGCACTTCGCGGTTTTTTACACGCCTTACGAGCTTTTGCCCGACCGTGTCGGCGAGCCGCTCTGGAGGCTCACATGCATGGGTTTGCTCGCCTGGGCGCTCTGGGCGGCGGCCGCTCGCCTTGCGCCTGCGCACCGGGAGGCGGTCTTTCTCGTCGCGACTACGCTCATCCTCCCCTCGACGTTTGCGAGCGCGCGGAACGGACAGGTGAACATGCCGCTCGCGGCGCTCTTCGTGCTGATCGCGCTGGCGCTTGCGCGCGAGCGCTGGTGGACGGCGGCTGTCTTTCTTGCGCTGACGCTCGTGTTCAAGCCGATCGCGATCGCGCCGATCCTGTTGTGCGCGGCGGTTTATCCGAGGCTTCGGCTCCCGATGCTCGCATCGCTGGCCATCGCCGCCGCCATCCCGCTCGCGCATCCGAACCCGGCCTATGCGTTCGGAGAATTCGGCGCGTTTGTCGCCAAGCTCCAGTCGGCTGGGAAACCGACAGGGCACTCGTGGTGCGATTTTGCGGGAATGCTGAGGGTCTTCGGCCTCGACCTTCCCTCGACCGCGCAGCTCGGCCTCCGCGCCTTGGCCGGACTCCTTGCGCTCGGGCTCTGCTGGCGGGTTGTGCGCAAAGCGGACCGCAGGCCTCCTGCCCGCAGGGAAGACGATGCGGGAGGCACGGCATCAACCTCCGCCGGCGTGCCCGACGCCCTGCTCCAGGCGTTCACAGTGCTCCTTGTCTCGACGGTTTACCTGATGCTGTTCAACCCGCGCACCGAGACAAATTCCTACGTGATGCTCGGCGCATTTGCCGCCGTCTGGGCAGGCGTTGAGTGGATCGTCTTCCGGCGAAATTCGCGGGCGGCCTGGCTGGTGCTCCTCTGCGTTCTTCTCGGCACCGAAAACTACGGATGGCCGATCTTCCCTCTGACGAACCTTTGGGCAAAGGCCCTTGCGGCCTCTGCGCTCGGCGCATGGCTTGCGCTCCGAATCATCAAATCCCCGCCCGGATGTCCCGTGCTCATGGAGGTGACGCCGCTTGCCGTGAGCGGGCATCCTGCCCATCACGCTTGACGTGATGACCCCGGGAACCGGCAGGAAGCATGCTTTTCCGACTGCCAGTTGGTGACGGGGTGAAAATCGGGCCGGAGAGATTCGAACTCTCGACCTCTTGAACCCCATTCAAGCGCTCTACCAAGCTGAGCCACGGCCCGATCTGCCAGACCGAACTCTTGCCTGTATGGAGGTGGGGATTCAAGAACGAATTTCGGCTCACCAGCAATTCTCATTTTGAAAATCGCTCGCTCGCGCCCACTCAACGGAGGGTCTGCTTTCTGCTTATCATTGCCCGGCGGCACCGGGAAGAAGCGCCCTCAAAAGCTGTCAAGAACGCAAAGACGGCGGGGGCTCTCCATCCCCCGCCGCCTTGCTTTTTCCCTCCCTGCGCTGATTGAGCCCTACACGGCTTTCTCTCCGGTTTCGTCGGTCCGGATGCGGATCGCATCCTCGACCGGCGAGACAAAGACCTTGCCGTCATCGATTTTTCCGGTCTTCGCCGCCTTCACGATCGCCGCCAGCGCGCTTTCGAGCGAGGCGTCGGCGAGGACGACTTCGATTTTGATCTTCGGGAGGAAGTTCACCGTGTATTCGCTCCCCCGGTAGATTTCCTATCATTACCTGAAAAGCGGTCCGCTCTACGAAGGCATAAAGGCCTGCTCGCGCCAGCAGGATCTCGTGCTCATG
>DYRS01000318.1 GCA_020718585.1 Chthoniobacter flavus
CGCCTCCTCCACGAAAGCCCTCGCCGCCGAACTGGGATGCACCCGGCGCACGATCGCCGCATGGCTGAAACGCCCAGACAGCCCCGGCAGGACGGCAACCGGCGGATTCAACGTCGCGCGATGGCGCGCGTGGCTTGCGGAAAATGGACTCGGCAGCAGGGCCGCATCAGCCGACCGCGACCCAAGGCTTGACCCCCTGAAACGCGAAAAGCTCCGACTCCAGAGCGAAAAAATCGCGTTCGAAACTGAAGCCGTCGCGATCCAAAACCGGGTTGCTCGCGGTGAGCTTTTTTCCGAGCAGGAGGTTTGCCGGGTAATCGGGAATGCGTATTCTGCAATGATTGCGGCAATGAGGCAGATGAAGCATCGGATTTCGGCGCAGGTCTGCGGGTTGGATTCCGGCGCAGCGGAAAAGGTTCTCCGCGCGGACATGCTCGAATGTCTCCGGCGATTTGAAATCCCGGCAGGCATGGAGAAGCACGCATTTTTCGGACCGCTCCGGGCGCAACTGGAAGCCCTGCACGCCGAAATCAGGGAGGGACTGTAATGGACGGTGCATTTGACGATCACGGAAAAGTCGTCCCAACGGAGGAATTCGATTGGCAGGCCCTCGACCCCGCCGACGCGCGCGACTTCAAGCGCGAACTACTCTTAGAAGCCCTTTCCGAACGATACCAGAGAGGCAAAATGGACACACTTCCCGCCGTGCTATCGGCTCTTGTGGACGGGCACCGCGACCCGCAGGCGATCCTTGCCCGACTCGCGGGCGCACTTTGGAAGACCGGCATGATGCCACTAGCCGAAGCCTCACGACTCGCAAAAAAATCCACGCGCCAAATTCGGCGAGCGGGTGCGGATTTTCGTTTCGCGATGTCACGCACGCACGATAGCAAGCCGTGATTTTACGTCACTTTTTCGGGGTGCTCGCGCATTTGTATGCCAGCAAAACAAAAAACCAAGACCGCCCGCCGCAAGCCCGCGCCCGGAGCCGCCGTCGCATCCCGCGCCGCCCGCGTGAACACGCTTCGCTGCAACCTCTGCTTGAGCGCCGCCGACCTGCGGCTTCTCGCATTCGCGAAGATCGAAGACCTGCCCGCCGTCACGTTCCTGCGGGCAATCGTCGCGTCCGAAATGCTCGCGACCGCCGCACGCTTGGCCCCGGCAGAAATCGTCCTTCAGTGGGATGCACTCGAAATTTTCACCCGCGACACCCTCGCCTCTCTCCGATGAAAAAAAGCGAACTTACCGCCGCTCTCGCCGCCTGCCGCACGACCGCAGCGGTTGACCCCAAAGGCGCAATGAGCGCGATGGCCGTCCTCAACGCTCGCCTCGATCACTGTTTGGGAAGGATCTCAAC
>DYRS01000319.1 GCA_020718585.1 Chthoniobacter flavus
GGAAGGGGGGAGGAGGGGATATTCTCGTATTCCTGCCGGGATTTTATGAAATACGGCGGACCCATGAGACAATTCTTGAAACAAGTCCAGACCTTGCCTCTGACATCGCCCTCCTTCACGGCCGGCTTCCACCGGAGGCGCAGCGGCGCGCGCTTCTTCCCGCGGACGGGCCGACAGGGCGAATCATTCTTGCTACGAACGTCGCCGAGACGAGCCTGACGATCCCCGGCGTACGGGCGGTGGTCGATGCCTGTCTGGAGAGGCGCGTCTCCTTTCATCCCCGGACCGGGATGGATCACTGGGAAACGGTCGAGATATCGGAAGCCTCCGCAGCGCAGCGCCGGGGACGGGCCGGACGACTGGGACCGGGCGTGTGCCTGCGCTGGCAGCGCCCGGATACACCCCGGAAAAAATTCTCGCCGCCGGAGATACTCATGGCCGATTTGACGCCGCTCGTCCTCGAAACGGCGCTCTGGGGGTCCGCCTCTGCGCTTGATCTCACCTGGATCACCCCCCCGCCTGCGGGCGCCCTGCGGCAGGCAGAGGAGCTTCTCAAGAAGCTGGAGATGATCGACGACGCCGGGAGGATTACATCTCTCGGAAAACAGGCGGCACGGCTGGGGCTTCACCCGCGCCTCGGACGGATGCTGCTCAAGGCGGCAGGTCAGCTTCCCACCGCCGCCGTCATCGCGGCCATACTCGAGGAGGGAGACCCGCTCGGCGGAAACGACCCCGACTTTCGCGACCGACTATTTGCCTGGGCTTCCTGGAAGAGGGGATTGAAGGGCGCCCTGCGGGCGGACGCCGCGCTCAGAATCGAAAAAGAGGCACAAAGAATCGTGCGTGTCGCCGGTGCAGACGCACAGCCGTTGGGTGGAGACGCCATTGACCCTTCGCTCGCGGGGCGCCTGCTTCTTCTGGCCTATCCGGACCGCGCCGCACAGCGTATCGGCGACAACCGCCTCGGCGAATCGGCGCGCCTGCTTCTGCAGACGGGACGGGCGGCCAGGGTGAGAGGACCCCTCGCCGGGGAGGAGTTTCTCGTCGTGGCGGACATGGACGGGGGCGACACGGAGGCGCGCGTCTTTCTGGCCGCCCCGATTGACCGCGGCGATCTGGAGGCCGGACTGGCGGGCCATCCGGAAGAAACACACCGGTTTTCCTGGGTGGGGTGGAATCCCGGAATGCGCGTGGAGATCCGCGTGGGCAGCCTCCTCCTCGGCGAAAAGAGCCATCCTGTCGTTCATCCCGAGGAACTCAAGCAGGCAGCGCGGGAACGCCTCGCAAAAGAAGGCATCGCGGCGCTTCCCTGGAGTGACGCATCGAGGCAGTTTCTCGCCCGCTGCCGCTTCGCGG
>DYRS01000320.1 GCA_020718585.1 Chthoniobacter flavus
GCCCGCGGCTGGGGAAAGTGCTGCATCGTCGGCGCAGGCAGCCTCCAGGTTGACGCCCGGTCAAAAACCGCGAAGATCAGCGGCTCCGACATTGTCCTGAAAGAAGGCGACATCGTCACTCTGAACGGCACCCGGGGTCATGTTTACACGGGCGCGCTTCCGATGATGGACGCGACCGAGAACCCCCGCTTCCAGCAGTTCATGACAATGGCCGACAAGTTCCGGACGATGGGAGTCAGAACCAACGCCGACACGCCGAAGGACGCGGCTGTGGCCCGAGCTTTCGGCGCCGAGGGAATCGGGCTTCTGCGCACCGAGCACATGTTCTACGGAGAGGGTTCCGATCAGCCCCTGTTCTTTTTGCGCAAGATGATTTTAAGCAACACGAAGGAGGAGCGAAAAGCGGCCCTCAACGATCTCTACCCGTTTGTCAAGGCCTCGATCAAGGGGACGCTTTCCGCGATGGAGGGGCTCCCGGTAACGATCCGGCTTCTCGACCCCCCGCTCCATGAATTCGTACCTCAGGGAGCGGAAAAACAGGCGGAGCTGGCCCGCGCGCTCGGGATCACCCCGGATGACGTCAAAAAACGCGGCGAAGAACTCCACGAATCGAACCCGATGATGGGGCACCGCGGGGTGCGTCTTGGCATCACCTATCCAGAAGTCACCGAAATGCAGGTGCGGGCAATCTTCGAGTCGGCGGCCGAGCTGGTCGCGGAGGGGAAAAAGTGCCTGCCCGAGATCATGGTGCCGGTCACCTGCGACGTCTCGGAAATTGAGGAGACGAAAAAGGCAACGGATCGGATATACAGCGAAGTCACCGAAAAGCTCGGCGGCAGGGCAATCGAGTACAAGTACGGCACGATGATCGAAATTCCCCGCGCCGCGCTTCTGTCCGACCGGATGGCGAAGGTCTGCGAGTTCTTCTCGTTCGGCACCAACGACCTGACCCAGATGACCTTCGGCTTCAGCCGCGACGACATCGGCGGCTTCATGCACGACTACATCGACAAAAAACTGCTCCCCGCCGACCCGTTCCAGACGATCGACCGCGACGGCGTCGGTCAGTTGATCGAGATATCCGTCGAAAGGGGACGCGCGACGCGTCCGAACCTCAAGATCGGCATCTGCGGCGAGCACGGGGGCGACCCGGCCTCCGTACAGTTCTGCTACGAAATGGGCCTCACCTACGTGAGCTGCTCCCCGTTCCGCGTCCCGATCGCCCGCCTGGCCGCCGCCCAGGCCGCAATAAAGGCCGGGAAGGTATAAAAATGCCGCGCCTCCGGCTTCTTTTCTGGGTAGCCCAACAAAGAAGCCGGAGTTCTGACGCTTCTTCAAACGTCTTATTAATGGA
>DYRS01000123.1 GCA_020718585.1 Chthoniobacter flavus
TTTTGAAAAACTCCGCAGAGCGTGCCCGCGCTCAGCTTCATGCCTTCGCCCTCAAGTTTGAGTGGCAGGCGGGAGCTCTTCCTCGTCAAGGTCGGCGAAGAATGATCGGCGATTGTTGATTGTTTCGCGTGGTTTGAGTCTGGCCACCCAACGCCTCTGCGACTACCTTCTCACCGTCAAAAAAAACCAACCTACCCTTCACGAAATCCTCCGTTTATTCCTTGACACTCCCTCCACTCCTTTTCCTCTCGTTCGTTAATTGGCCCTAGGAGGGATTTGCGAACGGATTTTCCGCATTGCCAGCGCCGGGAATTTTTTGGAAACTCCCCGCCCGATCCTGCTTCCCATCCGGATGCGGACCCTGCGAGTAAGAATCCATCCGTCCAATGAGCGTCAAAAAGAAAACTCCTTCCGCGCCCGCCGACTTTGCGGCTTCCGAAATCAACGCGTCGCTGACCCCGGCCGAAAAGATCGGGTTTTTTGTTGCGATGCTGAGGATTCGGAGGTTCGAGCAAACCGCGCTGAAGTATTACAATCAGGGGAAGATGGGCGGGTTCCTGCACCTCTACATCGGGCAGGAGTCGGTCGCGGTCGGCACGATCTCGCTGATGGGGAAGGATGACCATGTGATCACTGCGTATCGCGACCACGGGCATGCGCTGGCGGTCGGGATGGATATGAAAGCGTGCATGGCCGAGCTGCTGGGGAAGGGGACCGGATGCTCGCACGGGAAGGGCGGCTCGATGCACTTCTTCGCGCCCGAAAAAAATTATTGGGGCGGCCACGGGATCGTCGCCGGCCAGACCCCGCTCGGCCTCGGTCTCGCCTACGGCCTGAAATACAAGGGGCTCAAAGGTTGCTGCCTGTGCTTCCTCGGCGATGGCGCGGTCAACCAGGGCGCGTTCCATGAGTCGCTCAACCTCGCGGCCCTCTGGAAGCTCCCGGTCATCTACGTGATCGAAAATAACCAGTATTCGATGGGCACGAGCATGGAGCGGTCGTCGGCAATGAAAAATTTCCTGGCCGAGCGCGCAGAGGGCTACGGGATCGCATGGGACGTCGCAAACGGCGAGGATCTCTACGAGGTCCGCGCGAAAACATGGAACGCGATCAAACGCGCGCACGACGAATGCCTGCCGTTCGTCATCGAGGT
Organism: Chthoniobacter flavus; assembly: GCA_020718585.1. Lineage (GTDB taxonomy): Bacteria > Verrucomicrobiota > Verrucomicrobiia > Chthoniobacterales > Terrimicrobiaceae > QYQL01. The sequence continues at coordinate 1,154 of DYRS01000123.1, forward strand.
TGACACCTATCGCTACTACGGGCATTCGGTCGCCGACGCGAATGCGAAAAAATATCGCAGTGCCGAGGAGATCGAATCCTACAAAACCCACCACGACCCGATCCGGCTCTGGCGCGCCCGTCTCGTCAACGAGGGCGTCCTCACCGAGGAGGCCGCCGACGAGCTCGACGCCAAGGTCAAGGAGGAAACGTCGGTGGCCGGGCAGTTCGCGATCGAAAGCGACCCGCCCGTGCCCGAATCGATCTTCGAGGACGTCTATTGGGAGGTGGACAACCAAACCGAGGCCGGACAGACCGGACGACACTTCTTCGGAGACTGAAAAAAGTGTTCAGCACAGAGGCTGCACTGCTTTTTGAATACTGAAAACTTCCATGCTTATCACCTACCGCACCGCACTGAATCAGGCCATGGCCGAGGAGATCGTCCGCGACGAGAACGTCGTGATCATCGGCGAGGAGGTTGCGCAATACAACGGCGCCTACAAGGTCACCGAAGGCCTCTGGGAGAGGTTCGGGGACAAGCGAGTGGTGGACGCGCCGATCAGCGAGGCCGGGTTCGTCGGCATGGGGATCGGTGCCTCGATGCTCGGGATCCGTCCGGTCATGGAGCTGATGTTCTGGAGTTTCGCCTACGTGGCGTGGGACCAGATCATCAACAACGCCGGGCAGGTCCGCTACATGAGCGGCGGGCTGATTAACTGCCCAATCGTCATCCGGGGACCTGCAAACGGGGGCACGAACGTCGGCGCAACCCACTCGCATACGCCGGAAAATTTTATTGCGAACACGCCCGGTCTGAAGGTCGTGTGTCCGGCGACCGCCTACGATGCGAAGGGCTTGCTCAAGGCGGCGATTCGCGACAACGACCCGGTCTGCTTCATGGAGAACACGCTTCTCTACGGCGAGCAGTGGGAGGTGCCGGAGGAGGAATACGTGATCCCGCTCGGCGTGGCGGATATCAAGCGCGAGGGCTCGGACGTCTCGCTGATCGCGCACGGACGCGCGGTCCTCACCGCGCTCAAAGCAGCCGCGCGGCTTGAGTCGGAGCACGGGATCAGCGCCGAGGTCCTCGACCTGCGCTCGATCCGCCCGCTCGACGAGGAGGCGATCCTTCGCACAGTTCGCAAAACCCACCGCGCGGTGCTGGTGGACGAAAACAAGCCGTTCTGCGGCGTCTCTGCGCAGATCGCCGCGACGATCCAAGAAAAGGCGTTCGACGACCTCGACGCCCCGGTCCAGCGGGTCTGCTCGCTCGACGCCCCGGCGATCTACTCGCCCGCGCTCGAACCGATCCAGCTTCCGACCGCGGACCGCGTTATCGCGAAGGCCCTCGAAATTCTCTAAAAAACCATCTACAAAAACCAGCTATGACAGAAATCACCATGCCGAAGTTGAGCGACACCATGCTCGAAGGAACGCTCGTCAAATGGCTCAAAAAGACCGGTGACAAAATCGAGACCGGAGACGTTCTCGCGGAGGTCGAGACCGACAAGGCGACGATGGAAATGGAGTCGTTTGACGACGGCGTCCTCACCGACATCATCGTCCCCGAGGGCGGGGGCGTGAAGGTTGGCGAGCTGATCGCCGTGCTCAACGGCGACGGGAACGCCGCCGCCGCGAAGGCGTCAGCCCTCGCCGCCAAGCCGTCCGAGCCCGCCACCAAGGAATCAGCCCCGAAGGCCGCCGCGACCCAATCCGCCTCGCCCGCGACCCCGAAGCCGCGCGCGGCGGGATCAGAAACCTCCCAGGTCAAGGCCTCGCCGCTCGCAAAAAAGCTGGCCATCGAGCGCGGGGTTGATCTTTCTGGAGTTACCGGAAGCGGCCCCGGCGGACGCATCGTCGCCGGCGATGTGCCGGAAAAAGGCAGTGCCCCGGCGGCCATCGCGACCTCCGCGACCCGCGCCGCCCTGTCGTCGGTCGCCCCGATCGAGGTCCCCGCATCCGCGGCAGACAAGCGGGTCCCGCTCTCGGGGATGCGACGCACGATCGCCGAGCGACTGCTCGCCAGCAAAACCCAAATCCCGCATTTTTACCTGTCGCTCGAGATTGATGCCGCCCCGCTCTCTCGCCTTCGCGCTGACATCAACGCCGCCGCCGAGGCGTCGGGCAGCCCGAAGGTCACGGTCAACGATTTTGTCCTGCTCGCGACCGCCCGCGCGGCAGCGCAGCACCAGAAGATCAACTCCGCATTCGCCGGCGACGAGGTCATCGAATACCACACCGTCAACCTCTCGGTCGCGATCGCGGTGGACGACGGCCTGATCACCCCGGTGCTCCGCGACGCGCAGAAGCTCACGCTCCGCGAGATCAGCGCGGCGGTCAAGGACCTCGCGGTCCGCGCCCGTGCGAAAAAATTGAAGCCCGACGATTACCAGGGCGGAACCGTCACGGTTTCGAACCTCGGCGCGTTCGGGGTCGAGAACTTCTACGCGATCATCAACCCGCCGCAGGCCGCGATCCTCGCGGTCGGGACGATCATGAAAAAGCCGGTTGTCAACGCGCAGGACCAAATCGCCGTCGGCCAGCGGATATCGCTCGGCCTGAGCGGCGACCACCGGGTGGTGGACGGAGCCGCCGGTGCCGCCTTCCTTGCGACGCTCAAGAAAAGCCTCGAGTCGCCGGCGACCCTCCTGTTCTGATCCCATGACGAACCACTACATCGCCTGCGATCTCGGAGCGGAGAGCGGCCGCGTGATGCTAGGAACGCTTGCCGCCGGCGTCCTCGCACTCGAGGAAATTCACCGGTTCCCGAACATCACAATCCGCCTCGGCAGCTCGATCCGGTGGGATATTTTGCGGACGTTCGACGAGCTGAAAAAAGGTCTTGCGAAGGTTGCGGCGCGCGGGATTTCTCCGACGAGCCTCAGCGTGGACTCGTGGGGGGTGGACTACGTCTGGAGCGGGCTCGGGCAGGACATGCTCGCGCCAGCGTATATCTACAGGGATCCGCGCACCGACGCCACGTTCGCGAAGGCCCTCGCCTCGGTCGGCCGGGAGAAAATCTTCGGCGAGACCGGAATCCAGTTCATGTCGCTGAACACGCTCTACCAATTGGTCGCCGACATGGAGGCGAGCCCGGAACTCGCTCGGCGGGCGGACGGATTCCTCTGCATTGCCGACTATTTGAATTTCCTTTTCTCCGGAGTCCGACGCGCAGAGGAAAGCCTCGCGAGCACGACCCAGATCTACAACCCTGCAACAAAATGTTGGTCGTCCGACCTGATCTTGGCGTTCGGGCTCCCTCAATCCGCCTTCCCCGAGATCGTCCCGTCGGGCACCGTGTTGGGTCCGCTGACCGAAGCTGTCGCCGACGAGACCGGGCTGCGAGGTCCGCTGGTCGTGGCCACCTGCTCGCACGATACCGGCGCGGCGGTCGCGGCCGTCCCCGCCGGCGATGACGACGGCTGGGCCTACCTGAGTTCGGGCACATGGTCGCTCATCGGCGTCGAGCTTCCGGCCCCGCTGATCAACGACGCAACCCGCGAGGCAAATTTCACCAATGAGGGCGGGTTCGGTGGCACAACTCGGTTCCTGAAAAACATCGTCGGGCTCTGGATCCTCCAGGAATGCCGCCGCGACTGGGAGCACTCCGGCGAGGTCTGCGACTACGCAGGCCTCAACAGCCTAGCCTCCGAAGCCGCTCCCCTGCGCACGCTCATTGATCCCGACGACGAACGGTTTCTCAAATCCGGCGACATGCTCGCAAAAATTGCCGCCTTTGCATCCGAGACCGGCCAGCCGGTTCCGGCGACCCCGGGCGAGTTTACCCGCGCGATCCTCGAGAGCCTTGCACTCCTCTACCGGGTCACCCTCGAAAAAATCGTCGGCCTGACCGGACGCCCGATCACCCGCCTCCACATCGTTGGCGGCGGAAGCCAAAGCACCCTCCTCAACCAGTTCGCGGCCAATGCGACCGGGCTCCCGGTTTTTGCCGGACCCGTCGAGGCGACCGCCACTGGCAACATCCTCATCCAAGCGATCGCCGCCGGACACCTCGCCTCGCTCGCCGAACTCCGCACGACCGTGCGCGCCTCGTTCCCGATCGTCGAGTTCCGCCCGTCCGGCTCGCCGGCATGGGACGACGCGTTCGAGCGGCTCATAAAAATCCGGAGCCGCTGATGCGATGAGCATGCAAGCCGACTGGGAAATCAAATCGCGCGCGCATTCGTGCGCAAGGACCGAGCGCGAGTTCGCTCCGGGCGAAACATTTTTCACGATCCTTGTCCGCGAGGGCGAGGGATTCCTCCGCGAGGATATCTGCGAGGAGGCTTGGGAGGCCCGCAACGACAACATCCAGCCGTTCTCGTTCTGGCGCTCGAAGTATGAGCCGCCCGCGCCCCCACGCCCCGAACCGATGCCGCGCGACGACGTCGAGAGCCTCCTCCGCAGGCTCGTCGCCGAGAACGTCCCGACCTACCAAAATGTCCGCTACATCCTCGCGCTCATGCTCGAGCGCAAGCGGATGCTCCGCCCGATGGAGAGCAGCGATCCCGACATGCTCGTCTATGAGTTCGTCGCCACCGGCGAAACCATCGTCCTCGCAAACCCAAACCTCAGCTTCGAGCAAATCCCCGCCGTCCAGCGCGAAGTCAGCACCCTCCTCGCCCCCGACCCCGCCTAAGGAGCCGGCAAGAAAGATAAACATCCAAACGAAACACGCTTAGGCGGCTAGCAGAAATAACTTGATACAAATTAGGGTTCTTTGTCCGTAGCCGTTCACGGGGTGTAGAAGCAGAAGTCAAAATTGCAATCAGTCATCTGTGGGATCAGCCCGGCATCCCATCCGTTTGGGAGCCGGGCGAATCAGGCCTCGGCCGGTAAGAGAGATGGCGCGGGGTCGCCGTGAAAGTGAGCGCGAATCGCTGTGAGGATGAACTCGAAAGCGGATCGTCCCTGATGTGGCACTCATGCTTTGATCTCGAAAAGATGCACGTCTTTTTCAGGCACGGCAGCGGCATGTTTTCTGTCCTGACGTCCCCGTCCGCGTGTGCTGCCCACATGCACCCAATTGGCCGCCCGGTAACAGGTGCCCGCAAAGCGGCCCCGTTCCACAAAGGTCTCCAGCCACTCCAAACCCTGCCCGTATTTTTCCTTCCAATCCCCATGAATGCGCCGCGCCGCAGCCCCCAGGATATGGCTGGCCAAATGAGGGACCTTCACCCACGGAAAAATCAAAAACCGCGTGTTGTTGGCGATCCTTGCCAATCCCT
>DYRS01000124.1 GCA_020718585.1 Chthoniobacter flavus
ATACACTCCCAAACCACAACCTGTGGGGGCCACTTGAGTCAATCAGCCACCCAGATAAATTATGACTTTGGAGAATCGAATGATCTTCAAAAGTTGGAAACCTGAAAATTCAGTCTTCCAACATCGGCTGCAACGGCAGCCCTCGTCTGTCAAAATGTGGCCGACCCCTGGTTTCCGTCCGCGTGCCTACTCGAGATCGGCCGAGGTCACGCTGCGCTGCGGGCGGGACGCGAGGAGCTCTGCGTGCTCGACGACCCGGGCGGGGGATTCGTCGAACCGGTATCCGTGGCAGTTCGGGCAGGTTGCGACGCGCGCGGAGACGATCGAATCGCACCCCTCGCAGACCTTGAAATTTTCCGGCGAGGCGGAGATTTTCCGTGCGCGCTCCGCCCGGTCGGCGAGGTGGGGGTCGTGCGGTGCTGGCTCGATCATTCGCCGATGAGAATTGCGCCCGACCACTCGCGGAGCGGGTATTTTTTTTGATCGGCGAGGGGTGCGCCGGTGCCGGACTCGGAGATGTCGTGGGGTGCGGGCAGGCCGGTGTCGGCGAACCGGGACCACCGAATCCCCCTTGGCAGCACCGGAAGGATGAACGGCAGGGGTTTGTGAAACATGTTGAGCGCGACGTAGAGGAACCGCGCGGGACCGCCTGCGGCGAGGCTGTGGCGTCCGCAAAGCAGGAACGCGAGCGAGCGGCTCCACGGCGTCCAGTCCGGCTTCCACGGCAGCACGCCGTGCCAGCTGATGTCGGGGTAGCCGCTGCCGACCTGATCGCGGCCGGTGAGGAATTCCGGCTGGCGCAGCGACGGGTTGGCCTTTCGGAACGCGATCATCGCCTTCGTGAACCGCAGCATCTCGCGCCCGTCGGGATCGAGATCCCAGCCGAGGTGGTTCCACTCGTCGTCGTGGCAATACGCGTTGTTGTTTCCGTGCTGCGAGTGTCCGCATTCGTCGCCCATGTAGATCATCGGCACGCCCTGGCTGGCGAGCAGGAGGAGCATCGCATTTTTGCACTGGCGGAGCCGCAGCGCGAGGATCTTCGGGTCGTCGGTGTCGCCCTCGGTGCCGCAGTTCCAGCTGTGGTTGTCGTTCCCGCCGTCGTTGTTTGCCTCCCCGTTTTCGAGGTTGTGCTTTTCGTTGTAGGAAAACAGGTCGCGGAGGGTGAACCCGTCGTGGCAGGTGATAAAGTTGACCGAGGCGGTCGGCTTGCGTCCGGCGGCGGCGTAGAGGTCGGGCGAGCCCATGATCCGCTGGACCATTTCGCCGGCCATGCCGGGATCGCCCTTGAGGAACCGGCGCGCGCAGTCGCGGTATTTCCCGTTCCATTCCATCCACCGCTTGTAGGAGGGAAAATTTCCGACCTGGTAGAGCCCGCCGGCATCCCAGGCCTCGGCGATGAGGTCGCATCCGGCGAGCACCGGGTCGTAGGCGAGGGCTTCGAGGAGCGGCGGGTTCGGCAGCGGGGAGCCGCTGGAATCGCGGCCGAGCACGGAGGCGAGGTCGAACCGGAAGCCGTCGATGTGGAACTCGGCCGCCCAGTATCTGAGGCAGCCGATGACGAATCCCCGGACCGCCGGGTGGTTGCAGTTCACGGTGTTTCCGCAGCCGGTGTAGTTTGCGAAATGGCCCGGGCCGTCGAGCATGTAGTAGGTCTTGTTGTCGATGCCGCGGAACGAGATGACCGGGCCGTCGGCGCCGCCCTCGGCGGTGTGGTTGAAGACGACGTCGAGGACGACCTCGATCCCCGCCGCGTGCAGGGTCTTCATCATGTGCTTGAACTCATGGACCTGGCGGCCCTCGGCGGCGCTCGCCGCGTAGCTGCACTTCGGGGCATAAAATCCCACCGTGCTGTAGCCCCAGTAGTTGCAGAGGCGCCCGCCGGTCGCCGGGTTCGTCCGCGTATTTTCCGTCTCGTCGAACTCGAAGACCGGCATCAGCTCGATGCAGTTCACGCCGAGATCCGATAGGTAGGAGGATTTTTCCCGCAGCCCCTCGAACGTGCCCGGATGCTGCGCGCCCGAGCTCGCGTGCCGGGTGAACCCTCGCACATGCATCTCGTAGATGATGAGCTCGCTCTCCGGGCGGTGGACCGGCCGGCTGTGCTCCCAGTAAAATTCCTCGTGCGGGATCCGCCCGCGGTGGACCGGAGGCGTGAACTGGGGCTTCCCCATCCACACCTCGCGCCCGGAGATCTTCTGCGCGTGCGGATCGAGCACGATATTCTTCGGATCAAAATAATGCCCCTCGGCCGGATCGAACGGACCGTCAAAACGGAACCCGTAATCGATTTTTTCGTAATCGAGGTCGTCCACCGTCATCGCCCAGACCTGGCCGAGCCGGCACTCCGTGGGGAACGGGATCTCGGCCATCGGCTCGGCGCACCCCCGCTCGAAGAGGACGAGCGTGCAGGCGGTCGCATGCGCGCTGAAGATCGAGAAGTTGACCCCGTGCAGGGTGTGGCTTGCCCCGAATGGCATCGGATGCCCGTAGCGGAGGCGGAATTCCCCGTGGGAATGCGTGTGTTCGGGACGTTCTTCCATGTTCCCGAACGCTAGCCGCCGGGAAAAAATCCGCACGAAAAAAACCTCACCGGTCGGCCCCGCACAGTCCGGCGCGCTGCAAATCTTTTGCACGTCCGCTTGGCGGCCGGTATAAACCGGGGATGACCAGCCCGATGGATCTTCTCTCGGCCCTGCCCTTTGAGTGGGCGCGGTATGAGTTTATGCGCAACGCGCTGGTAGCGGTTGTGCTGGTCTCCCCGCTTTTTGCGCTGATGGGAACGCTCGTCGTCAACAATCGGATGGCATTTTTTTCCGATGCGATGGGCCATGCTTCGCTGACCGGGCTCGGGCTGGGGGTGCTTTTCGGGTTGGCCGATCCGCTGCTGGCGCTGGTGGGTTTTGCGATGCTTCTTGCCCTGGGCATTCTGGTGCTGCACCGGCTCACCCATTCGCCGATGGACGCGATCATTTCGCTGTGCATGTCTTTCAGCATTGCGCTGGGGGTGGTGTTGCTTTCGCGCGGGGGAAATTTCAACCGCTTCAGCCGCTACCTCATCGGGGATCTGCTGAGCATCACGCCGACCGAGATCGCCTGGCTGTTTCTGACCCTTCTGGTCGTTGGTGGCGGGCTCCTGCTTTTCTACAACCGCATCCTTCTCATCGGCATCAACGGCTCGCTCGCCCGCAGCAGGAGGCTCAACATCTGGTGGATCCAAGTCTTCTTCGTGGCGGCGATCGTGCTGGTCGTCACGATGAACATCGGCTGGGTCGGGATCCTGATCATCAATTCCCTGCTCATCCTCCCCGCCGCCGCCTCGCGAAATCTTGCGGGCAACACCCGGCAGTATGTCCTGCTCGCCGTCGCCATCGCCATCGTCTCCGGCGTCTCCGGTCTCCTGATTTCGTATTACTCGGACACCGCCGCCGGGGCGACGATCGTCCTCGTCGCGATGGCGGTATTTTTCGTCACCCTCGCCGCCGGCGCGCTCGTTCGGAGTCGGCGGGACCGCTGATCGCCAGCAGGGGAGGATTCTTGGCCCCGAAGGAAATGCGATGAGCCGACGATATCATCGGAGGCGCGACATTCCTGTCGCACGCTGCATGGTGCGACAGGAATGCCCACTCTCCGGGAAGGTGGTCTCATGCGGATTCCCTTTGACGACTGATTGATCGGAAGACTTCGGGATGTCTGAGGCTCCTCTACGGGCGGAGGATGACGACATCTTCGGCGGCGGCCGCCGCGAAGAGATCGAGGTCGAACACGCGGGCGGAAACCTTCGGGTTGAGCTCGAAGATTTTCAGGTCGCCCGAGGCGGTGGCAAATTTGTATTGGGCGATCTCGCCGAGATAGACGGTGCCGCCGATGCGGCCTCGGACCGAGTTCGTTGCCGCTGCGGTCGGCCGGAGCGACCAGGATTCCGGGCGCACCGAGATGATCGCCGCCTCGCCGGGCTTCGGGAGCCAGTTTGGGTCGCCGGGCACACCATCGAACATCCCGAGCGGGCCGGCATCAACCGACGCCCGACCGGCTGCGAATCCGATGATTTTTCCTAGCAGGAAATTTGTTTCGCCGATGAATCCGGCAACGGTTTTCGAGTGCGGCCGGCGGTAGACATCTTCCGGCGTGCCGGTCTGTGCGATGCGTCCGTCCACGAGGATCGCCATGCGGTCTGAGATCGAGAGTGCCTCTTTCTGGTCGTGGGTGACGTAGATGGCGGTGAGCCCAAATTCCTTGCAGACCCGGCGGATTTCGTCGCGCATTTCGAGGCGGAGCTTGGCATCGAGGTTGGAGAGCGGCTCGTCGAGGAGGAGACAGCGCGGGCGGACGACGAGCGCGCGGGCGAGGGCGACCCGCTGCTGCTGGCCGCCCGAGAGCTCGGCGATCCGGCGGTTTGCGCAGTCGGCCATGCGCACCATGGCGAGCGCTTCGGCGACCCGGCGGGCGGTATCCGCCGCAGGGACCCGGTGCTCCTCGAGACCGAAGGAAACATTTTTTGCGACCGTCATGTGCGGCCAGAGCGCGTAGCTCTGGAACATCATGCCGGTGTTCCGCCGGTGCGCCGGGAGGCGGGTCACATCCTCATCGCCAAAGAGGATCCTTCCGCAGTCGGGGGTGTTGAACCCGGCGACGGCGCGCAGCAGCGTCGTCTTCCCGCATCCGCTCGGACCGAGCAAAAAGAAAAGCTCGCCCGGCTCGATCCGAAGGTTGATGCCGTTGAGCGCGAAGGTTTCCCCGAACCTCTTCGCGAGGTTCTCGATGGTGATACCGATCATCGGGGGCCGGCTACCCGCCGGACGCGCGCTCGATGTGGCCGCCAAACTGGTAGCGCATCGCCGAGCAGACTTTTTCCGACATCGTGTGCTCCTTGCGCGAGCGGAACCTCGCGTAGAGCGCGGCGGTGAGTACCTCGCAGTCCACCGCCTCCTCAATCGCCGCCATGATCGTCCACCGGCCCTCGCCGGAATCGGCGACGCTTCCGGAGTAGTTGGAAAGCGTCGGGTTTTCCGCGAACGCCGCGGCCGCGAGGTCGAGGAGCCACGAGCTGATGACGCTCCCGCGACGCCAGACCTCGGAGATGTCGGCGAGGTTGAGATTGTAGTCGAGATCATGGTGCATCGCCGGCGCGGTCTCGGCATCTTTCGCGGCGGGCTTCGTGCTGGCGTTCGCGTTGGCCAGGATGTCGAACCCCTCACCGAATGCGGCCATGATCCCGTATTCGATCCCGTTGTGGACCATCTTCACAAAGTGTCCGGCACCCGACGCGCCGCAGTGGAGGTAGCCCTCCTCGGCGGTTCCGCCGAGCTTCTCGCGCCCGGGCGTGACCTCAATGTTCCCCCGGCCCGGAGCGAGCGATTTGAAGACCGGATCGAGGCACTCGACCGCCTCCCTGTCGCCGCCGATCATCATGCAGTAGCCGCGCTCGAGCCCCCAGACTCCGCCGCTCGTCCCGCAGTCGAGGTAGTGGATGCCCTTCGGGCGCAGTGCCTCGCTCCGGCGACGGTCGTCGCGGAAATACGAGTTCCCACCGTCAATAATCGTGTCGCCGGGCGCGAGCAGCGCGGCGAGATCGGAGACGAGCTTGTCGGTGATCGCCGCAGGGACCATGATCCAGACGGCGCGCGGCAATTCGAGCTTCGAGACGAGCTCTTCCAGCGAGGCCGCGCCGGTCGCCCCCTCGGCGACGAGGTCCGCAACTGCCTTCGGGTTGGCGTCGTAAACAACGCAGTTGTGGGAATTGCGAAGAAGACGGCGCACCATGTTGGCACCCATCCGACCGAGACCGATCATTGCGATTTGCATGGGATTGAAAGCGTGAGCCCGCATGCTCCGGCAACACCCGCAAATTGCAACCCCAATTTGAGCACTCATGATCCGCCCCAATCATTACGATCCCTGCCCAGCCCAAGGCATCCGCACGCGCATCCCCCTGGACGAGAGCCTTGGCGTCACCGGCACTTCCTTTTCCCCCGGCGTGCGCCGCTTCATGGCCCGGGCCGGGAGCCGCTCTTCCTTCGTCGACGCCAGCGAGGACCTTCTGACCTACGCACGTCTGGAAGTCACACCCAAACAGGTGCAGCGCGTGGCCGAGGACGTCGGCCGCGCGGTGGAGGATTGGAATGGGCGGCAAACAGCCGCCACAGCCAGCTCCAAAGACAGCCCCGGCTCAGTGCCCATCCTCTATGTGAGCTTTGATGGCACCGGAGTGCCGATGCGAAAAAACGAGTTGCATGCCTCCAAAGGCAAGGGGCCCGATGGCAAAGCCAAGACCCGTGAAGTCAAACTCGGCTGCGTCTTCACCCAGCCCGCACGTTCCAGTTTGAGCAGCAGCGTGCGCGCCGCCATATCCTTGATCCG
>DYRS01000125.1 GCA_020718585.1 Chthoniobacter flavus
TGACGACCATCGTGACGATGATGCCGAGGCAGATCTCCTCGCACCGGGCGAGCCCGACATGCCACGAAAACCTTGGGTCCGACATCCCCTGCGCCGCCACGAGCGTCGCCGTGTAGCCGCACTGGCGGAATCCGTAGGGGACGAGAGTGCCGCCATACATCGCGGTGGTGAACGCCACAAGCCCGCCCATCGCCGCGAGAAAAAGCCAAGGGGTTTGCTCGACCGAGCCGGTGATCAGATACCCGATGATCGCCCCAAGGATCGCCCCGATAACCCGCAGGATCGTTTTTTCCCCGATCGCGCCGACGAATTTTGGGGTCGAGAGCACGAACGCGGTCGTCACCGCCCAGGTCGGCTCGTCAAGCCGCAGCAGCAGAGCAAAATAGAGCGCAAGCATCCCGGCGAGAGCGAATTTGAACCCGCTCCGCACTCCGATATCCGAAAATACCGTCCGCCAAACGTCAGTCCGCAGGTTCAAGCTCAAGCGAGAAATCGACTGCGGGGGCGGAGTGGGTGAGCGCTCCGACCGAGATGAAATCCACACCGGTTTCGGCGATCTCGCGGATCGTCGCGAGCGTGATCCCGCCGCTCGCTTCGAGCCGGATATGCGGCGGGCGGGCGGCGACCGCCTCGCGCAGGAGCGCGGGAGGCATGTTGTCGAGGAGCACGACATCCACCCCGCGCAGGGTGAAAAATGCGCGCGCCTGCTCGGGCGAATCCGCCTCGATTTCGACGCGCAGGTCCGGTCGGGCCGCCTTGGCGGCGGTGATTGCGGCCTGGATTTCGTCGAGCTTGGCACCGGCTGCGAGGTGGTTGTCCTTGACCATCGCCATGTCGTAGAGCCCGCGCCGGTGGTTCGTCGCACCGCCCGCTGCGACCGCCGCCTTCTCGAGCAGGCGGAGCCCGGGGGTCGTCTTGCGGGTGTCGAGAATCACCGCGCCGGTTCCGGCGACCGCCGCAACATATTTGGCGGCCATCGTCGCTACCCCGGAGAGGCGCTGGATAAAATTCAGGGCGGTCCGCTCGGCGGTGAGGATCGAAGTCGCCGCCCCGGCGACCCGGATCACGGCATCACCGGCAGCGAGGTCTGCTCCGTCTTCACGAAGCACCTCCCTCTCCAACGCAGGATCCACCCGCCGGAAGACCTCCGCGCAAACCGCAGAGCCGGCGAGTCGACTTGCTTGCCGCGCGACAACACGGGCGGAAGCCCGGCGGTCGCTGCCGGTGAACCATTCGCAGGTGACATCGCCCGCGCCGATGTCCTCGGCGAGCGCGAGGGCGATGATGTCCTCAGGCATCGGGGGTCGGCAGGGGTTCGAGCCCGAGCAGGCGACGCTGCCAGTTCATGAGCGCGGGGGACGCCGGGTCGGTGACGACCGCATCCATCGCCCCGCGTGGGGCGACGATCGCCGGGTCGAGGCCGAGGTCGGTCGCGACCGCGTCGCGCACGATTTTCAGCGCATCGAAGCGGGCCATGTGATTCTTCGGCGCGCGCTTGCGGCGGATTTTTTCTTTCTGCGGCCATTCGGATTCCGAGATTTCGAGCGCGAGGGCGAGGACGACATCGAAGCTCTTGCGCCGACGACCGTTCATGCGCGGGGTCGAAAAGCTTTCGCCTTTGCTCGCCTGCTCTGCGACGCGGATCAAGTCTTGGTTGCCGATGACGTGGAACGGCGGGCGATCCCACTCGCTGGCCTCGGAGTCGCGCCAGAACCACAGCACCCGCAGCACCGCTTGGGCGCGGGGCGACAGCGCGTTGCTTCCGGAGATCCTCCACACCTTGTCATCGTCGCGCTCCCTCACCTCGCGGGCCGAGGCGATCATCCGCGCGAGGGATTCCTCGAACCATTCCCAGCGGTCGAGCCGGCGGAGGTCGTCCTCGATCGTCCCGGCAATCTCCAAAAGGTAGCGGGTGTCGTTGAGCGCGTATTCGATCATCTGCGCGGAGAGCGGCCGGATCGCCCAATTCGCCTTTTGCGAGGCTTTCGAGAGCTTGATCCCGTTGAGATCCTCGACGAGTGCCGCGAGCCCGAGCGCGGCCCGCCCGCACAGGCGCGCGCCGATCATCGTGTCAAAAAGGTCACACGGCTCGAAGTGCCCAACGCGTCTGAGGAGCCGCAAATCGTAGTCGGCGCCGTGAAAAACCAGGCGTCTTGAGCAGACGAGATCGAAGAGCGGCTGGAGGTCGAGCCCGGCCAGCGGATCTACCAGCCAGTGCCCGCCTCCGGCACTAACCTGAATCAGGCACAGCTTCTCAAAGTAGCAGTGGAGGCTGTCGGCCTCAGTGTCGAGGGCGATCTGCGGGAAATCGCCGAGGCTGGCCACAAGTTCCGCCAGACTGGATTGGTCGGCGATCAAGGCGCTGGTTCCGGGTTGCGGACCTCGCCTGCGGTGCGCGCGCGCGGCTCGCGCGCTTGGGTCGTGCCGTCGGTCGGCACGGTGACAAATGGCCCGCCCGCCAGCGGCGCGGTCGCGGTGAATGCCACCCCAGGCACGTCGGTCGGCTTCCCCTCGAGGGGAAAATCCTTGCGGAGCGGATGGTGCGGGTAGCCCTCCCACATAAGGATTCGCCGGAGGTCGGGGTGGCCGGTGAACCGGATGCCCATCAGGTCGTAAACTTCGCGCTCATGCCAGTCGGCGGTCGGCCAGATGTCGGAGACCGTCGCCGCCTCGCATGCGTCCTCGCTCACCGGGATCTTCAGCCGCAGATGCGCCCCGTCCTTCATCGAATACAGCTCGTAAACCACCTCAAATCTCGGCTCGTCGCCAAAATGGTCCACGCTGGAAATGTCCACCAGGTAGTCAAACCCGAGGCCGTCCCTCGCAAACGCGCAGACGTCGCGCAGCACCTCCGCCCGAAGCACCAGCGTCGTCTCGCCCCGGAATTCGTTCCGCCCGCTGACGGATTCAGAAAATTTCCCGGAAATGCTTGCGGCGGCGTCGGATGCGTTCATAGGGACTCGAATAGTGCCTTCTTCTGGTTCGCAAGCGCCGACTCGCCCATGATTTTTTTCTGGAGCCGCATCAGCCCGTCGAGAAGCGCCTCTGGACGGGGCGGACAGCCGGAAATATAGACGTCCACCGGGATCAGGTGGTCAATCCCCTGTAGGACGGCGTAGCTGCGGTACATGCCGCCCGACGACGCGCACGCGCCCATCGCGATGCACCATTTCGGCTCGGGCATCTGGTCCCAGATCCGCTTCACCGAAAGTGCCATCTTGTAGGTCACCGTCCCGGCGACAATCATCACATCGCTCTGCCGCGGCGAAAACCGCATCACCTCGGCACCAAACCGCGAGATATCATAACGCGCCGCGCCCGCCGCCATCAACTCGATCGCGCAGCAGGCCAAGCCCATCGGCATCGGCCAGAGGGAGTTGCTCCTCATCCAGTTAATCGCCGCGTCGAGCCGGGTGATGATCATGTTGCCCTCGATCTTCGAATCGTAGCAAATCGGGCTTCGGTCGCTCATAGGTTATCCTAAGAGGCTATTTTGCCAATCCCGCGCGGCAAGCGAAAAATTCGGCTTCAGACACGGGTCAGGGCCGAATAGTGTCGGCCTCTGCGCTCGGTTGTTCCGGTGCGGGGCGTCTCAAATTGCGGCGATGATGGCGGCTGCGGCGCGGCGGGATGCGCCGCGGGCGTCGAGCGACGAGGTGATTTCGAGAAGCTTTGCCGAGAGTGCTGCGCGGGCGTCGGCGTCGCCGAGCAGGCGGAGCGTTTCGGCGGCGACCGCTTCGGGGGTTGCGGCATCCTGGATGAATTCGCGCACGACATGCGGTGCCGGGCGGGCCGGGATCCTTGGGTCCGGCGGAGGGTTCACCGCGTAGTTGTTGAGGATGTTGACGATCCCGAGGCAGTCCACATCTACCAGCCTGCGGCCGATCTCAAATGTCAGCCAGGCGATTTTGTAAACCAGGCAATACGGGAGTCCGAAAAACGCGGCCTCGAGCGTTGCGGTGCCGGAGCAGACGATCCCGGCCGACGCCCGCTGCATCAGCCCGTGCGCGGACCCAGTCGTGACTTCGATCTCCGGTGCCATCTCGCGCATCCGCCGGGCGAGCGGCTCGCTGGCCGCCGCCGCCTCGAAGCGCACGCCGGGTGCGGCCTGCCGGATGATCGTAGCCGCCGCCGCCATCACCGGAAACAGCCGCTTAACCTCGCGCTCGCGGCTGCCGGGAAAAAGCCCGACCAGACTGGGCTCGCGCACGCCCGCGGTCCGCGCACCCTCGAGCGCCTCGAGCAGCGGGTGGCCGACAAACACCGTGTGCAGCCCGCTCGCCTCATACATCGGCGCCTCAAACGGAAACACACACAGCATGAGGTCGAGAAATTTCGCCATCTTTGGAATCCGTCCCCGGTTCCATGCCCAGACCTGCGGGCTGATGTGATAGAGGATTTTTCCGGAAAATCCCGACGCGCGCAGTGCTTTCGCAAGCCGCAGGTTGAAGCCCGGATAGTCCACCAGCACGACCGCCGACGGACGTGCGGACGCGATCCCTCGCAGGGATTCGCGGAATTTTCCTCGGAAATACCCGTAATGGCGGAGGACATCCCAAAGCCCGAGCACTGCCGCCCGATCGGTCCATTCGTCAAACGGCCCGTCGGCAAGCGCCCGCATCGCGGGTCCGCCCGAACCGGCGAATCGGATCCCCGGCCGCGCCTCGCGCAGCGCGCGCATCACCTCGGCCGCGCGGGCGTCCCCGCTGGTCTCGCCAGCCACAAACCAGAGCAATGGTTGGTTCATTTCCCAGGATCGGTGCCGCCGAACGGCAATGCGCCTAGCGGATTTTTTCCAGGAGCAGTGCCTTGAGATCGGTGATCGCCACGCGTTCCTGGAGCATCGAATCGCGGTGCCGCAGGGTGACCGTCCCCGCTTTCTCCGGTCCATTTTCGCCGACTGTATCGAAGTCCACGGTCACGCAGAACGGCGTGCCTGCCTCGTCCTGGCGGCGGTAGCGGCGGCCGATCGCGCCGGACTCGTCGTAGAAGACGTTCATGTCGGCGCGCAGCGAGGCGATGATCGAGCGCGCAGCCTCGACGAGTGCCGGCTTGTTTTTCAGCAGCGGAAAGACGCCGCACTTGATCGGTGCCATGCGTGGGTGGAACCGCATGACCGTGCGGATCTCGGATTTCCCCTTGTCGTCGGTGACGGTCTCCTCGTCGAACGCCTCGCAGAGCAGCGCGAGCGCGGTGCGGTCGGCACCGGCACTCGGCTCGACCACATGCGGGACGAACCGTTCCTTTGTCACCTCGTCGTAATAGTCGAGCGGCTTCCCGCTGTGCTCGATGTGCTTCGAGAGGTCGTAGTCGGTCCGGTAGGCGACGCCCTCGAGCTCGCTCACACCAAACGGAAACTCGTATTCCAGATCATACGTCTTCTTCGAATAAAATGCGCGGTCGCCATCCGGGATGTCGTTGATGCGGATCTTCGAGCGAGGGATCCCGATGTCCTCGTAGAACCGGAGCCGTTCCTCAAGCCAGTAGTCGGTGAGCTTCAGCCCGTCCTCCGGACGGCAGAAGTATTCGATTTCCATCTGCTCGAACTCGCGCGAGCGGAAGATGTAGTTCCTCGGGTTGATCTCGTTGCGGAATGCCTTGCCGATCTGGGCGATCCCGAACGGCAGCTTCTGGCGCGAGGTGTCGAGGATGTTCCGAAACTGGACAAACATCGCCTGCGCGGTCTCCGGGCGGAGGTAAACCAGGTTGTCGTCGTTCTCGACCGGGCCCGCATAGCTTTTCAGCATGAGGTTGAACGCCCTCGGCTCGGTCATGTTCGCCGCCCCGCAGTGCGGGCAGTAGGGCTTGCCATCCCTCTCTGGAAGCTGGTCCGCGCGGTGCCGGGTGTTGCAGACCCGGCAGTCCGACATCGGATCGCTGAACGTCTCCTCGTGGCCGGACGCCTTCCAGACCGCGCGGTTCATGATGATCGCACCGTCCATCCCGACCATGTCGTCGCGCTCGCGCACGTTCCGCTTCCACCAAAAATCCTTCAGGTTCCGCTTCAGCTCGACACCGAGCGGACCGTAATCCCAAAACCCGTTGATCCCGCCGTAAATCTCCGAAGACTGGAAAATGAACCCCCGCCTCTTGCAGAGGCTCACAATTTTCTCCATGCGCTGCGCCGACTCGTCTTTTGCCATAGGTCGGTAATAAAACCCCACCCGCGCCCGAAGGTCAACGTCGCGTTGGAAAGCACGGCGGGATTCCCCCGGCACAGAGCCAATGCTCAGTCATGCAAAACCCACGCAATCAGAGTGAGATAGATAATATGAGTAAA
>DYRS01000021.1 GCA_020718585.1 Chthoniobacter flavus
TTGGCCACAGCCCCTGTGCCTGCGGGCCGGATCTCATACTGGATGAAAGGCTGGAAGAACGCCCACTGGTTGATCTGGATGCGGTAGCCGCCCTCCAGAAAGATCGTGTAGTTCGGCTGGTTTGTCTTGCCGGTGTTTTGAAGGTTCTTGACGTTGTAGTAGCTGTAGCTGCCGTAGGCCACCGAGAACATCGTGAGATCCTGGTCGCGGTGCGGGATGAGGCCGGTATAGACGAGGCCGGTCTGAAAGTAGAACGGGAAGAGATTGTTATACTTCGGGGCGAGGCTCACGAGGTTGAACGTGCTCAGGCCCTGCTCGGAGAGCTTTGGCTTTTCCAGATCGACAGGAGTCTTGAAATCCTTGCCCGTGGCCACGCTCTTGCCATCCGAGGGTCCCTTTGCGAGCGGGGCGGGCTCGTCGGATGGTTCCCGGAAGAGCATCTGGTCGGCCTGCAGATACATGCCGTATTGACCGAGCGAACGGGTTCCGAAAAACGAGTTTTTCCACCCGCCGTAGTAGTATCCGCCGACCACGTATTTGCCGGGCAGCTTGGAGGCACCGATCTTCGGGGTAATGCCGGTCTCGGCCATGGCCATGAGCCCGTTCTGGCTCGGGTCGGGTCCGTAGCCCTGATAAGCGAGGCCGTGGTTGCCGCTGGCGGTCGCCTGCGGGAAGGCCATGAAGAGGCCGCCCTTGAGGTAATACCACTCGACCGGCTTCGCCTTGAGCGTGCCGCCCCATGTGGAAAAGCTCGACGAGAACGGGATGTTCCCGCCCACGCCCTTCGCGCTGTTCACCGCGTTGTTCAGGAACAGCTTCGAGAGCGGCTGGTCGATGAATTCCTTTTGCGGCTGGAGCCAGCCCCCGCGCAGGACGACCATGTCCTTGACCGGAAGCAGGTCGCCGGTTCCGATTTCCAAGCCGAACGCAAGGACCCGGAACTGCGTGCCGGAATACCAGTTCGTCGGATCAAACATGCTGTTGCTCTGCACAAACGTGCCGGCGTCTGCAGCGATCTGGGAGTCCCGGTAGCGGAACTGGCCGAATCCCTTCACCCCATTGAGGGCTTCCACTCCGAGGAGCTTCCCGAAATTCTGCTCGGCTCCAAACTCGATCCCTTGGTCCCAGATCCCGCGAGCTCCGTTCTGGCTGGATACAACGCCGAAAAATGCGCCGTAATACTTGCCGTTGAACGTCAGCCCGATGTCGGCGAGCGAGTCGCGGACGCCGAACCAGTTGCCGGTCATGTATTTTCCGTTCCACCAGTCGGCAAGCGGAGCGGCGGGAACGGGCTCGGATGATGCCGTTCCGGCGAAGGCGGGAGCGGCGAGGAGTGTGGCGGCGAGCACGGATCTTGCGATCATGAAGTCGCGCCGTTTCGGTTGATTTTTTGTGATCATGTTTTTTGTGGTCACGGCAAGGAATGCGGGACAATACGCTTCGGCCGACGTCCGGAACAGCCTTAAGTTGTTAAGGTTTTGTTACATTGCGACGGCGAGCGAAAGACCTGTATTTCTGCGAGCTTCGTTCTTTTGCGGCTGAAATGCTCGAGGCATGGGCATTGATTGCAGGTTATGGCGGATCCGATAAATCAAGTATTGCTGCTCACAGGTCCGGGTGCTCGCGCGGCGGCGCGCACTTCCCCCGGTAGACGGCTCGCCGCGGCCGTCCGGGCCGCAGCAAGCGGTTTCGGGGGTCATCACGGCAGGGGCGGCGGGGTGGATACTGCGGGAGCTTTTTTGGTTCCGTGGCGAAAGCATCCGCCGGTGCTGAACCGTGTCCATGCCATGCGGAGCCAGCGGAGGAGGGAGGCTGCGAGCCAGAGAGCCCAAGCGAGCATGAGCAGGCGGAACCACCAGATCGAGACCGAGAGGCATCCTGGCTGCGGGAGGAGTTCTCCGCAGCGGGCGAGATACCATCGGAGGCTGGTGCGGAACGAGCCGTTGCCGACGATGAACATGTCGGGGTTGCCGAGCAGGCCCTCTGCAACGACGGCCACGAAGACTCCGAGCGCGGCGACGGTGGCCGCAACGAGCGCGAATTGGAGAAGGTTGAATCCCCATGCCGGCAGCCGCTGGAACGACGGCTGGCCGCGCCATGAGAGGAAAAACAGCCAGGTCACGACGACGAGGGCGGCGGGCAGCGGGACCTGCGTGAGCCCGATCGCGAGCAGTGCCCATGCGGGCGTGCGGAGCGGGGATGCGGACAGGCGGCCGAGCACGCCGGCCGCGAGAAGCGAGCAGGCAAGCACCACCCAGAACCTCACCGCCGGACCCTGCAGCGGGCCGTCGGCCCAGAGCACCCAGCGGCTGTCCGGCATGTTGAGCGTGGTGTTGATGTTTGCGGCGGCGACCGGAAGCCCGACCGCCTCGACCCGCGAGCGGAGCGACATCGGGGTGTTCGATTTCCACTCGACGCGCACCGATTGCTCTCCCGGCCGGAGAGGCACGATGAGCTTGCCGGCATCCATCCGCGCCGGGATCGCCGCTCCGTTGAGCGTGAGTCCGGTCACCTCCGCCCTCGCGGGCAGTGAGATGAGGAAGTCCTCGCCGAGGCTGCAGCGGAGCGCAAGCGAGAGGCTCGACGTCATCTGGCGCATCCCGGGCGTGACGTCGTGGGTTGCTTTTTCGACAGTGACGGTTGCGCCCGGGATGGCATCCGGTCGGCTGATCGCGAGGTTCACGCTTTCGCCCGGCCACGGGTGCCAGGCCGGGACGAGATCGGGATTTCCCGGTTCGAAGACCGGCGGGAGGCCGGAGATTGTGATGTTCCAGACCGGCGAGGCGGTGAGGTGCCAGACCTCGGTCCATGTGTCGGACGCCCCGGCGGCCAGCGGCAGCGCGGCCTCCGGGCTCAGCTCGCTCTCCCAGACAAACGCATCCTGCTGCGCGCCGAGGCGGACCTCGATTTTTCCATCGCGGATCTGGGCGTTTGAGGAGAGGACATTTTCGCCCGCCAGGAGCGGGATCCGCAGCGCGATCGCCTTTCCGCCCGGCGAGAGTCGGCGCACAGACGTCCGAACTTGCCACACCAGCCCGAGCTCGATCTGGCGGTCGACAACCGCCAGCGTCGAGAAATCCTGCCGGTCGTAGGCGGCCTCGCCGGCGGTGGACTTCTGGATTTTTGTGAAGAAGACCTGCTGGTCGGGAACGCCTGCGGCAGAGACTCCGTTGACCGTCCACTCGGGCGCGTCAATGCTCACGGCTTTCGGCTTGAGAAGGAACGTCCATTCCCAGTCCGGCACGTCCGGCAGGTAGCCGGTGACCTTCACCTGGTGAACTCCCCGCTGCACCGGGATCCAGAGGTAGCCATCATCGCGACGGAGCGCGGTGGTCGGCTTGCCATCGAGGGCGACGGCGACCGGCGACCATGCGGGGAGGCGGCCGGGGAGCGGAACCGAGCACGCGGCCTCGGCCTGGATTTCTGCGTCCATCTCCATCCGGTTGCCAGCCAGCCGCAGGGAGGTCTTGGAAATCGAGGCGGCGTTCGGAAACGCATCCGATGTCTCGAGCAGGCGCGTGCGGAGTGCGGCGAGGGTTTCGGAATCGGGAAGCTCGGCGTTGGCCGAGGGCATGGCGAGGACGAGTGCGAGCGCAGCCATCGGAAGTCGCGCGGCGCGGGTGCCGCGCAGCAGTAGGCCCGCAAGGGCGAGGATCAGGGCGACGCGGAGCACCTCTAGAACGCGCTCGACGCTGATCGGCACCATCACCGGGCGCACATCCTGCGAGGCCGCGACCGGACCGTTCCATCCGAACGACACGCTGCGCCATGTCCAGTCGGGGACCCCCGGGCCTGTCTGGATGCGGGCTTTCGTGTCATAAACGAGGTTGCTCTTGTCTTTCGCAACCTGCCGGGCGGGGGCTGATTTTTCAGCGCGCGAGCTGACGAGCGAGTAGCTGTCGAACTGCGGCACCGCCGGCATGGGCTCGGACTCCGCGAGGTTCTGAACCATACTTCCGGTTGCCCCCTCAGTTCCCCGCGCCGCGCCGCCGCCGACGCGCTCGAGCTGCGGGTAGATCGCCTGTTGGACCTGCTGCGATGCGAACGGGACGACGACGAGGACGAATGCGGCGACGAGCACCCACTTGCCGGCGGTCAGGAATTTGTGGCCCCAGCCGGTGCGGACGACCCGCAGGAGGGCGAGCGGGACGAGCAGGCAGAGCCAGAGGAAGCGCGGTGCGCCGGGCTCGTGGTAGGCGAGTCCGAACGCGACAAATGCGAGCGTCGCCATTTTCCAGCCGTGAAGTTTTCCGACGGCGAGCGAGAAGATGAGAAGGAGAAACAGGTCGAGGAGCGTCCATGCGGTCAGCCAGTCGCCGCGCACCCAGTCCGCCCCGAAGAGCGCAAACAGCCGCCAGCCGGGCGGGAGGTTCAGCGTCACGCGCAGCGAGTCGGCGTCGGTCTGCCAACCGCTCGCGGAGATCTTCGGACCGCGGTCCATCCGCCCGGTTGCCTCGAGGTTGACGTCGCGCGAGCGGATCTCGACGCCGGGCGCACCGTCCGACGGGCTCCTGGTGACGAGCTGGCCGGTGCCGTTGCTGCGCACCGAGCCGAGGTCTTGGCCGGCCGATGCGTCGAGCCGCCAGATTTCCTGCATTTTTCCGGTGAGCCGGTCGCGGAACGTGAACGCCTTTCCGCCCTCATCGAGCCACCATTCGCGGGCGATCGAGAGCCCGGCCGGACGCTGGAGCCCCATGCCGCGCATCCGCTCCTCGATGCGGAATGCGGTCGCCGTGTTCCAGCGGTAAACCGGAAGATCGCGCCACTGCTGCGGGAACGCGATCTGCGAGACGTCCACCGACGGACTTCCGCCGATCTCGACCATGCGGAAATCCGGTCGCGAGCGGAACGCGACGAGGTCGTCGGGCGCGGCCGGTTTGACGCCGACCGGGAACCGGAACTCCTTCGGGTTATCAATCCGGAACGCCGAAAACCGGACCGTCCATTTCCCCGGGCGCACCTGCGCCTTCATCCGTCCGTCCTCGTCCACCGCGACCGGCACCGGGCTCTCGAGCGAGGCGAGCTTCCAGCCTGCCGGGAGCACCCCGCCGAGTGCTTCTTCGCGGCTCTTGCCGGCGACGATCAACTCGACCTCGCCGCGAAGCCAGAGCGGGATCCCATCCTCGAGCGCGGCGAACAGCTTCACCGATAAAAAATCTTTATCCGTCTCCCCGGTCGAGGAATTCCGCTCGAGCCAGAGGTGGCCGGAGGCATCCCAGAGCGGGTTCTCGACCGGCTTCCCCTCGAGCGCGAGCGCGACCATCCCGACCGATGCCGGAAGCGCGAGCTTTTGAGGGATTTTTTTCCATGCGAAGTCGCCCTCGATCCGGTGGGTTCCAGCCGGAAGCTTGATCGCCGGACGTCCGTGCCGCTCGACGACCGGTGCCGCCGTGCCGTCGGCCCTGACATTTTGCGGCCACTGGTCGCCGGTCCCCGGCAGCGTGACCCATGCCTCGTCGAATACCGCCACGGAAAAATCGAACCGCGCGCCGGCCGGGCCGACGTCGAGTGCCAGCCGGGCCGGCCAGAGGCACTGCGGCTTCGCTGCGTCGTTGAACGGCCTCGGGCAGTCCCGCTGGTCCTGCCCCCAAAGTGCCCAACCCTCCCACGCACGAAGCGGCTCGGGAATGCGGGGGTCGGCGGACGGCACCGCCAGAACCACGCCGCAGGCCGCCAGCAGAAGAAGAAATGAAGTTTTCATGGCACGCCGATTCAACACCCCCGCACGCGCCGGCGCGAGCGCAAACAAAACAGCAAATTCTCAGAGTTCGGCACGGTCGCGCATGGGTCCTCGGTGATGCCGTCATGGATTCGAAAAAAGACAAAGGCACCAGAAAAGGTGCCAGCCACAAATTCTGACAGGTTTTCTTTCCGACTAAAAGTGAGCGTTCCATGTTGTGCCTTCCACGAGTCGAATTTCCGGGAGCTTTTTTACCACGTCATGTGCCGCGGTGATCGGTGCCGAGCCGATAGAACTTGAGGCGGACATCGGCGTCCACACGGACGGGACGTCCGTGCCCCTTTGGCCTGAGCCGGCTCACTTCCTTCGAGGGTAGGAGGTCTGGGTCTATTGTGTCGGGGGGAATCCTGCCGCTGCGACTCCGGCCGAGCGGGGGTCGAGCACGGAGGATTTGAGCCGCAGGCGGGCGGCGGCTGCGGGGGTGTTCCATGCCGAGGCATACTCGGCGAGGAGGAGCGAGGACATCCGGTCGAGACGGGCGCGGAGGTCGCCGAGCGCGGGAGTTTCGCCCGGGGGGAGTGGTTCGCCTGCGCGCCACTTGCGCATCCATGCTTCCTGTTCGAGGCTCGATGCGGCCATCTGCGCGCGAATGAACCGGAGGACGAGAATCTCGTCAATATCGGCGGCGGTACCCTGGCGGACGAGTCTTGTGAGCAGTTCGTGTTCACGCACGGGATCGCGCACCGGAAGTCCGTCGGCCCACTTGGTCCAAGCGACATCGCGAGCCATTTCCAGGCGCTGGCCCATGAGCGCGACGATTGGCGCGCTTTCGGGGGGCAGTGGCGGGGACGAGCAGGCGGCGAGAAAAATCCCCGCCAGCACCAATACCGACACCGTCGGCAGCCGCCGCATCAGTCTTTTTTCAGGAGGTCGCGGATTTCTTCCAACAGGACCTCGGATTTTGGCGGCTCGACGGGAGCTGCGGGCTCGGCGCGCTTGATTTGGTTGACGACCTTTACGAGCGCGAACACGCAGGCAGCGACGATGAGGAACTCGATCGTTGTATTGATGAACGCGCCGTAGCCGATGACCGGCGCGCCGACGTCCTTCGCCTTCGCAAGCGACTCGTAGGTCTTTCCGTCGAGGCTGAAAAAGAGGCTGGAAAAATTCATCCCCTTCATCGCGGCACCGATCAGCGGCATGATCATATCGTTGACCAGACTGTTGACGATTTTTCCGAATGCCGCCCCGATGATCACGCCGACTGCGAGGTCAACGACATTTCCCCGCGAGATGAACTCGCGGAATTCCTGTGCAATTTTCATATTGGTTGGGTTGTTGGGATGCAGGCGACGCATTCGATCTCGACGTCAAACCCGAGGAGCTGGACGCCGATCGTCGCGCGCGCCGGAGACGAGGAGCCGAAGCGGCGCGCGTAAACCCCGTTCATCGCCGCAAAAGTTTCGGGAGTGAGGTCGGAAAGATAGACGCGCGAACTTACGACGTCGGATAACGTCGCGCCGGCGGCGGCGAGAACTTTTTCGATGTTTCCGATGACGAGTTCGGTCTGCTCGGCGACCGACCCGCGCTCGATTTTTCCTGTGGCGGGATCGTAGGGAACCATGCCGGAGACGAAGACAAACCGACCCTCGGCGAGCACGCCGGGGGAATACGGGCCGATCGCCTTCGGGCCGTCGGGGATATCGTGGAGAAGTGTTTTCATGGAATGGATAAAATGCTCAGAGCGACTCGTAGAGGTCTTTTGTCTGCCGTGCGATCGCGCTCCACGAGAAGATATCAATCGCGCGCTGGCGTCCGGCTTTTCCGAATGCGATCCGCTTTGCGGGGTCGGCCATGAGCTCGTTGATGCGGGCGGCGAGATCTTTTGCGAAGCGGGCCGGGTGGAGCGGTTCGAACGGAGTTTCGTTCATCTGCTCGACGGCGACGAGGCAGCCGGTTTCGCCCTGGCGGACGACCTCGCGGATCCCGCCGACCGCGCTGGCGACGACTGCGGTTCCGCAGGCCATCGCCTCGAGGTTGATGATCCCGAACGGCTCGTAAATGGACGGGCAGACGAAGACCCCGGCGTGGGAGTAAAGTTCGATTTTCGACCGGTTGTCGATCATCTCCTCGATCCAGATGACCCCCGGGCGGAGTCGCTGGGCGGCGGCGACCGCCTGCTTCATTTCGGCGGCGATCTCCGGCGTGTCGGGGGCGCCGGCGCAGAGGACGACCTGGAACCCTGGGTCGAGGTGCTTGATCGCGTTGATCATGTGGATGATCCCCTTTTGGCGGGTGATCCTGCCGAGGAAGAGGATATATGGCTCGTGCGGGTTGACCCCGAACCGGCGGAGCGCGGCGAGGGATTCGACCGGGTGATATTCCTCGGGATCAATCCCGTTGTAGATGATGTGGATTTTTTCGGGATCCACATTGAAGAGCCGCTCGATGTCGCGCCGGGTCTCGTCGGAAACCGCGATGACCGCGTCGGCCATCTCGATCGCCGTCTTTTCGAGCCAGCAGGTGAAGTCATACCCTCCGCCGAGCTGCTCGCGCTTCCACGGGCGCAGCGGCTCGAGCGAATGCACGGTGAGCACAAGCGGGATCCCGTAGTTGAGCTTCGCGAGGATTCCGCCGAAGTGGGAATACCATGTGTGGCAGTGGACGACGTCCGCCTCGATGTTTGTGGTATTGAAGTCGAGGCAGCGCTGGATTGCGCCGAGCACCGGGGTGAGTGGTTTCGGGCAGGTGTAGGCGTTGGAGACAAGCCCGAAGCCCATCGCCGAGAGGTTTGTGCCGGCCACGTTCTGGTCACCGAAACTCCGCACCTCGACCGGCATGAGCTTCGAAAGCTCGCGACTGAGATACTGGACATGCACGCCCGCGCCCCCGTAGATGCGCGGCGGATACTCGTTGGTGAGGAACAATGCTTTCATAAATCTCGATAGGTTAACACTTCTCCCCGAGCAGCCAGGTGAGGCGTCCGTCGGACGGCTTCACCGCAGCGCTCGGGTAGTCGGAGTGCCCGGCAAAAATGTGCTCAAGGACGGCGTTCTTGCCCGCGCCGTTTACCAGGAAGCAGACATGGCGGGCCGCATTGAGGAGCGGGTAGGTGAAGGTGATCCGCCATGCGGAAAATTTGGGAACAAAATTTGCGACGACCGGTCGGTTGGCGACCCCGAGCGCGGCGGTCTCGGGGAAGAGCGAGGCCGTGTGGCCGTCGTCGCCGATCCCGAGGAGGACGAGGTCGTGCCGGTAGGGTGACTCGCGGGCGGCGAGCTCGCGGGTGTAGTTTTCCGCGGCGACCGCCGGGTCGAGCTCGCCCGCAATCCGAAGGATGCGGTCCGGTGCCATGCCGACCGGATCGAAGAGCGCGAGCTTTGCCATCCGGTAGTTGCTCTGGTCGCTATCGGGGGGGACGCACCGCTCGTCGCTGAACGTGATCTCCCATTTGTCCCAAGGCAGGTGGTTCGCGGCGGCGAGCGCCTCATAGATCGGGCGCGGGGTGCTGCCGCCGCTGAGCGCGATGCGAAAAACCCCGCGCGCGGTGATCGCGTCGGCCGACTCGCGCGCGATGATCCCGACGGCATCGGAAACAAACGATCTCGAACGGAGGATTTCCATCGTCACATCAAACGCACCGGGACAAAAAATTGCAACTGCCCGCAGCCGACATGGAACTCGGCGATCTCTATCCCCGTGAGCGTGGCCTTGCGGATTTTGAGCGCCGACGGATCGTGGAGCCCGATGAGGTCGGCGATGATGTGGCTGAGGTCCGGCTCGTGGCCGACGAGGAAAACCACGCGGTTGCCGACGTGGGCGGAGAGTTCGGCGAGGCATATCTCCGGCTGCATACCGCAAGCCATCCAGTTCTCCTCGATCACCCCGACGCCAAACGCGTCGGAGAGGATCTCAGCGGTCTCGCGGGCGCGGGTCACGGGGCTCGACAAAATGACGTCTGGAACAAGTCTGCTGCGGGCGCAGAACTTTGCAACCCTCCCCGCCTGCTCGATCCCCCGCTCGGTTAGCCGCCGGTCGAAGTCCGATCCCGCATGGCTCCCGGCCTCCGCGTGTCTGAGAAAACAGGCAAGCATCGGGTCACATGGACATCCCGCCGTCCACTGCTAGCACCTGGCCGGTAACGAACGCGGCTTCCGGGCTCGCGAGAAACGCGACGGCGGCGGCGATGTCCGCCCCCTGTCCGAATTTTGCGAGCGGGATCTGGGCGAGTGCGCCCTTGCGGATCTCCTCGCCGAGCACCGACGTCATGTCGGTCTCGATGAACCCGGGGGCGACGACATTGACTGTGATCCCGCGGCTGGCGAGTTCGCGGGCGATGCTTTTGCTCATTCCGATGAGCCCGGCCTTGCTGGCCGCGTAGTTTGCCTGTCCGGCGAGGCCGATGAGCCCGCTGACCGAGCTGATATTGATGATCCGCCCGGACCGCTGCTTGACCATCGTGCGCATGACCGCTCGGGTGAAATTGAATGCGCCCTTGAGGTTAGTGGCGAGGACGATGTCCCAGTCGTCGCTCGACATCCTCATGGCCAGCGTGTCGCGCGTGATCCCCGCGTTGTTCACGAGCACGTCGCAGCGGCCGAAGTCGGCAAGGATCTTCTCGCCGACCTTCTGCACGGCGTCAAAATCCGCCACATCCACCGCATACGGGCGCGCGCAGTCCGGCGCGGACGCATTGATCGCGTCGGCCGTCCGCTGCGAGTTCGCCTCCGTGCGGCTCACGACCGCCACCTTTGCGCCCTCGTCTGCGAGACGCTTCGCGATCGCTTCCCCGATCCCCCGTCCGGCACCGGTGACGACCGCCACCTGATTTTCAAATCGTTTCATAGGCAATGGAAAGAGGACACCGTGAACCGGCGGATGGAAATATCTTTTTTTATGAATTTACCGGGTTGCGGTCCGCCCGTTTTTGGAGTTGTGCCCGTTATGATGCGACGCGGGAACGCTGGAAACCAGAAGCTTGCGGAGGCCGACACAAAGCTGTAGATGCGGTGGCTTACTTAAAATGAAAATCCAGCGGATCTCATTGGACCACATCGCCAAGCTTGCGGGCGTGCACAAGGCGACCGTGTCGCGGGCGCTGAGGAACCATCCGACAATCCCGGTCGGCACGCGCGAGCGGATCCAAGCGATCGCCAAGCGCGAGGGATACCGTCCGAACCCGCTGGTCGCGATGTATCAGGCGCAGGCGCGCGCGAGCCGGCCGACGGCGATGCAGTCGACGATCGCGTGGATCAACGACTATCCGAATCCGACATGCTGGCAGGAATTTCCTTGGCTGCGCGGGTATCTGCACGGGGCGCGCGAGCGCTGCGAGGCGCGGGGGTTCCGGCTTGAGGAGATCTCGATCGGCGGCAACGCAAACGCCAGCGGGGCCGAGGTCGTGAGGGTGGCGGAAATCCTCCGCCAAAAAGGGATCTTCGGAGCCGTGCTGCCGCTCATGCTCCACCAGCAGTTTCTGCTCGAGGAGTGGTCTGCCTGCGTGATCGCGCTGATCGGCAGCGGGAACATCGTCGGCCCGGGACCTGCGCTGTCGCCCGCCTCAAGGTATTACCCGCAGGGTTTCCCGATCGCCGACCGCGATTTCCACTTCAATTTCCGGCTGGCGTTTCAGACCGTGCTGCAGCGCGGCTACCAGCGGGTCGGGTTCATCTACAGCCGGTATCTTGAGCGCGAGTCCGAGGGCCGCTCGCACGCCGCGTTCCTTGTCGAACAGGCACAGATTCCCGAGCCCCATCGCGTGCCGGTGCTTTTTTTGGAGCGGTTCAAGGAGGGACGTCCGCAGGCGTTTGACCGGTGGATGGATGCCTGCCGTCCGGACGCGATCATCTCGATCAATCCGGTTGTCCGCGAATGGCTGCAGGAGACCGGCCGCTCGGTGCCAGGCGATTGCGGGCTGGTGAACCTCAACGTGGTGGACGACGTTGAGAACTGGAGCGGGATCCACGAAAACCACGCGCAGATCGGCGCGGCGGCGGTTGACCTGATCATCGCCCAGCTCAGCCGCAACGAAATCGGCGTGCCCAAGCCCCCGTGCAAGGTCCTGATCCCCGGCGAATGGCACGAGGGCGGGACGCTTCGCCCGCCGGCATCCGCCGCCGACGAAAGGCACTGAGGGTCGCCCCGCGCGTCGAGGCCGATGCTCCCGGGAAAGATCGGGTGGTTTTGTGTTGCCTGAGCGCTGGCGAAAAAGCCTTTTCACGCCTTGCCCGGCTGCGGCATGCTGCGGGCATGAATCATCTGGAGCGCGCCCGCAGGGTTTTCAGGATCGAGATGGAGGAGGCTGCGGCCGTGTGCTCGCGGCTTGACGACAGTTTTGTGCGGGCGGTCGAGGCGATCAAATCGGCAGTCGAGGCGCGCAGGAAGGTCGTCGTGCTCGGCGTCGGAAAATCCGGACACATCGGGGAGAAGATCGCAGCGACGCTCACGAGCACCGGCTCGCCGGCGGTCGTGCTGAACTCGCTGAACGCGCTGCACGGGGACCTCGGCGTCGTGGCCGATGGCGACGTCGTTCTCGCGCTCAGCTACAGCGGCGAGACCGACGAGCTTCTCGCCGTGCTGCCGGCGATCACCCGCATGGGCGTGACCGTGCTCGCGATCACCGGCAAGACCGATTCCACACTCGCGAAATCCGCCGCCGCCATCCTTGACGTTGGCGTCTCGAAGGAGGCCTGCCCGCTGAACCTTGCGCCCACATCGAGCACGACCGCAATGCTCATCCTTGGCGACGCGCTTGCGATGGCTCTCCTCGAGGCCCGCGGGTTCCGCAAGGAGGACTTCGCAAAATTCCATCCCGGAGGCACGCTCGGACGCGGTCTCCTGCTCCGCGCGAGCCAGATCATGCGCTCGGCCGACGACCTCGTCGTCCTCTCCCCCGCGGACTCCGTGCTCGACGCCGTGCGCGGGATGACCGCCCGCCGGGCCGGCGCGGCGGTCGTCGTGTCGGACGACGGACGCCTCGCCGGGATCTTCACGCACGGAGATTTTGCCCGCCATTTTCCGGAAAACCCCGGGATCGGCGCACGTGCGGTCGGAGACTTTATGACGAGCAACCCGATCTCCATCTTCGGCGACCGGCTCGCGGCCGAAGTGCTTCAGATCCTCGAGCGGCACCGGATTGACGACCTCGTCGTCGTCGACGCCGACAAGCGGCCGATCGGCGTCGTGGACTCGCAGGACCTCACCCGGCTCAAGATCCTCTGAGCCGCAGACGCTCTTTTGTAGCTTCAGACGAGGTCCACCAGGCCATGCTGCGTCGGTTTTAAACGCGGGACGGCTCCTACGCAGGATTTGCGGGCGCGCGCCTGCGGGCGGGCAGGGAAAATGCGAAGCCGATGCCGAGCCGCTTGAGAACTGCGACGAGGATGAGCGGCCCCGCCATGCCGGCGACGAGTCCGGCTGCAACATGGATGGCCGGGCTGCCGACATGGAGGCGCATGAGGATCTCGCGGACGCCGGCCGAGAAGATTGTGTGGGCAACAAAAATCTCGAGCGACAGCCTCCCCCAGCCGAGCAAAAACCCGCAGAGCCCAAGGCGGAAGAGCGCGTTGGCAAGCGCGAGGGTGGCGGCCGAGCCGAGGAGTCCGAGCACCGGCCGGATCCACGAGTCGGATTGCAGCCCGGCGGCAACCGCACAGACGAGGAGTCCGAAAATGACCACGGAAAAAACCAGCAGCGGGACCGGGTGGGGGCGTTCGAAGCGCGCGGGCAGCCGCTCCGGTCCGTCGAGTGCTCCGGCCGCGAAGTAGATTCCATTGAGCGCGAGCATGTAGATAACCCCCCATGAGCCGAGGCTCACTCCGAATTGCAGCATCGCGTAGAGCACGATGACCAGTACTCCGAATGCCGCTGACGGCAGCCCCGTCTTGCGCACCGCCACGTAAATCACGCCGAGCAGGAACAGCACGTAAAGGAACCAGAACTGCATGACCGGATGGTAGGCGATCCGCCAGATCTCTGTGAGCGAGACCGCGCCGGTCGCCGCACGAACGATCTCCTGCAGGACCGACCACACAAGATACGGCCACATGATCGTCCGCAGCTTGCCGATCACAAACGACCCGAACGGCCGGCCGGCGGACGCCTCGATGAACAGCCCGGAAAGCAGAAAAAAGACCGGCATGTGGAACGTGTAGATCCACGCATCAAGCGAAACCGCCCAGCCATCGCCCTTGCCCGCACCCTGCGGGAGCCCGCGCAGGACATGCCCGAGGACGACTAGAAAAATTGCAATCCCCTTCGCGCCGTCCAGCCACTCGATCCGGTTCTTGCTCATCGTCGGATTTTCAGGCGGCGGATTTTTTTGCGCCCGCGCGCATTTTTTTCATGCGGAGGAAGACGAGCCCGGCGGCGACGAGGCACGGGACGGCCGCCGCAGAGGTGCCGATCGCGACGTCCGCCCACGGCCCCCATCGGTGGGTGAGCAGCCGGGTGAGCCAGATTCCAAAGAGCGTGTAGAGCCCGAACGCGGCCGAATACCCGAACGTCTGCGCCACGATTGCCAGGCGTCCGCCGGGGATCCATGTGAGGAGAGCGAAGTGGGCGATGAGCACGACGCACGCCAGCCCGACGAGGAACCCCTCGAGCCCGAAGAGGTGGTAGCCGGGGACCGCGAGCCCGTAGCCAAGCGTGATGATCAGGTTCGACGCGAAGAGCGCCTTCGCATGCCCGAGCGCGAGCGGAATCCGCTCGATGGACGTCAGCACGATCTGCGTCCAGATGTAGATCGAAATCCACTGCGAGATCGGACCGGCCGCAGCATACCGGGGGTCGTAGATCCGCTCGAAAAAGACCGGCGCAAAAAGCGCGTAGGCTGACGCCAGCGCGCCGCCCGCGAGGAGGACAAGCCCGCGCGCCTTGAGGCTTTTGCGCACGAGCGTCTTCGGGTCGTCCTGGTGCCGGGAGAGCAGGGGGAAGAGAACTGTGTTGGCGAGCCGGGAGGCGACCTCGACGCCGATGCGCGCGAAGTTGAGCGAGATGCTGTAGAGCCCGAGCTCGGTGAGCGTGAGGAGGCGTCCGAGCGCGAGCCGATCAAGGCTCACCGCGAAAAATGCGAAGATCGTGCTCAGGAAAATCCAGCTCCCGAAGTGCATGAGGTCGTGCGCGGACTCGCGGTCCCAGCCGATCCGGTCGCGGAGCGGACGGTTAAACACATGGCTGAGCACGGTCTTGATTGCGGTCGCGAGGAGCCATCCGCCGACGAGTGCCCAGACGGTCTTGTAGAACCACGCCCACGCGATCTGCACCGCGAGCGCGATGACCTGGGGGACGAGTTCGAGCAGGGTGATTTTTCCGAACATCATCCGCCGGTTCAGCGTGAACACGCACGTCGAGGTGAACCCGCCGATAGCCGCCGAGATCCCAACGACGGGAAGAATGTAAAGCAGCTCCCTGCCGAGCGGGTCGGTCTTTCCGAAGAACTGTGCAGCCGGCCACGCGAGCAGGCAGCTCACCCCCCAGAGGAGGAACCCGCGCGCGATCTGGATCGTGTAGGCGGTGCGCAGAAACTCCGGCTCCTCGCCCCGCTTGTTCTGGATGATGCTCGGCCCGATGCCGACATCGGAAAACATCTGGAGACCCTGCATGACAACCGCCACAAGCGACATGATCCCAAACGCGGCCGGGAAGAGCAGGTAGGCGAGGATCAGGTTGCTCGCAAGCCGCACGACCTGCGACGTGCCGTAGCCCGCAATCGTCCAGACCGAGCCCGACAGTGCCTGCTTGTGCTCGGTTTTCACCGGGCTTTCTCGATGAGGTCTAGGATTCCTTTTCCCCATGCGCTCCAGGTGAACATGGTGTGTGCGCGGTCGAGCGAGGCCTCGGCGTAGCAGGTGTGCCGGGCGGCATAGCTTTCCGCGCCGTCGGCCAGGGGGAGGACGATCCCGCTCAGGGCCTTCCACATCTGGTGCGGCATCCCGCTGATGTAGTCTGAGACCGCAGGGTCGGTGAGGGTCACATAAGCAATCCGGGGGCGTGTGGGGTGCGACATTTTAAACCCGACCATCCTGTGACCGATTGCAGGCGCAAGACAAGTTGATTTTCCACCGCCGAAAACTCTTGTCAGCCCCCTACTAGTCAAGACGCCCGAGCAGGCGGAGAAGCCCGTCGAGGATCGTGAGCGGATGCGGCGGACAGCCCGGAATATAGAGGTCCACGGGTAGGAGCTGGTCGGCGCCGCCGTGGACCTCGCTGTGTCCGGCGAACGGGCCGCCGGCAATCGCGCAGGCACCGACCGCGATCACGATCTTCGGATCCGGCACCGCGTCGTAGGTCTTCCGCAGCGCGACCTCCATGTTCCGCGTAACCGGTCCGGTGATGAGGAGCCCGTCGGCATGCCGGGGGGACGCGACAAACTGGATGCCAAATCGCCCGAGATCCCAGCCGATGGTTCCCAGCACGTTTGTGTCGGCCTCGCACGCGTTGCAGCCCCCGGCACTGACCTGACGGAGCCGGAGCGAGCGTCCGAAAAGTCGGCGGAGAGTCTCGTCGAGCGCGGCCGCGAGCCGGATTTCCTCCGCGCCGGGTGCGCCGAGCACGAGATCCTCGCGGCGGCGGACAGCCATCCGATGGTTGCCGGTCTGCGTGATCGCGTGTTCGGGGCAGGCCGCAACACATGCCGCACAAAAAATGCAGCGACCGATGTCGAGCGCGACCGGACACCCCGCTGGACGCGCCACCGCCCCGGTCGGGCAGGCGGGAACGCATGCGTCGCATCCTTCGGCGCACCGTGCGGCATCAACCCGCAGCGCGCCGCCATGACGGTCGGGCAGCGCGGGCGCGGATCCGTCGGGATAGGCCATCGTCTGGCATCCGCGTGCAATCCGGTGGGCGATGGTGTCGAGAACAAACATGGTTCAGAGGTCGAAGCCGCAATACGAGAGGCTGAAGCTTTTGTTGCAGATGGGAAAATCCGAAATTGCGGTCCCTCGCAGGGCGAGCGCGAGCCCCGGCCAGTTGTGGAATGAGGGATCGGTGATCTTGTAGCGGCGGAACCGCGCATCCCCTCCGGTGAGCGCGATATGGCAGACCTCTCCGCGCCAGCCCTCGACGAGCGCGACCGCCAGCATGTCCGCCGCGGGCGCGGGGATTTCCTCCTCCACCGGCCCATCCGCCGGCGCATCGAGCTGCTCAAGCAAAAATTCTCCGGTCCGCTGGATTTCGAGCGAGCGCACGCGGGCGCGTGCGAAGACATCTCCGCTCGGCCAGACGGCGACCGGAAGCTGCGCGAACCGGAACCAGCCCGACGGATGGTCGTAGCGAATGTCCCGCACGAGCCCACACGCGCGGGCGGCCGGGCCGACGAGCCCGATCTCGGCGGCCTGCGCGGGAAAGACCGTGCCGACCCCCTCGAACCGCGCGCGGAGCGAGGCGGAATCCCAGAACCATTCGTCCGCCCGCGCGACGTCCGCTAGCGCGGCCTTCAGCCGGTCACGCAGCAAGTCAATCCGGTCGGGTTCGAGGTCGTGTCGGCATCCGCCCGGGACCGTGAGCCCGCGTCCGAACCGGTTCCCGCAGACCAGCGCGGTCAGGTTGAGAAAGTCGCCGCGGATCTTTCCGCAGGCCGAGGCGGTCGGGAGGAATGCGACGTCGTCGGCCAGCGCGCCGATGTCTCCGGTGTGGTTGGCAAGGCGTTCGATCTCGAGCGCGACCGCCCGCAGCCACTGCGCCCGTAGCGGCGCTTCGGTGCCGGCGAGCGCTTCAAGGATCCCGGCATAAGCGGTTGCGTGGGCGATCGTCGCATCGCCCGAGACCGTCTCGATCTGCGCGCGCGTGATCGGATGCGGGCCGCCGGTCAGCGCGCGCTCGACCCCCCGGTGCTGGTAGCCGAGCGCGATCTCGAGGTGCAGGACTTCCTCTCCCGCGCACTGGAAACGAAAATGCCCGGGCTCGATGATCCCCGCATGCACCGGGCCGACCGCCACCTCGTGGACCTCGCTTCCGTCCACCCGAAAAAATTCACCGTTTGCCGGTGCGCCGTCCGCGCCCCTCCTCACCGGCTTGAGCCACGGATGTCCGGTCGGCACCAGCCCGTGTTGCTCCCAGACCTCCCGCTCGAAGAGGTGCGCCTGCGGGTGCTCCGCCGTGAGCGACGGGTATTCACCGGCAATTGCCGCGCTCCGCACGATGCCGAGCGTATTGTCCGCATCGAACGCCAGCACCGCCACAAGGCATGTCCCCGAGCCATCGGGAACCCCGAAAAACGAGCAGAGCCGTCCGAACCGAGACAACCCGTCGGACACCGTCCGCACAAACTCCCCAACCGGCAGGTACGGAACATCCGCCCACGGGATCGCCTCCCCGTTTGACATTAGCGCGAATTTCGGACCGGATGCCTCGCATGCGGGCTGAACTTGGCGGTTGGTGTAGGCTCCTGTCATTCGCGTCATCTCGCTCGGGCCGATCCCGGCACTGGATTCCTCGCTTTACGAATTTTCTACCCGCCCCTCCCCTGAGAGTCAACCGGCCCGTTTCCAGTCGGCCAGATACGGGCGCATCTCCGAAAGTTGCAAACCAAAGGAGCGCGGGCATCCTGCCCTCTTGGTGGAGAAAGCGGGCGAGACGCCCACGCTCCCATCACGAAGCGTCTTTGCAACTATCGGAGATGCGCCCGCCAGATACTCGAGGGAGGGGTGGAAAATTCCGCGCTCGCGCTCGTCGGCGCGCGACGCTAACCTGCCGACCATGAAATACGCGTTTTTGGGAGCTGGAAAAATGGCGACGGCGATCATCCGGGGCATGCTTCGCGCGAAATTGTGCGTTCCTTCGGACATCGTGGCCGCGTGTCCGGAGCCGGAGCTGCTCGGCGAGCTCGGCGAGTCCACCGGGGTCGGCTGCGTCGCGTCGAATGCGGACGCCGCCGCGTTTGCCTCGGTGGTGCTGCTTTGCGTGAAGCCGTGCGATGTTGCGGCGGCACTGGCCCAAGCGGGAGCCGGGCTTGATGGCAAGCTCCTCGTTTCGATCGCTGCCGGGCTGCCGATCAGCAAGCTCTCGGAGCTTGCCCCAACGTCCCGCGTGATCCGTGCGATGCCGAACACCCCGGCCACGGTCGGCCGCGCCGCCACCGCCTACGCGTGCGCGGAATCCGCCACGTCCGCCGACCGCGCGGCCGCTGAAGCGGTTTTCTCCGGCATTGGCACGGTTTATCCGGTCGCAGAAAATCTGCTCAACGCGGTCACCGGGCTCAGCGGCAGCGGCCCCGCCTACATCTGCCTTGTCATCGAGGCACTCTCCGACGGGGGGGTGCATTGCGGGCTGCCGAGGAAGCTCGCGCACGATCTGGCCGTCCAGACCGTGCTCGGCACCGCCGAGCTGGTCGCCGCCTCGAACGCGCACCCGGCTTTGCTCCGCGACATGGTGACGAGCCCCGCTGGGACCACGATCGCCGGGCTCCGCAAGCTCGAGGCGGGCAGCGTGCGCAGCGCGCTGATCGAGGCGGTCCACGCCGCCGCCGAGCGCGCGCGCGAGCTTTCCGCACAATGACGCGCACGATTCTGCCGCTCGCCCTCTTGGCTGCGACGTTCTGCGCCCAGCCCCTGCACGCGCAGAATGCGACGCGGGAGGCGAAGTTTGTTCCCGACATCGCGCGCGAGGCTGCGGCGCAGGGGAACGCCGCGTTCGAGCGGAAGGACTACCCTGCTGCCCGCAAAGCCTACCAGCGGGTGCTCGACCTTGTGCCAGACAGCCTCGTCGGACTCGTCAACCTCGGGCTCGTCGAGTTTTACTCCGGAAACATCGCCCGCGCCAACGAACTCCTGAAAAAGGCGGTCGGACTCCGCCTCGACAACCCCGCCGCATGGCTCGTCCTCGGGATGATCGCGATGGATGAGGAAAAATTCGACGAAGCACTCGCCGCGCTCACCCAAGCGGCGGTGCAGGATCCCCGGAACCCGCGGGTGAGAAATTTTCTCGGCGTGGTCGTCGGTCGGAAGGGCTGGATTGACGCCGCGCAGTCGGAGCTCCGGCGCGCGGTCGAGCTCGATCCCGGCTATGCCGACGCCCACTACAACCTCGCGGTTTTTTACCTCGAGGAAAAGCCGCCCGCGATCGAACTCGCGCGCCGGCACTACTTCCGCTCGCTCGAGCTCGGCGCGGAAAAAGACGAGCGGATAGAAAAAATGCTTAAATCCCCGGCTCCGAGTCGGTAGTGTCCCCCCATCGTGAAATTCCTGCACTTTCTCTTGTCCATCGTCCTCGCGTCGGCAACGCTTTTCGCCGCCGAGCCGCCGCCGGTCTCCGCGCGCTCGGCGATCCTCTTCGACGCAAACTCCGGCAAGGTCCTCTTCAAGCAAAACCCCGACGAGCAGCGCCCGGTCGCCAGCACACAGAAGCTGCTCACCGCGCTCATCGTCGCGGAATCTGGCGGACTCTCCGACATGGTCACGATCAAGGAGTCCGACACCGAGGTTGAACCCACAAAGATCTACATCCGCCCCGGACAGCAATACAGCCGGCTCCAGCTCCTCCACGCGCTTCTCATCAAGAGCGGGAACGATACTGCCCGCGCGCTCGCCCGCGACAACGCCGGAAGTGTCGCGGACTTCGCCGGGCGAATGAACGCGAACATGCGACGGCTCGGCGGCACCGCATCGAACTTTGTGAACCCGAACGGGCTCCCCGCCGACGGACAGTTTTCCACCGCCCGCGACATGGCTCGCGTCGCCCGCGCCGCCTACATGAACCCGACACTCCGTTCGATCATGAAGCTCCGCTACTACCCGTTCCACTTCACGACCGGAAAAACCACCACGCTCAAAAATACCAACCGTGTCCTCCGCCACTACTCGTTCTGCAACGGCATGAAGACCGGCTACACCGACCGCTCCCGCCATTGCCTGATCTCCAGCGGCAGCTACGGCGGGAAGGATGTCATCTCGGTCGTCCTCGGCGGGTCGAAACAGAAAGTCTGGGACGAGTCGCTCGCACTCCTCTCCTACGGGCTTGGACTCTCCCGCGCGCAGGTCGAAAAACTCCACATCCCAGGGGCCGAGTGAGGCTGCGGGGGAATCCGGATTGCCGTTTGCTCCGATCAGGGCTACGCTCCCTTCATGAAAGTCGAGGAACCAGCCGCGAGCTTCCCGGCACGCGTGACCGCATCGCCCGAGGTGGTGGCACTTGCCACGGAGCTCGTGCGGAAATTTTCCGAGTGCTTCTGGTTCCGGCATCCTGAGGCCAGAGTTCGCTACGAAGATGATGCGCTGGTGGTCATCGAGCACCTGCGGGAATACGGGGACAAGCGCGCCTGGGCGGCCGCCAGAGAGTTGAAAAAATGCCTTTGACGCCGTTTCAGAAGGAAGTTCTCAGCGTGCTGGTAGGCAACCGCTCGGAGGCCAGCCACTTTGCGGGCGGACTCGTGCTGAATGCGCCGGAGGATTCCGCGCGCTACTCGCACGACTTCGATGTTTTCCATGAGGCCGTCGATGATTTGGTCGCAGCCAGCGAAAAGGACGTGGCCGCGCTGGAGGCCGCCTGCTTCGATGTCGAGAGGATCGAGCGCAGCGAGGAATGGTCGAAGCCCTCTTCTTTCCGCAAGGCACGGGTCCGACGCGGCGGCTATGATGTCGAGCTCGACTGGGCGCACGATTCGGCGTTCCGGTATTTTCCGATTGTGCCCGACAAACTGCTCGGCTGGAGGCTGCACCTCTTCGACATGGCGACGAACAAGGCGCTTGCTCTCTCGGCCCGCATGGAGACCCGCGATTATGTTGATATGCTCGAGCTGACCCGGAGCTATCCGCTGGAGGCCGTTGTCTGGGCGGCCTGCGGAAAAGACCCGGGATTCAACCCGCTTTCCCTGCTCAAGATGATGATTCGGTTTGCGAGGATCGACCCCGCGAAGCTCGAGGAAATTCAGGCGCGCAAGCTGGATCCCTTCGCACTGAAGGAGGAATGGATCGCAGTCTCCGACCGCGCCCGCGAGGAAATGACGCTGCTCGCCGACGAGCAGCTCGACATGCCGATCGGCGTCGCGTTTGTCGATGAAAATGCCGAGCCCGGATGGATCCGCACGAACCCGTCGCTGAAAATCCATTTCCCGTCCCTGCGCGGCTGCTGGCCGACGATGCCCCCTTCGCCGCACGGGGGATGAAACGGAACTGCGGCGAGTCGTATCAAGAACCTGAAGATGGATTTCTCCGACCGCTACACGATGGCGATCTGGCAGGCACTCGACGGATACAGCCGGTCGGAGAAGGATCCGCTCAAGTGCTGGCCGCCGAACATTTGAAGGTGCTCTTCTCGTCGGCCTCGATGGAGATTGCGGTCTGGAGGAATCCCGCCGGCAACCTTCTTGACATGGCGGTTTTGACCAACCTTGCGGAGCACGCCGTGCGCGACTACTGGATTCCCAAGGTCTTCGGATCGGGCGCCGCTCCCCTGCTGAAAGCCCACCGCACGCTCCGCGCCGACCTCGATGCGATCCTCGCAAAATCGCTCTTCGCCGACCAGCTCGCCCTCATCCTCATCGCCGCCCGGCTTTTCCGGCGGCGCTCCAATAGGCGAATAAAAGAACGCTCGTCCACCGGATAGCGTCGCCATTCGAAAGGCCGAGAAAGCGGCGGCGCGCAGTCCCGAACGGCGCGAAATTGAGCCGACCGTTCCACCCCGCTGCCTCAACTGCTCCGAATTGGGCTATTTCATGCCAGCCCTCACATCCACGAGCAGACTGTCGATCACGTTCACCCGGATGAGGCCGTAGCGGGGCAGCTCGATGTCGCAGATCATATAGATCGTGCCGACGGTGACGGTCGCGAAAATCATAATGTGGAGCCAGCTCGGCCGCGTCGCGGAGGCCATGTTGAAGCCCGCAAGCAACGAGGCCGCGAGAGAGAGTGCCCCGAGCATGAAAAAGACAATCAGAGGCGGATGCACCTTCAACACGGCGGTGCGCGACGTGGAGATATCGAACATTTCGTTGAGTGCCGGCAGAAGAAGGGTTGTCGGCGCCGGCGATGGCTGGGCCTGGCACGAGCGCACCGCCAGAGCCCAGATGCGGGATTGCAGCGCCAAGCACTCGGAGAAGTCGGCCGGCGACGTTTCGTTCAGCCTGCGGTAGATATCGATCCGCTTGTCCACATAGAGGCGGAACAGCGAGCGGAGTTCCGGCTGGCACTCAGGCGGGATCAGGTCGATCCGAAGGTAGGCGTCCCGATGTCGTTAGCTTCCTCCAGCACAAGGCCACGACGCGTGTCAAACCGGCCCGCCGCCCCGGAAAACGTGAACGCGATCAGCAGCCCGAGCAGCACGAAGACCCCCCCTCGATCATGCCGACCCCGGCCCTCGCGCCTTCGGGATCCTGCCGGATTTTTTTTCGTCCGAGCCTTCGACCGACTTCAAGGCAGAGGATCATGCCGAAAACCAACGCGATCAGCAGCAGACCAACAATAGTATTCGGATTCATGGCGGGAAAGGTGTGGCGGTTTTCACCGGAGCGCGCCGGGCAATCTTAA
>DYRS01000321.1 GCA_020718585.1 Chthoniobacter flavus
TGTGCCGTCGGCGTGGGGTGCCCATTTTCACGTTCATGAACAAGCTCGACCGCCCCGCCCGTCCTGCGGTGGAGCTTGTGGACGAACTCGAATCCGTGCTGGGCATCGAGGCGTTTCCGCTCAACTGGCCGCTCGGGGATGGACCCGAGTTTCGCGGTGTGTTCGACCGCGAATCCCGGCAGGTTCACCTCTTCGACCGCACGCCCGGCGGCGCTTTTCGCGCTCCCGTTTCGGTGCGCGACATCCGCGACGAAACGGTCCGGGCCGCCCTGGCGCCGTCGGTGTATGAGAAGGTCTGCGAGGACCTCGAACTGCTCGAAGGCGCGGGGGCCGGCTTCGATCCCGCC
This sequence comes from Chthoniobacter flavus, assembly GCA_020718585.1. Classification (GTDB taxonomy): domain Bacteria; phylum Verrucomicrobiota; class Verrucomicrobiia; order Chthoniobacterales; family Terrimicrobiaceae; genus QYQL01. The sequence continues at coordinate 348 of DYRS01000321.1, forward strand.
CGGGTGATGGCCGGGGAACTGACGCCCGTTTTCTTCGGAAGTGCCGCGAATAATTTCGGCGTCCAGATGCTGCTCGACCGGTTTCTCCAACTCGCCCCGCCGCCGGGCCCGCGCCCCTCGGGCGATACGATCATTGCACCTGGAAACCCCGGGTTTTCCGGATTTGTCTTCAAGATCCAGGCCAACATGAATCCCAAACACCGCGACCGGGTGGCCTTCATCCGCGTGGTGTCGGGCTCTTTCCGCCGCGACATGGTCGTGCGTCATCCGCGCTCGGGCAAACCGGTGCGCCTTTCCAACAGCCAGCGGCTTTTCGCACGCGAACGGGAGACGGTGGACGAGGCGTGGGCCGGCGATGTGGTGGGCATCGTGGGCAATCACGATTTTCTGGTGGGCGACACGCTGGCCGAGGCCGAGGGCGTGGAGTTCCACGAGATCCCGAGATTTCCTCCGGAATGCTTCTCTTATCTCGTCAATCGCAGCACGGCAAAATTCAAACGTTTCCGGGACGGCCTGGACCAATTGCTCGCGGAAGGCGTGGCGCAGGCATTCGAGATCCCCGACGCCGTCACCCGCATTCCTTTGCTTGGGGCGGTCGGGCCGCTCCAGTTTGAGGTGCTGCAATACCGGTTGGAGAACGAGTACGGCGCGGAGTGCCGCATGGAATCCACCCCGTGGGACATCATCCGCTGGCTCACCCCGGCCGCGCCGGTCGATGGACCGTCCGTGCCGCGTCCCGACGTGCATCTGCCCTCCGGGGTGACCCTCGCCCGTGACGGACTCGGTTCCTGGGTCGCCCTGTTCCCCGGCAAATGGGCATTGGCCTATTTCGTGGAAAAAAATCCGGGGGCCGCACTCTTCGAAACCGCACCGGCGGTTCGCTGAGAAACACCCGAATCATTACGATCCTCTGGAGGAAATGGAAAAAATGGGGGGATTATACGGTGCGCGATCCCGCTCCTCCCGGAGCGGGCTAC
>DYRS01000322.1 GCA_020718585.1 Chthoniobacter flavus
TGGTCAGGTCCAAAGGAGACGTGCCTGCCATCGGTGCCGAGGTCTCTCCTTCCGCCAACGAACCCGTCGGTTCTTTCGGCGGCCCGGAAGGGAGCCGGCAGGCACGGATCGAGGTGAGCGTGACCGAGATCGCCCGGAGCCTGGAGCTGGGAAAGTGAAGCCCTCCCTTTTTTTCTTCGTACTGATAGACAGTGTCTCTCATTGGGGGCCAAGATGACTACGTCCGCCAGGTCGACTCGAGCGCCGCGGGCTGCGGCAAGGAGATCCGAGACCACAGCCCTCGCACCGGAGATCCGGGCGCTACTCGATCACATCGCCGAGGACCTGGCGGCCGAGTACCTGAAGTTGATGGGTGTCGACGATCCCGCAGGCGCGAGCGGACGACTCGTCGAGAGAAAGGAAGGTTCGAAGTGAAGGCAGCGATCTACGCTCGATACAGCTCGGAGAATCAGCGGCCGGAGAGCATCACGGACCAGGTCGAGAGCTGCCGGAAGCTCGCGGCGACGAGGGGCTACGAGATCTCGAGCGAGCACGTCTTCTCGGACGAAGCATCATCCGGATCCCGGTCGGACCGCTCCGGCCTCGCGGCCCTTCGGGCTGCCGCAGAGCAGGAGGCCTTCCAGGCCGCTTCAGCGCTTTTCTGAAACTGCCGGGGTCTGCTCGCCAGAAGTAGTCCAGGCGGATTTCGGCAGGCTCGAGGAATCGGCGTAGCCGGGGGGGCAGGCCTCCGAGACGTCAGGCTCGGGGGATGGGACGGCGAAAGAAGATCAAGGCGAAGCGGTGCGTGGAGTGCCGCGAGAAATATCGGCCGGACGTGTCGGTCGGCGCAGCGCAGAAGACGTGCTCGGCTGAGTGCCGTCGCGAGCGGCGTAAGCAGCTGGCGAAGGCCTGGCGCGAGGCGAACGTCGAGTCCTATCGGGAGCGCGAGCGGGAGCGACAACGGCGCCATCGCGAGCACTCGAAGGGCATTTCGGCCGGTGGCGTGAGTGCTTCCGACGCCTCGATGTCACGGACGGGGGTGCTTCTGGAAGTGTCTGAGTGGAAGAGACTTATGAAGGAAATCGGGGACAAGGTGGAAACCCTGTCACGGACTGGGCTTGCTCGGAAAGTCCGCATTCTGAGCGGGGCGCGGGCCGAAAAGCGGGGACAAGAGGGGACAGGAATCAGCGAATGTCACGGACCGGGCTAAATCGCTGGAGCCGCTTGGGGAGCGGGCCGAGGTGCTCGAAACGGGGACAAGAAACGGAGGATGTCACGGACGGGTCTGGCGAAGGGAGAAGGGCGACCGTATCTTGTCGCGGCAAGAGCGAGGGACGCGATGGA
>DYRS01000126.1 GCA_020718585.1 Chthoniobacter flavus
AGGCAGGAGGTTTATTCGCGGCTGCGCCGCAAAAAGTCGCGCCCCCGTGCGCGCGATCCCGGAACGGGAGCGCAAGCGGCTCGGGTAAGCGCGACGGCAAGGCGGTTTTTGAAGGAGTGCGACCACTGCCAACAGGGTAAACGGCTGGGAGTAAAAGTCGAGTCGCGAAGCGGGCTGTTTTCAGCGGTTCCAGGGCGTCTGATAAAGCCGGGCCTTGTTCTTCTTGTCGCGGAACCGGCGCAACTCGAACTCGGGAACATCGAGTTTTTTACGGCGTTCGCTGGGGCTGGTGGCCGCGTGGACTTTCTGCAAGTCCACCGGAACGACGCGGGTGTAAATCTGCGTCGTGGTCAGACTGGAGTGTCCGAGCAGTTCTTGAACGTGACGGACGTTTGCGCCGCCTTTGAGCATTTCCGTGGCGCAGGCATGGCGAAGCCCATGCGCGGCCGTGTTGGGCGGCAACCCTGCCGCCTTGGCGTGGCGACGGACGAGGCGGCGAAGGACGTTCGTATTGAACGGCCCGCCTTGGTTGTTGAGGAACAGGCGGTCCACCGCCGTTTTGCCGGATGGTTTCGCAAGCAGGATCGGGCGGACGTGGGCCATGTATTCGCGGAGGTATCCGGCGGCGGTCTTCCCCAGGGGAACGATGCGGTCACGATTCCATTTGCCTTGCAGGATTCGCGCGGTGCCGTCCTTGAAGTCGATGTCGTAGATCGTGAGCTTGGCCAGTTCGAGGCCGCGCAAGCCGGACGAGTAAAGCAGTTCCAAAATGGCGCGGTCGCGGTAGCCGAGCGGTGACGCGAGGTCGGGTTGCGCCAGCAACCGCAACACCTGCTCGTTGGTCAACACGCCCTTGGGCAGTCGGCGCGGCTTGTGGAGGACGGGGAACGCCGCGCCCGGATCAACGAGGATCTTCTTTCGCTCGTGCAGGAACGCGAAGAAGTTTTTCACGATCCACATTTGCCGGTTGCGATAGGCAATGCTGGTCACGCCGCCTTGCTGATTCTTTTTCGTCTGCAAGCTGGCGTGGTAATCTAGGAGGTCGTGCAAGGTGATGTCCCGCAAGTCGCGTTCGCCAACCCATCGCGTGAACAGCGACAACGCGAGGACGTGATGGCGCACGGTCGCGGGCGCGAGCAACCGCGCTTCGAGGTTCTTGCGGTAAAGATCGAGCAACATCATTGCCGTGAACCGTGGTAGTTGGGATCAGCAGTTGGCGCGTGGGTTTCGCGCGGATGCGTTTTGCTGTGGGCCTTTTTCAAGTCGGCTTTGACGACGTGCAGGTAACGCTGCGTCGTGGTCAGGTTTTCGTGCCCCAGCAACTCCTGGATATGGCGCAAGTCCGCCCCGGCCTTGAGCATTTCAGAGGCCAGCGTGTGGCGGAACGTGTGGGTCGAGAGCTTCTTCTTGATCTTCGCCCGGCGTTGGTAGGCGCGGAGTTTGTAAAAGAGGCCGCTCTTTTCCATCTGCCGCCCGAAGCGGCTCAGGAAGAGCCAGTTGGCTCCCTCTTTTGTTTGCGGCGGGTTGGGTTCGTTCATCGCAAGCCAAGGCCGCACCTTTTCAATGTATTCGCGCAACCACGGCAGGACGCCCGCGCCGAGCGGGACGACGCGCGGTTTGTTGCCCTTGCCGTGCCGGATCGTGACGAGCCCCTGGGCGAAGTCGAGATCGGCAACGGCTAGGGAAAGAAGTTCGCTGATCCTCATTCCGGTGCACCAAAACAACTCGAAGATGCAGCGGTCGCGGAACCCGGTCGGGGTTCCAAGATCGGGCACGGCGAGCAGGCGGCGCATTTCTTCCGGCGTGAGCAAGTCCACCGGAAGCCGCTGCGGATGGCGCGGCAACCGGATCACCTTGGCCGGATCGAACGCCGTGCGTTCGGTCTGGCGAAGGAACCGGAAGAAGCTCTGCACGTAGCTGAGGGCGTGGATTTGGCTTTGGGTCGAGAGCGGCTTGCCGGTCTTGGGGCTGATGTAGTCGTAAACGAAGGCCTGATAATCGCTCATCGTCGCCGGTTCGATGGCGGCGAGATCGACGCGGTTTTCCGCGTCGATGAGGCCGCGCAAGCCAAGGAAGATGCGCAGTTGTTTGAGCTTTTGCGGGAAGTCCTTCTGCGCCTGGGCCGCGTAATTTCCGGCGGCGAGCCATTGCCTCAACGCGGCCATGAGCTCGTCCCAGGTGGCCAACTTTTGATTTCCCATGCTTTCCCGTTCCACTGTTCCACTTTGGGCTAAGTCCTTCATTTACCGGCCTTGGAGTGGGACAACCGCCGTGTTCCACTTTTGTTCCAGTTGTTCCACTTCGCGCCCCCGCGCTCCGTGTCCCCTTCGGGCAACGCTTCGCGTTGACTGTCTTGGCGCTTACCCTCAGCGCCGCGGCTGTCCCACTTTTCGGCGAGGGCTTCGGGTGTGATGAGGCCCGCCACCTGGCGCGGCCGCTCGCCCGCGTCAGCGAGGCGATAGCGGAAGCTGCCGCCCTGGGGCGCACGCTGCACCTGCACGTATTCCAGTTCTTCCAACTGCCGCATGTGACGCTTGACGATGTGATCGGGAAGCCGCGTTTCCTCGCGGATGAGGCGACGGCTAAAAGGGAAGGATTCCGGGGCGGTCTTGGCCTGCTTCGCAGCCTCGGTGACGATGCGTTCCACGTCGTCAAGGAACTCGGCGACTGGCTTGGGCAGGTCGCCCGCGCTCTGCGCGAAGACCACATGCGCCAAGTCGTAGGCGATGGCGTAATCATCGAGCGAAGCGATGATGTAGCCCGCCTTCTGCCCGTCCGGCCCCGACTCTTCGCCCGTCTCGCGCTGGTGCTGGTGCAGGAAGGCAACGCCTTCGATCAGCGACAGGAACCGGTCGTTGTCGCGGCGCGAGCGAAGCCAGGCCGCCGGGAACTCGATCGACTCGACGAACGGGATGATGACTTTGAGCGGACGAAGCAACCGCTGCGCGTTGTGGTGGACGGCGAGCATGGCGGCTTTGCGCCGCTCATGCCGCCAGCCGTCCAGCGAGCGGCTGCGCCGCTGCGCGGCGAAGATCGCCTTGGTCTGCGCCTCCGATTCATCGAGGTAAAGCTCGAAGCAACGGTTCGCGTTCTCCGGGTTGACGTGCTGGTCGGTCGTCGATTCCATGTAGGCAATCGGCCCGTGGATTTCCAAAACGGTCGTTTTTATTTTTCCGCTGTTCGGGTCTTTGATCGGCACCGCCAGTTTCAACACGCGCCGCGTCTGCAAGGTGCGGATCGGATATTCCGATTCTTCCGAGCCGTCGCGTTCATCGACGATCAAAAGTTTGTGAGTCAATGCGTCGGGTTCGAGGTAGTAAAGGGCCTGCGGCGTCAAACGGCTGAAGTAGTGGACATCTTCGGGAGGCATGAGTTCCGCGACGGTTTCCATGAGGAACGATTTTCCGCAGCCGGATTGAGCGCGGAAGATCGCGGAGAGCGGTTTCGGGAGTCTGCGACTCGTGCCGATGATGTAGGCGAGCTTCTTGTTGCGCGGTTCGCCGACGTAACCGGCAAGCTCGATGTCGGCGGCGGTGCGTTCCAGCAGATTGGGCGAGCGAAGGAGCGCAAGCGCGGCCTCGCGCTCCGCCTCGTTCATCTGCGCTTGCGCGGGGGCCGTTGGCCCGTTCTTTGCCTCGCCTTGCAAGGATTCAAGGGCTTCGAGCAAAGCAAGAAGATCGTCTTCGACCTTCGGCGCTTCGACCGCCAGCCGCTCGGCGGCGGCAGCGGCGAAGCCTTTCCGCGCCCGCGCCCCGTAAAGATCGAGGTTGTCGATATGCGATAAGAACGAGCCTTCGGCTCCTTCTTTTCTAGCCGTGACCACGACGCGAAGGCCGTTGTTTCCAAGCCCTTTCACGCGATAGGTAACCGTTCCATTTTGGAACGTGGCCGCGTCGTCGGTGCGCTCAGCCAGCGTCAACCGGCAACGTGACGTTGCATCCAGTTTTTCGGAACGCGCGAACCCGATCCGGGGAGCAACGGCTAGGAGGGAAGCGAAGCTTTCCGACGTGCCTTTGAAGCCAGTTTCTTTGTGATACTGGAAGTAGTCGCAAGCGTCCTTCACGCCTTCGGGCCATTTGATCCGGTGGCACTTGATGCCCTTCGCATCAAACAACGAAGCCGTTTCGCGGGCAGCGGCTTCGCCGCGCCCATCGTTGTCGAAGGCGAAGACGAGTTTGCGGACTTCGTGTTTTTCAACCAGCGCGTCATGGTGCGGCGTCCAGCCGCCCGCGCCGTAGGCCGCGATGACGTTCTTCTTCCCGGCGGCGAAGACGGCCAAGCCATCGAGGATCGCCTCGGTGACGATGAGTTCATCCGGGTAAGCGGCGGCAGCCGCGCCGTTCCACACGGCGCGATGCTCGCCCGCGAGATAAAGGTGCTTCACGTCGGCGTTGTCCTGGATCGAACGCCCGTAGAGGCCGACGGCAACGCCGTTGGCATCGAGGATCGGAACTACAACGCGAAGATAAAACCGTTCGTTGCCCGCATCGTTGAAGAGCGTCCCGCAGGCGCGGGACTGCGCGGGCGAGAGCTTCTTTTTCAAGCTGCCAGTGACGAACCCAACTTTGAAGTGACGCAGCGTTTCGATGTCTCCAAGCCCGCGCGATTTCAAATAATCCAGCCCGCGCTTGTCCCGCCCGAACAAGGCTTCGTGATAATGTTCAACAGCGGCGGCAAACAGCTTGGAGTCCGGCAACGGCTGGGAAGATGGAGCGGCGATGTCGGAGCCGCGTTGAACGCCGGGGATGTTGGAGCAAAGTTTCAGCGCCGCCTCGCGGTCGCTGATGTCTTCCTTCTTCGCCACGAACTGGATCGCGTTGCCTGCCGCGCCGCAGGCGGGGCAATGGAACAAGCCCTTGCCCTGGGTGACGTGAAGCGAGGGTTTGTTGTCCTCATGGAACGGGCAAAGCCCGACATGATCCGCGCCAACTTTTCGCAACGCGATCCCGTAGCTTTCCACCACGCGCACGATGTCCGTGGTTTTTTTGATGTGGTCGAAGTCCGGGTTCATCGGCAGACCTCCTTTTGGATTTCTTCGGCGCATTGCCGGATTCTTCGCAACTCGTCGGTGATGATCCCGGCAGCACCCGCGAGCATCCCCTCCGGTAAATCGGCCTCGTCGCAACGTTCCAGCAAGCCCGCCACAGCCGCCGCCCGTAGGCGATGATCGGCCAACGCATCGAGGCATTTCAAAAGCTGGGTGCTCATCCGGCGCGATTTCATGACAGGCGGTAAACTTCCCCGTCGCCGCCCTCGATCTCCATGACGTGCGAGCGGTGTTTCCAGCGGTAGGCGACATTGTGTTTGTTCAGGACCTTCTCGACCTCATTCCACTTGCGGCATTTCCAGATGAGCCACGCCCAGCGGGGCCGCTCGATGTGCCAAGTGCAAAGATCGAAGTGCGCCTTGCGGTTGCGCCGTGTCCGCAACTCCCGCTCGAACTCCGGCCAGCGGTCGCGTTCCAGATGGGCGAGCGCCTCCGGCGCAAGCCCGTCCTGTAAAATGGCCGTCAAGTCGGAAGAGAAGATTTTTGACATGCCACATAGATACTGTATTGCTTGTAATTATGCAAGCGTTTTACGCCGTTTCCGGTAACGACCCGTATAGTGTCGCCATGCCCGGAGGCCGACCACCCAAACTCAAGAGATCGCCTTTCGGCGAACGGCTCTGCGCCATTCGCCAACAGCGCGGCTATTCACAGACTCAACTCGCCGAGATGATTGGCGTTACCCAACAGGCATACGCAGGATGGGAACGTAGCACCGTGGCACTGCGCCCGGACGACCTGGCGAAGCTCGCCGAAGCCTTGAAGGTTTCCACCGACGAACTGCTTGGACTCGACGCCAAGCCAAAGCGCAAAGGCGGTCCGGTGGGCAAAGCCCAACAGGTTTTTGAGGAAGTCAGTCGCCTGCCCCGCCATCAACAACAGAAGATCGTTGAAGTCGTCGAGACCCTGATTGCAGGCCAGCGCAACGGGCACGCTGCCGCGAAGTAACTTTTCTTTCCAGCCGTCATCCCTCCCACAACTGGGAAGGGATTGGGTGAGGTGTCGTCACCTAAAAAAGACGATGATTCTTGGGCCTGCGGCGTCAGCCGCAAGGCCGCTGCCAAGCGGCGCAAGCCGCCGCCGCCGAAAAGATTCCGTGCGAAGCACCTCGATCGTCGCAGCGGCAACGGCGCGTTGATCGCGGGCTATTGGCGGCGGCGTTCGTAGGCTGCCG
>DYRS01000127.1 GCA_020718585.1 Chthoniobacter flavus
GCAAAATAGCGGCCCTCCGGCCTTCCAACCCCTCCAGTCCGCGAAGTGGGGCTAGCTTATGGACTTTTCCGTGACCGACACCGGCTCCGGGATTACCCCCGCGACTCTCGACCTCCTGTTCCGCCCGTTCACGCAGGGCGACTCGACGCTGAACCGTTCGTTCGAGGGTGCCAGGCTCGGGCTGGCGATCTCGACAACGGCTTGCCGAGGCGATGGGCGGAATGATCGTCGCCACCTCGACCCCCGGCAAGGGCAACACGTTCACATTCCGACTGCCGATCAATGTGGAGCGCGCGTCCCGTCTCCCCCGTTTTTGCCGATGGTAGGGCTTGTCAAACACCGGCGGGTTTGCGAATCAATGGCGCATGAAATTCCTACGCCTGCTGCCCGTTCTCGCCGCAATGCTGCCGCTTTTTGCCGTGTCGGAAGAGACGACGATCACCGTGAGAAAAAGCGATGCGACCAGCGTCCTGATCCAGCCGTTCGGCGGCGCGGCGGGACCGGCGGCCGCAAAAGTCGTCCAGAACGACCTCGATCTTTCCGGGCTTTTTGCGATCACGCCTGCCGCGCGTGCGAGCTTCACGATCGCGGCGACGGCCGGTGCCGCTGACCTCCAGGGCACGGTCACCGACGCGGGCGGCGGAGTCGTCCTCCGCAAATCCTACGCGGGGAACACCCGGCAGGCGGCGCACAAGTTTTCCGACGACATCGTCGAGACGCTCACCGGAAACAAGGGGATCGCCTCGACGAAAATCGCGTTCTCGTCGGCACGGACCGGGCGCAAGGAAATCTGCACCGCTGATTACGACGGCGAAAATGCGAAGCAGCTCACGAACGACGGCGCGATCAGCGTCGCCCCGGCGATCTCTCCCGACGGGTCGAAGCTCGCCTACACCGGCTACCAGAGCGGGTATGCGGATATTTACCTTGTGGACCTCGCCAGCGGCGCGCGGAACCGGATCATCAAATTTCCGGGCACAAATTCCGGTGCGGCCTTCTCGCCCGACGGCGGCCGAATCGCCTTCACCGGCAGCAAGGATGGAAACCCTGAGCTCTACGTGGCGGGCGCGAGCGGCGCGGGCGCGCACAGGCTCACCCGCACGGGCGGCGTCGAATCCTCCCCGTCGTGGTCGCCGAACGGCTCGGAGATCGTCTATTCGTCGGACGAGCGCGGCGGGCCGCAGCTCTTCCGCATCGGCTCCGGCGGCGGCAGCGGACGCCCCATCGCGACCGGCTACGGCTACTGCACTGAGCCGAGCTGGTCGCCGGATGGCAAAAAAATTGCTTTCACCGTGAGGCAGGGCGGGTTTTCGATCGCGGTCCTCGACCTCGCCTCCGGCAGTGCCCGCGTGGTCGCCCAGGGGGAGGATCCGGTCTGGGGCGTGGATTCACGCCACCTGATCTTCAGCGCCGGCTCGTCGCTCGTCCTCCTCGACACGGTCAAGGGCCGCCAGACAACGATCGTGACCGGGCTTGGAAAAGTCGGTGAGCCAACCTGGTCGCGGTAGCATGGCCCGAAGCTGAACCATGCCGGATGGCATGTGATCGTTTCGCGATCAAGCCTGTCCGCCTGCCGTCCGCATTTCCCGCGCTCAGAGCCCGAGCACGCGGGCAAGCATCGTCTCGTCCGGGGACGGGCCGACAAGCGCGAGCGCGATGCCTGCGGGATCGAGCACCCGGCGCGCAACCTCGCGGACATCGTCGGTCGTCACCGCGCGGATCTTTTCATGCACGGATTCCGGGTCCACGATTTTGCCATGGACGAGAACCGAGCTCCCGAGGCGCATGTTCTGGCTGGACGAGCGCTCGAGCGACATCCGGCTTGAGCCGACCGAGAATTCCTTCGCGCGTTTGAGCTCGGCCGGACCGACCGGGAATTCGCGCAGCCGCGCGAATTCGTCAAGGATGAGCCGCAGTGAGCGTTCGATGTTCTTCCGGTCGAGGCCGGCCGAGATGTTGAGGGCGCCCCCGTCGTCGAGCGTGAGGGGATGCGTGCTCACCGAGTAGCAGAGCCCGCGCTTTTCGCGCAGCTCCTGAAAAAGCCTCGAGCTGGCATTTCCGCCCAGGATGACGTGCATCAGGTGATAGGCGAAGCGGTCCTCGTCCTTGTGGCCGGGGGCGGCCATCGCCATCGCCACCTGGGTCTGCTGCACATCGCGGGCCTCGACCTTCAGGCGCGGGCTGGTCGCCGGTTTCGGTGCCGACTTTGCCGACGGCCTGCGGCCGGATTCGAGTGCGGAGAGCCGGCGTGCAACCCGCCCGACCACCTCCTCGTGGCTGATCTTCCCTGCCGCTGACACAACCGTGCTTGCGGCATGGTAGTGGCTCGCGCGGTATTCGAGAAAATCCCCGCGCCCGAGCGCTCCGACCGTCTCGACCGTGCCCGTAATCGGACGTCCGAGCGGATGACCCGGCCAGAACGTCGCATTCAGCAGCTCCTGGACCTGGGAGGACGGCTCGTCGCGATACATCTGGATCTCCTCCGCGATCACCCCACGCTCGCGCTCGATGTCGCGACCGCTAAATTTCGGGTCGGTGTAGATGTCGCAGAGGACGTCGCAGACGCGCGGAAAAAATTCTTCGGCGGCCGTCGCGTAGTAGCACGTCCGTTCCTCCGACGTGTAGGCGTTCATGTCCCCGCCCACGCCCTCGATCTCCTGCATGATCCGTTTTGCCGACCGCTTGCCGGTGCCCTTGAAGAGCATGTGCTCGATAAAGTGCGAGATCCCGTTCAGCCGGGCCGGCTCGTGGCGTCCGCCGACCGACGCCCAGATTCCCATCGCCGCAGTCTGCGCGTGCGGCATCTCGCAGGTGGCCACACGCAGCCCGCCGGGCAGCGTTGTCAGCTTCGTGGTGTTTGCCATGCCTCTACCCCGCCCAGTCGAAAAACACGACCTGCTTGATGTCGGGATGCAGGCTGTGGTGAACCGGACACGCCAGCGCCGCCGCCTCGAGAACGCCGCGCTTCGGATGGTCGGGCGGTAGCGGAATCGTGAACGCGACCTCGATTTTTGCGATCCGTCGCGGCATGTCGTCCGATATCGTTTTGTCCACCCCCACTCGCATGCCCTCGAGCGAAACCCCGTGCTCGGCGGCCACGATCCCCATGACCGTCGCCATGCAGGCACCCAGCGAGGTCGCCGTGAGGTCGGTCGGAGAAAACGCGCCGCCCCGCCCGTGGTTGTCAACCGGCGCATCGGTCAGAATCTTCGATCCCGACGGCCCGTGCATCGCCTCGCACCTCAACGACCCCAAATACAAAATATCGGCGTGAACCATCGGTGCATTCCGCGCAGAAATCCTGGTCCCCGGCAACAACCGATTCGGGAGCCTTGGCCCGGTGGGCGCATCTCTGATGGCCGGGATCTTCCAAGGGGCACGGGCGTCCCGCCGTATGCGACGCCTTGTTTATTACGAGGCTCGCCTCTCAACGGGCGGGAGGCCCACCTTCGGTTTGCATTTTTCGAAGCGCGCGGCTGGTCGCTGGCAGAGTGGGGAGAGAATTGACTTTGGTGCGGACCTGCCCTGTCATGCCGGACTACCCATCCGCCAATGCCCGTTTGCCCGAAAGAAAAAATTATCGTTGCTGTGGACGCTCCGGATGCGGAGTCCGCTCTCCGGCTGGTTGATTCGCTTGCCTCGGAGGGCTGCGTTTTCAAAATCGGCCTGCAGCTCTTCACGGCGGCGGGACCTTCGATCGTCAATGAAATCCGGTCACGCGGCTCGAGGGTGTTCCTGGATTTGAAATTTCACGACATCCCAAATACCGCGAACGAAGCCGTGCGCTCGGCGGTCGCGCTTGGTGTGGACATGACGACGATCCACCTGTGCGGCGGCCCGACCATGGTTGCGGCCGCGCTGGTACCGGCGGCGGGCACGAAGACGCTCGTTCTGGGTGTCACCGTGCTCACCAGCATGGACGATGCGACGCTCGATGCCGTCGGCGTGCCCGGCACGGCGGCGGCCCAGGTCGCGCGGCTTGCAGGGATGGGTGTCGGCTGCGGCCTGCGCGGCGTGGTTGCCAGTCCGCACGAGATCGCGCTCCTGCGGGCAGCGTTCGGGCCGGACCTTGTTCTTGTGATTCCCGGCGTGCGCCCGGCTGGCAGCGACGTCGGCGACCAGCACCGCATCATGACTCCGGCCGAGGCGGTCCGTCTCGGTGCCGACTTCCTTGTGATCGGCCGCCCGATCACAAAAGCCGCCTCGCCGAAGGACGCATTTGTGCGGATCGTGGAGGAAATCGCGTCGGTCGGCTGCGGATGATCGGGCGCATCTGGCGGTAAGAATACCCCCCTTGGAACGTCGCCGCTCCTCGCGAATTGGTCCTGGGGGAACCCTAGTTTTCTGGCAACGGGCTTGCCGCCGGACGGACGATAAACTATGAGATGGGGTGCGCCGAGCGGCGCACAACCAGATGACTCCGTCCGCCACACGCGCCGATCTCAATGTTCACTCCCGCCACAGCGACCGGGCGGCCGACTGGCTGCTGCGGCGGCTGGATTTTCCGGCGAGCTACTCCGACCCGCTTGCGACCTACCGGCACCTGCGGGCTGCGGGGATGGATTTTGTGACGCTGACCGACAACAACACGATCGGCGGGAGTCTCGAGATCGCGCACCTGCCGGGTGTGATCATCGGCGAGGAGGTGACGGTTTATTTTCCGGAGGACGAGTGCAAGATCCACATTTTGGTGTGGGGGATCACCGAGGCCCAGCACCGGCTGCTGCAGGACGCGCGGGAGAGCATCTACGACATGCGCGCGCTGCTCGCCGAGCAGGAGATCGCGCATGCGGTGGCGCATCCGTTCCAAAGTGTCAACGAGAAGCTGACCCCGCTCCACGTCCAGAAGCTCGCCCTCCTGTTCCGGCATTTCGAGGGGATCAACGGACGCTACAGCCGGCTCGTCAGCCGCGCGGCAATGGAGTCGCTCGGCGCGCTCACTCCACGCCACATTGAGATCTTCAACGCCCGCACCGGGCTCGACCCGACCCACCCGGAGCCATGGAAAAAAGTGTTTGTCGGCGGTTCCGACGACCACGGCGGGACGTGCCTCGCGAGGGCGTTCACCGGCACTCCGCGCTGCGCGGATGCGGCGGAGTTTCTCTCGCGCATCCGGTCCGGCGACTGTGCGCCCGGCGGCGAGCCCGGCAACCCGCTTGCGATGGCGCACGGGACCTACAGCACGGCGTTCCAATACGCCAAGGCCCGGCTTGCCCGCAAGCCCGGGAACCCGACCGCAGGGCTCATGGAAAAGATTTTTTCGCGGTTCATGGAGGGCAGGGATCCGACGGAATTCTCGCTCGGGGACAAGCTTGGGTTCCTCGCCCAGGGGATCGCCACCGGAAAAATCTTCGAGATCGCGAAGGTCGGCACCTGCTCGATCTGGAAGGACCTTGCCGCGACGTTCAACCATCCGGAGATGAAGGCCTCGCTTGCGCGCGTGACAGCCGGGGTCGCCGAGCCCGAGCGCCGTGCATTCCTCATGGCGAACCTCATCGCGAACCAGCTCGGCTACCGGCTCGTCACCCAGTTCATCCAGCAGATCGCTGGCGGCAAATTCCTCGAAAGCATCCAGTCGGTGATCCCGCTCGCACCGGTCGTCGGCGTGCTGAGCCCGTATATCCACGCCTATCGGCTCCCGAGCCGCGACCTCCTCCGCGGGGCGGCCGACGCGCTCACGGGTACGGTCCCCGACATTCTCAAAAACCGGAAGCGCGCGTGGTTCACCGACACGCTCGAAGATGTGAATGGCGTCGCCACCACGATCCGCAAGATGACCGCCGCCGGGGTCGCAGCCGGCCACGACATCACGGTCATGACCTGCCGGTCGGAGGTCGCCGACCACGGGATCCCGCTCAAGAACTTTGAGCCGATCGGCGAGTTTGAGCTTCCAGAATACGAGCTCCAGCGGCTGAGTTTCCCGCCGGTCCTCGAGATCTTCGACCACCTCGAACGCGGCGGATTTTCCGAGGTCATTATCAGCACGCCGGGACCGACCGGGCTCAGCGCGCTCGCGGCCGCGAAGGCTCTCGGGCTCCGGGTGATCGGGATCTACCACACCGACTTCCCGCAATACGTGCGGATCCTCACCGACGACTCGTTCATGGAGACGCTTACGTGGAATTTCATGCACTGGTTCTACAGCCAGCTCGACGTGATCTACGTGAACTCCG
>DYRS01000022.1 GCA_020718585.1 Chthoniobacter flavus
TAAAGGAATTATTTTTCGTCCAGCGCGGCGACTCCGGGGAGCGACTTCCCCTCGAGAAGTTCGAGCGAGGCACCGCCGCCGGTCGAGCAATGGCTGACCTTGTTCGCAACACCAAACTTTTTTGCGGCGGTCGCGGTATCTCCACCGCCGACCACGCTGATCGCGCCGTTGGCTGTGGCGGCAGCGACTGCGTCGGCCATGCTCTTCGTGCCGTCGGCAAACCGGTCGAACTCGAAGACGCCGGCCGGACCGTTCCAGATGATCGTCTTCGCTCGTCCGATCACTTCGGAAAAAATTGCCTGGCTTTTCGGCCCGACATCAAGGCCCATCCAGCCGTCGGGGATCCCGGCCGAGTCGTCGGACTCGCGGATCTCCGCGTCGGCGGCAAATTTGTCCGCGCAGACAAAATCCACCGGGAGGTGGATCTGCACGCCCTTTTCCTTCGCTTTCGCCATGAGTTCGGGAACGATCTTCGCGCCCTCAGGGTCGAACAGGCTGGCTCCGACCGGCATGTTATCAATGACCTTTTTGAACGTGTAGGCCATGCCACCACCGATGATGATCTCGTTTGCGATGTCGAGGAGGTTGCTGATGAGCGGGATTTTGTCGGCAACTTTTGCGCCGCCGAGGATCGCGAGCAGCGGGCGCTTCGGATGGTCGAGGACCGCCGCGAACGCATCGAGTTCCTTCTGCATTAAAAATCCCGCGACCTTATCGGGAAGCGCGACGCCGACAACCGACGAGTGCGCGCGGTGCGCGGTCCCGAACGCGTCGCTCACAAAGACGTCGCCGAGCTTGGTGAGGCTCGCGCGGAACTCCGCGACCTTCACGGAATCGGCCTTCGTGGACGAGCCGTCCGGGTTTTTCCGCTTCCCTTCCTCCTCGAGGTGAAAGCGAAGGTTTTCGAGAAGGATGACCTCGCCCGGCTGGATCGCCGCGCACGCGGCCTCAACGTCTGGCCCGACGCAGTCGGAAAGAAATTTCACCGGACGTCCGAGGAGCTCGGGCAGCTTGTCGGCCACCGGGCGCAGCGAGAACTTCTCAACCCGCTCGCCGTCCGGACGTCCGAGATGGCTCATGAGGATGACCGACGCGCCGTGTTCGAGCGCATATTGGATTGTGGGAACCGCCGCGACGATCCGCTGCGGGTTCGTGATCGCCCCGGTTGCCTTGTCCTGCGGAACGTTGAAATCGACGCGCATGAGGACGCGCTTGCCGGTGAGATTGAGGTCTTTGATGGACTTCTTCATAAGAAAAATTGGGAATTTGGAATGGGGAATTTGGAATTATTGAGCTTTGGTTTTTTGTGATGGATGTGAGGATTTTGACGAGTTCCTCTGCCTGCTGAAGAAGAGTCGAAGCATCGTCTCGGGCATTCGGAAAATTGTCCCGTATCAGCCGGAGCCAGTAGTGGGATTCGCGTGCATCCTTGGCTGCATTGCAGATTTTCGTGTGGAAGTCGGGACGGGACTGTGCGGCCTGGGCTTCTTCAAGATTCGCACCCACGCTGGTTCCTGACCTCACGAGCTGTCGCGAGAGGTTGAACTCGCGCTTATGCCTTTGCAGAAACGAGCCAAGGCGAATGATCCCGAGGGCGAACGAATAGCTCTTTTCAAGCGAGACGTTCCCCTCGGGTCCATTCCTCATTTCACATTACAAATTTCAAATTTGTATTACTTATTTAGCGATGACTCGGGCCATTTCGAGCACTTTGTTCGAATAGCCCCATTCGTTGTCATACCAGGAGACGAGCTTGACGAATGTGGGGTCGAGCGCGATGCCGGCCTCGGCGTCGAAGACCGATGTTTGGGTCTCGCCGCGGAAGTCCGTGCTGACGACCTTCTCGTCGGTGTAGCCGAGGATCCCCTTGAGCGGGCCTTCGGATGCGGCCTTGATGGCGGCGCAGATTTCCTCGTAGCTGGCCGGCTTCTCGAGCTCGACCGTGAGGTCCACGACCGAGACGTCGGAGGTCGGGACGCGGAACGCCATGCCGGTCAGCTTTTTGTTCAGCGACGGAATGACCTTGCCGACCGCCTTCGCGGCACCGGTCGAGGACGGGATGATGTTTTCGAGGATGCCGCGTCCACCGCGCCAGTCCTTGTGGCTCGGGCCGTCAACCGTCCGCTGGGTCGCGGTCGCGGCGTGGACCGTCGTCATGAGCCCGCGCTTGATGCCGAACGTGTCGTTGATGACCTTGGCGAGCGGGGCGAGGCAGTTTGTCGTGCAGCTCGCGTTCGAGATGATCGATTCGCCGGCGTAGCTCTTGTCGTTCACGCCATAGACAAACATCGGTGTGTCGTCTTTTGAAGGGGCCGAGAGGATGACCTTCTTCGCGCCGGCCTTGATGTGGGCCTCGGCGGTCACCTTGTCCAGGAAGAGCCCGGTGGACTCCACAACGACCTCCGCGCCGACTTCGTCCCATTTGAGGGTGGACGGATCCTTGACGGCGGTGAGGCGGATTTTGTTGCCGTTGACGACGAGGTCGTTGCCATCGACCGAAATTTCTCCGTCGAAGCGGCCGTGGACCGAATCGTATTTGAGCATGTAGGCAAGATAGCTGGGCTCGAGCAGGTCGTTGATGGCGACCACTTGGATGTCATTGCCGAAGTTTTTGACCGCCGCGCGGAAGACCATGCGTCCGATGCGTCCGAAGCCGTTAATACCGATTTTGATCATGTGATGTGTTTCTTTGGTTTGTTGGTTTTTTTATCTGGAAGGACCGGAATTAAAGGACATGCCTCGCAGCGCGTCAATGCGGATTCGCGGGATTTCACGCGGCGGAGATCCGGGGCATCCGCATCGGCTCCTCGCTCCTCATACATGTGGACCGCCTTGGCGACGAGCCCGTGCTGGCCGAGGAAATGGCCGTGGTCGGACGCGAGGAGGAGGATGTTCGGCCTCGAAGCACTGGAAAGCTTCCCGCCAAACACCCGCGTTCCGACGCCGCAGAATTCCTCGGGAGCGCTGGCATCCCTGCCTGCACTCGCCCGCATCCTGCCGGGGATAAATCCACCCAGCGAGCCTGGCGGGATCTGTGTGGTTCAAGGTCGCGGCAGGAGGACCGAGTCGAGCTTTGCGACTTTGATGACGTTCGCGACGTTGTCCTGCAGGTTGATCAGGCGGAGGCGTCCGCCCGTCCGCTGGCCGACCATGCGGTGGCTGCGGATGAAGAACCCGAGGCCCGAGCTGTCGATGAATTTGGTTTCGGCGAGGTCGAAGACGATTTCGCGGAGTTCCGGGCGGGTCTCCCATGTGCTTCTAACCGACTGGCCGTAGCTTTCGGCGATTTCGGCGGCGATGCGCGGCGGGAGTTTGAAGATGACCGCGCCGTCGAGTTCGCTGGTGACCGGGCGGGCTTTGACGGCGGCGACGTCGGCTGCGATCATTTTCCGGGCTTCCTCCATATCGCTTGCGAATGGGAGGATGCGGTCAAGGCGGGTAACCTCGACGACGACGCGGACGGCTGGCGAGGGCGCGAGGAAGCAGCCGACGACATTCGCGGCCCATGCTCGACGGATCACGCGTAGGAGGAGGCCCAGCCCGTGGCTGTCAACCGACGTAACACACGAGAGGTCGATCATGAAGGGGGCACGGAGCGAGGGGACGGGAAACTCCTTGGCGCAGCCGGCTGCGAGGATCCCGCTCCACTGGACGATCTCAATGCCTTCGGGCGGGGCAAACGGAACCTTCGATCGGTCGAGGGCTGCGAGGGATCCTCCGGACGTGATCGCGCGGCTTTCGCGCCAGCTTTGACGCACGAGAAAAACGATATCCTTCAGGTAGCGACCGACCAGCCGATTCGGTTCCTGGAGCATCCGGTAAACCCATTCCATCCCGATCCGGGCGACCCATGCCGGGGCGCGCGAAACCTTCCCGGCAAGGAAATCCACTGTCGCTCCGACACCGACGCAGCACGGGACACCCAGCGTCCGGTAATGCATGTAAATCCATTTCTCCTGCTTCGGACATCCGAACGCGACGAGCAGGATGTCCGGGGCCGCGTCGCGGATCGCCTGGATGATTTTGTCGTTGTCGAATTCGTGCAGCGGGGCGAACGGAGGCGAAAAATACCGCACGGGCGGCAGTCCGGGGTGGAGGCGTCCGAGGTTCTCCGCCGCGCGCATGAGGACGGATTCCTCACCGCCGAGGAGGAAAATTTTGTAGCCCATTTTTTCCGCGTGGGCGGCGAGCGTCGGGACGAGGTCCGAGCCGGCGACGCGCTCGCGGAGCGGCTTGCCGGTGAGGCGGGACGCCCAGACGAGCGGGGTGCCATCGCAGAGGACGAGTTCGGCCTCGACCAGAATCCTCTGGAGCTCGACGTCCTCGCTCGCCTGCGCTGCGAAGTCGAGATTTGCGGTGACGAGGTAGGATGGCTGCCGCGCGGCGATCATGTGGTCGATCCACCCGAGGGTTTCGGGCATGGTGACATCGTGGAACGGAATTCCGAACAGAACGATAGTGCGGGGTTCGGAGGGAATTTTTGGTTGGTTCACGTTGATAAGAATACTGTCAGGTTCCGTGCGGCGGGCTGGCAATGGCCTACATTCGGCCCTCGTCGGCGTCGATATACTCGAACATCGTTCGGATGTCGTCGCGGGTGGAGAAGCCGCTTTCAATTTTTCTGCGGGCGAGGATATCGGCGTCATTGTCGTTCCAACCGCGCTTCCGCATGAAGTCGTTCCAGACCTCGATTTCGTCGTCCGTCGGCTTGCGACCGTGCCGGAAGCACCAGTCAAGCACCCCGGCATCATCGAGCCCGCCAAGCACGGCGGCCCGCAGTGCTGCGTAGTCCACACCGAGAAATTTCGCGCACCGTTCGTCGAACCCCTTGCCGAGGTTGGCATGAAGATCGGGGGGCAGGGCACCTGACTCCATGAGACGGATTTTTTCGAACATCCGGGGGAGATAAACGATCCCCGCGAGTTTTTCCGCAGGTGATTTTGGAAATTTCATCAGCGGGATTCTCGCAGAATCCAGAAGATCGTCACGCTTCTATTCTGGCGGGTTCTGGCGGATTGCCGGTGCGAGTGCGGCGGCGAGCGCGCGGTCGTAGAGCGGGCAGATCGTCGGGAACTGCCTGCGGGCGGCCTCCACGGCGGCGCGCGCGTCGTCGGGACGCCCGTTTGTGATCGCGAGCGCGGCCGCGACGTATTGACCGGAGGGATTTTTCGCGCCCGGGCCGGCGGGAAATTTGTTCGCCATGATCGAAGCCTCGGCGGATTTCCCCTGTTTGAGCAGGCAGAGGAAAATCTGGAACCCGGTGAGCGGGCGGAAGCGGGCCGAGGGGAGGAGTTCGCGGAAGCTTTTTTCGGCGGCGGCATAGTTGCCGGCGTGGAATTCCGCGTCGGCGCGGTCCTGAAGTTGCGCGACTGCCGCAGAGTCCGGCAGAGGATCGCGCACGGCCTTGCGCGCGGGAACCCCAAGCTGCATCGTGACCCCCGAGGGCGCGGACAGCGGTGCCGAACGCTGCGCGGGTGGCGGGGGCGACGGCCACACGAAAACTGCAATGGCAGCGAGTGACACGACGCCGAGCACGCCGAAATAGCAGGCGAGAACTTTCGAAGGCGGGGTTCGGCGCTGCCAGCGAAGGACCGGGCGGAGGAGCCTCCAAGTCGCGATGCGCCCGCGCCGGGCGGCGCGAGAGGAGAGCTTCGGTAGCGCCCGTGCGGGCTTTGCCTGAGCGTCTGGAGTGGCTCCCTCTCCCTGCTTTGATGGCGCGGTCGCGACGGTCGGCAGGCGTCCGGGGTCACGCTGCGGACGGAACTGATTGTGCTGGACGACTTCCGCGCGGGTCGGTTCGGGGGATTCCGCAGTATCCGCCCGTTTTGCCGCGAGACGGTGAGCAAGAGTTTTTCCAGATCGATTGTTTTTCGGTTCCATTGGTCAGTTGACTCTGCGAAGAGCGAGAAGGTTAGAGGCTAGAAGGCAAAGAGCAAGGCGACGAAGTGATGGATGGATCCGAACGACGACGGAGAGCCAAGCGACGGGATTGACGGCTGGCGGCTCGACGTCGCGGACGAGCGCCGGACTGCGCTGCTGCGGGAGATCGCGTATGCGATGCAGAACCTGATGGACTCGCGCTTTTCGTGGGATATTGATTTCTGTTCGCCGCCACCTACCGTGAGTCACATTCTTCAAGCAATCCCGACATGATACAGCACCGGAAACTTGTGACGTTCGACTGCGCACTCAAGTGCCTCCTGCGCTCGAAGGCGAAGCCAGGAAAATCCTTGGCATGGACAGGTAGCGGGAGATTGGGATTTTGCATGGTGAATTTTTGATGGAAGAGAATTGCTTTTTGCGCGGAACCCTCCGTCCTCTTGGTTTTTCTGATGCGAGCGGGAAGCCGGAAGCGGATGATCGATCCGCTGCGATAGATGTGAAATTTATGAAAGCCGCGCTGGCGGAGGCTTGTCGGGGGATCGGACGCACGCTGCCGAATCCCGCCGTGGGGGCGGTGGTCGTCAAGGGACGGCGGATCATGTCGTGCGGATGGCACCGCGCTGCCGGCTTGCCGCATGCGGAAATCGAGGCGCTGGCGAGGCTGAAATCCCCGGCCATCGCGCGTGGAGCAACGCTCTACGTGACCCTCGAACCATGCTCAACCAGCGGCCGCACCCCGCCCTGCACGGACGCGATCATCCGCGCGGGGATCGCTCGGGTCGTCTATGGCGCGCGCGATCCGAACCCCGCGCACGCAGGCCGGGCGGACAGGATTCTCGAGGCGGCCGGGGTCTGTGTGACATCCGGCGTGCTGGCCGCCGGGTGCGCGGGAATCAACGAGGCATGGAACAAATGGATCGCGACCGGCCTGCCGTTTGTTGTTGCGAAAGCGGGGATGACATTGGACGGGCAAATCGCGTCGCCGCCCGGCCGACGGTGGATCACATCGGAGGAATCCCGACGTGACGCGATGCGGCTGCGCGCGACCTGCGGAGCAATCCTCGTCGGCGGCGAAACAGTCCGCACTGACAACCCCCGGCTCACGTTGCGCGGGATGCCCTCCACCGCCCAACCGCTCCGCGCGGTCTGGACCCGGTCGGGCAACCTTCCCGCCGACAGCCGGATCTTCACCGACCGGCATCGCGCAAAAACCCTCGTCTTCCAAGGGGTCTCGCTGCGGGAGGTTTTGCGGAGGTTGGGGCGGAGCGGAGTGCAAAAAGTGCTGATCGAGGGCGGCGGGCGCACGCTCGGCGAGGCGTTTGATCGCGGGCTGGTCGACCGGGCAGTTTTTTACATCGCGCCAATCCTGTCCGGCGGCGGCGTCCCCGCAGTCGGCGGCCGGGGAGTTAGATCGAACGAGTCCGGCTGGAGGCTCGAAAATGTTTTCTGCCGGATGCTCGGCGGCGACCTGCGCGTCGAGGGTGAGGTCGTGTGCCGGGTGTCATGAAAATTCGGTGACCCAGCCCCGCCGTGCTCGCGAGGGTCTGGGTGATTCTGTTTCAGGGAAGAATTTGAAATATCGGTTCGCGGGCACCGCCATCGCCCAGCGGGCGGAAGCCGAGGAATTCTGCGACGCTGTCGTGATGCCCACCAAGCCCGAGGAGTGCCGCAAAAGCCTCCGACGCGTAGATCAGCCCGGCGGGAGAAAGCACTGCAAGGTCGTCGGATTTCGCGGAGTGCTCGCCGCGGACCACGGTGGTCACGGTGACCGGGTGCAGGCCGATCCGCACCGGGCCGGCGTGCAGGCCGATCGCGCCCGCAAGGTCGTCTCCGAATTCGCGGAGGATGCTGCGGGCGGCGGTGGCGGCATCGACCGTTGTTAAAAAAACAGCCGGATCACCGCGCCCGAAACCTCGCGGAAAATTGCGCCCCGCCCAGCGGCCAGTGCCGCGAGACGGCACTCGGAGCCCTCGCATTGGCCGAGCGAAAGCGTTTTTGAGCACTCCGGCTGCCGTGTCGCTGCCATGTGGCGCAGGAGCGAAATCAGGCGTTGTCCCTGCGAACCGCCTCGGCGAGGCTGGGAAGAAATGCCGGCAGAGCCTGCTCGACGAGACTCCAGCTTGGGGGGATGATGTCGGCCTTCGGATTTTTTCCGAGCGAAGCCATTGCCGCGCGGATGCAGCGAACGAAGGTATCCACCGCGAGTTCCTCGTCGTCGCGCGGGTAGAGCAGGCCGTTGATCGCGGCGTCGGCGGCATAGTGCCGGAGGCATTCCCCGGCCTGGCGGGCGTAGGCGTCGGGGAGGCCGTCGAGGAGCCCTGCATCCATGTGGGCACCCTGCCGTCCGAGCTCACGAAAAATCGAGAGCGCGATGTCGGTCGCCATTTTTCCAAGCCCCCGGTCGATATCTCCCGGCGAGAGATCCCGGTGCTTGTGATCGTAATTTTCGCAGAGTTCGGATTGGCAGATCGCGCCGGGCGGGAGGTGGCGGGCGACTTCCGCAAGCATCCCGACCTCGAGCGACCAGTCGCCGGGGATGCCCGCCCGTCGGGCGACGTCCATGTCGAGTGCGCATTCCCCGGAAAGCGGGTAGCGGAAATGTTCCAGATACGCGAGGCCGCGATGCGGGGCAATCTGGCTCCGGAGGGTGTCGAGCAGCGGGGTGAGCAGCAGTCGCGTCAGGCGTCCATCGAGTCGGTCGCTCACCCGCGCGTAGTAGCCCTTGCAGAAGCGGAATCCCCAATTTGGATGCGCGAGCGGATAGCAAAGCCGGGCAAGGATTTCCCGGCTGTAGGCGAGGATGTCGCAATCGTGGACCGCGATCACGCCCTGCTTTTCGTCGGCAAGGGCGGATCCGAAGCAGATCCGAACGTTCCGACCCTTGCCGGGCGGGCCCGGATCGAACCCGGCTTCCGCGAGCGTGCGGAAGAGTTCTTTCATGCGCGGCCCGTCGTTCCAGATGAGGAGTGGTCGTTGAGGAAGCCGGCCGAAGTATGCGCGCGCGGCATCCCAGTCGCGTCGTCGGGTCGCGCCGTCAATTCCGACGATGATCCGTTTGAGGTAGGGCACCAGTGCAAGCTCGCAGATGATCGAATCGAGCCCGGCGGTGCCGACCTCGCCGGTGTGACAGGGCAGGATCAGGGTGATCGGCCGCGCGTCGGAAAACCCCGTCAGTTCGCGCTCCAGCCGCCCGATATCCGGGATTCCGAGTCGGTGAAGGGTTGTGATTGAGCCGGATTGATGGAAATCTGCCACGCGCCAATTTCTTCCACAGCCGGAGAGATCTCGCAAGCGCGCCGGGGGGATTCCCGTTGGCATGCGCGGCAAATGCGGCTAGTGCTGCCGGGCAAGTGCGCCCGAGCCCCGTGATTTTTCGCCAGAGGCTGCCGTTCCTTGGCCTCCTGCTGGCCGCGATGGCTGGGATCCTCGCGGGGGAATTTTCTGCTGCCGGCTCGGCGGGGTTTTTTGGTGGGGCGGCCGCCGCGCTGGTTGCGTGGATATTTTTGCGCAGGAGCCCTGCCATCTATTTTGCGGTCGCCTGTGGGTTTGCGTGCGCGCACGTTTGGCAGACCCGCGAGTCCACCGCATGGAGGCTTGCGGAGAGCGTTGGCGGCGGGCGCACGCTTTGCGCGGCGACCGGCCGGATCGTGTCGGACCCGTCGCCGTATGGCAAAGACCGCGTGCGGGTTGTGCTTCGCGCGGAGACCGTCGAATTCGGCGGGCATGTGTTCCCGTGTGCGGCCGACGTCTTGCTGACGCTGAAGGCACCGGCCCCCGGACGCGGTGACACCGTGCGGGTCATCGGCGGGATCGAAGCCATCCCAGCGCCGCGAAACCCCGCCGCCTTTGACGCGCGGTCGTGGATGCGGACGAACGGGATCACCTGCGAGATCGGGGTCGCGTCGGCGGGCGACGTGGAGATCCTGCGTCGCGCGCGGTGGTATTATCTGCCTGCGGTTGCGTCGCGCTGCCGCGCGTGGATGGAGCGAACGTTGCGCGCGGGGATCGGCGACGATCCGGTCGTCTGCAACCTGCTTGCCGGGATGGTCCTCGGGGTCACGGCATCAATCCCCGACGGGCTCCAGCAGGAGTTCCGCAACACCGGGACGTTCCACCTGTTTTCCGTGAGCGGGCTGCACGTCGGGATGATCGGGCTCATCCTCTGGCAGGTGCTGAAAATTGCGGGCGTGAGCCGCCGTTGGTCGGTCGTCGCGATCATTCCGGCGCTCCTCTTCTATGCGCTGATCACCGGGTGGAAACCGTCGAGCGTGCGCGCGGCCGAGATGTCGTCCATCTTTCTGATCGGCCTGGTCTCGTCGCGCCACCCGATCCCGTTCAACTCGCTTTGCGCCGCCGGTTTCCTGATCCTCGCGGGTTGGACCGGCGAGCTGTTCAACCCCGGGTTCCAGCTTTCGTTTCTCGTTGTGGCGGCGATCCTCCTGCTTGCCGTCCCCCTGCATCACGCGATCCGCAGCCGGGTTCACCCGGACCCGTTTGTCCCCCGCCAGATCTGGACGCGATGGCAGAAGCTCGGCACCGACTCGACCGAAAATCTCGGCGGCCTGCTCGCGGTTTCGCTTGCCGCCTGGGTCGGGTCGCTCCCGCTGACCGTCTTTTATTTCCACATGGTTTCGCTGAGCGCGCTGCCCGCGAATCTGGTGATCGTGCCGATCGCATTTTTGATCATGGCGACCGCGTGCCTCGCGCTGTTTGGCGGGATCTTCGCCGCCCCGCTTGCGGCGGTTTTTAACAATGCGAACCTCGTGTTCACGCATGGGCTTTTGGCCGTCGTGCAACTGGCGAACGCGCTGCCGGGATCCCACTTCTACGTCGGCCTCCCGGAATCCGCCCCCGTCGTCGTTACGGTTTTCGATTTTGGCGCGGGCGGCGGCGCGGCGATCGAGAGCGGGGGAAAAATCTGGTTCATTGACTGTGG
This sequence comes from Chthoniobacter flavus, assembly GCA_020718585.1. GTDB lineage: Bacteria > Verrucomicrobiota > Verrucomicrobiia > Chthoniobacterales > Terrimicrobiaceae > QYQL01. Next base: position 10,820 of record DYRS01000022.1, read on the forward strand.
TCCCGCGTGGGCACTTGGCGGAGTGGTCGCGCCCTGGCTGCGCGCTCGAGGAGCGGCGGCCCCGCAGGGGATCGTGATCAGCCACGGGGACGCCCGTCATATCGGGGCGGCCGAGGGGATGATGGATCTGCTCCCGGCACCGCTGCTGATCGAGTCGGTGCTCGACGACCGCTCGCCGGTTCGTGGAAGGCTGCACCGAAGGCTGCAGGAACTCGGCATTCCAAAATCCCTGCACCAAGCGGGCGACCGGATCGTGATCGGCCACGAGGTCGTCCTCAAAATCCTTTATCCGCCGGCGGGGATCTCCGAAAACGTGGCCGATGACAAAGTGCTCGTCGTCCGGCTCGACGCCGGAGCGACGCGCGTGATTTTTTTGTCCGACGCCGGGCCGTCGGCCCAAGATTGGCTTGTTGCGCAGTCGCCCGGCGAGCTGGCAGCGGATATCCTTGTTGCCGGACGCCACCGCTCGGGGGTTCCGGTTTCGGCCGTGTTTCTTGATGCCGTGCGTCCGGTGCTCATGGTCACAACGGCGGCAGCATACCCCGCGACCGAAGTGCCCGACCCGGAGTGGACCGCGATGGTCGAGAGACGCGGGATCCGGCTTTTCCGACAGGATGTCGCCGGCGCGGTGAGGATCGAGATTTCGCCGCAGGGGTTCGTCGCGCGGGGATTTTCCGACGGCTCGAAATTTCGATGATGAGTCGCCGAACCGATCTCCACGCAGCCGCCGCTTGACGCGCCGCCAGATTACCCGCTCACTGGCTGCCGATGAAAATTGTTTTTTGCGGCACCGGTGACATCGGGCTTCCCTCGCTGGAGTTTCTTGCGGGCTGCTCTTCGCACGATGTGGTCGGCGTGATCACCCAGCCGGACCGTCCGGCCGGGCGCGACATGAAGCTGCGTGCTTCGGCGATCAAGATGGCGGCCGTTGCGCGCGGTATTCCGGTGTTCCAGCCGGAACGGATTCGGAAGGATTTTTCGGTGCTGGCGGGATGGTTGCCTGACGTGATGGTGGTTGCCGCCTACGGGCAGATCCTGCCGCGCGCGGTGCTCGACATCCCGCGCATCGGATGCCTGAACCTTCATGCGTCGCTCCTGCCCCGGCACCGGGGCGCCTCGCCGATCCAGTCGGCCATCATTTCCGGGGATGCAGAGACCGGGATCACGGTGATGTTCATGGACGAGGGGCTCGATACCGGGGACATCCTGCTCACGCGGAGCATCCCGATCGGTCCGGAAGAGACGGGCGGCTGGCTCCACGACCGGCTGGCCGGGATCGCGCCCGGCGCGCTCGCCTCCGCACTCGCGCTGCTCGCCTCCGGCACCGCCCCGCGAACCCCGCAGGATTCCTCGCTCGCGACACATGCCCGGAAGCTTGGCCGCCACGACGGACGTCTCGACTGGACTGCTCCCGCCGCCGCACTCGCCCGCACGGTGCGCGCGATGAACCCCTGGCCGGGCGCGTCCGCCCGGATCGGCGGTTCGGTTCTCAAAATCCACCGCGCGTCGGTCGCTCCCGGCGGCGGCCCGCCTGGTATGGTGCTCTCATCCGGTCCTGAGGGAATCGCCGTGGCGGCGGGCGAGGGGACCCTCGTGCTGGCCGAGGTCCAGCTCGAGGGACGGAATCGGCTCGCTGCGGGGGATTTCCTTCGTGGGTTTCCTGTGGCGCCGGATTCGAAGTTCGATTTGTCCTTTTCAGTTTCGCCCTGATCGGGTTGGATGGCCCGCAATCCGCCATGTCCAACTCAATCACTCCCCGATACAAGCGCGTTGTCCTGAAACTCAGCGGCGAGGCACTGCGCGAGCCGGGAAGCCGCGACAATATTTCGCCGCAGATCGTCTCGAAGATCGCAGGCCAGATCGCCGACGTCCAGAAGATGGGCGTCGAGCTGGCGGTGGTTGTTGGCGGCGGCAACATCTGGCGCGGCCTCGCGGCGAGCCATCGCGGCATGAACCGCACGACCGCCGACTACATGGGGATGCTGGCAACGGTCATCAACGGGCTCGCCCTCATGAGCGCGCTCGAGAGCCTCGGCGTCAGCGTCCGGGTGCAGACCGCGATCGAGATGCACAACGTCGCCGAACCGTTCATCCTCCGCCGCGCGATCCGCCACCTCGAGAACGGGCACGTCGTCATCTTCGTCGCCGGCACCGGCAACCCGTTCTTCTCGACCGACACGACCGCCGCCCTCCGCGCCAACGAGATCGGTGCCGGGATCATCCTCAAGGCGACCAAGGTGGACGGGGTCTATGACGCGGACCCGGTAAAAAACCCGGACGCCAGGCGGTTCACGCACATCACCTACAGCGAGGCGCTTGCCCGTCGGCTCCAGGTCATGGATTCGACCGCGTTCAGCCTCTGCATGGACAACCGGATGCCGATTATTATTTTCGATATGAACGAGCCGGACAACATCCGCCGAGTGATCGTCGGCGAACCGGTCGGGACGCTCGTCTCGGAAAAGCCGGAGGACCAACAATGAGCAAGGACGAAATAGTTTTTGAAGCTGAGGAGGGGATGGAGAAGGCGGTGGATTTCATGGTGCATGAGTTCCACTCGATCCGCACCGGGAAGGCGTCGCCGGCACTCGTCGAGAACCTCGACGTGCTGGCCTACGGCACGATGATGAAGCTCAAAGCACTTGCACTCATCACCGCCCCCGAGCCCCGGCTGCTTGTCATCCAGCCGTTCGATGGCGCGACCGTCCGCGACATCGAGCGCGCGATCAATGAGTCGCGGATCGGGATCAACCCGCAGGTGGACGGCAAAATCATCCGTATTCCGATCCCCGAGCTCTCGGAGGAGCGGCGGCGCGACCTCGCGAAAATGGTCAACCAGCTTGCCGAGGAAGGCAGGGTCAGGATCCGCTCATGCCGGCGTGTCGGCATGGACGCCGCAAAAAAGCTGGAAAAATCCGGTGAGCTTTCCGAGGACTCGCTGCGCGATACCGAGGCGGAAATCCAGAAGCTCACCGACCGCTTCGTCGCGGCCCTCGACAAACACGCCACCCACAAGGAGGCGGAGCTCATGAAAATATGAAACACATCCTCTTCACCCTGCTCGCTGTCCTCACCCTGCTCGCCGCATCGAACCTCCGCGCGGAGGTCGTTCGCCCGGCTCCCGAATTTTTCTGGACCGACGCGACCGGCGCGCGCAAGAGCTCGAAATCGCTGCTCGGTCGTCCGGTCGTCGTTCTTATCGCGGATTCCCCCCGCGAGTGGGTGTTCCGCTCGCAGGTCGGCCAGCTCCAAAAAATGTATGAGCGGATCGCGAACGACAAGACCGTGTGCGTCGTTGCATTTTCGCGCGAACCGGGGGTTGTCCGCTCGAACATCCCGTTTGTCATCGCGTCCGACGGCCCGCGCGTCTCGTATGATTTTCAGACCGAGAAGGGGTTCGCGATCGCGATCATCGGGCGGGACGGGAACCTCGATTACACCGGGAACCGCGTGCTCCCGGTCCAGCGGATCTTCGACATTCTCGGAAATTCGTTCGCCGTCCAAAAGTCCCTGCGCCGGCCGTAATCGGCATCCCAAGCATCGAGTGGCAGGTGCCGTAAAAAAATCCGCGCTTGTTTTCGGAGAAATCCGCTTTACCAAAAAACCCATTATGAACGTTCCAGAAAACCTTCGTTACGCCGAGAGCCACGAGTGGATCCTCATCGAGGGAGACACCGGCACGGTCGGGATCACCGACCACGCCCAGGCCGAGCTCACCGACATCGTATTTGCCGAGCCTCCCGCGATCGGGAAGACGTTCCGTGCGGGCGCGGTCGCCGCAGTCGTCGAATCGGTCAAGGCGGCCAGCGACATCTACACTCCAGTGTCGGGAGAGATCGTCGGGCGCAACCCTGCGATCGAGGCGAACCCCGCGCTCCTCAATACCGATCCGTTCGGCGAGGGATGGATTTTCAAGATCCGCCTCTCCGATCCCGTCGAGGCCACCGCGCTCAAAGATCCTGCCGCCTACAGAGCCCAGATCGCCGGATGAGCGCGTTCGCGTCCCGCCATATCGGGCCGTCTGCGGCAGAAATCGCATCCATGCTCGGCGTGATCGGCGCGCCCACGCTCGACGCGCTGATCGGGCAGACCGTCCCGTCTTCGATCCGGCTCGGTCGCGCCCTTGCTGTGCCCGCCGCGCGCACCGAGGAGGCTGCGATCGAGGATCTCCACCAGATCATGAACCGCAACGTCGCCGCGCGTTCGTATATCGGAGCCGGCTACCACGGCACGCACACGCCGGCGGTCATCCGCCGGAACATCCTCGAGAACCCCGGCTGGTATACCGCCTACACCCCCTACCAGGCGGAAATCGCACAGGGTCGGCTTGAGGCACTGCTGAATTTTCAGACGATGGTCTGCGACCTCACGGGCATGCAGATTTCCAACGCCTCGATGCTCGACGAGTCCACGGCGGCCGCCGAGGCGATGGCGCTCGCCCACGACATCAATGGGGGCGACGCATTCTTTGTCACCGACCATTGCCATCCGCAGACGCTCGCACTGCTGCGCACCCGCGCGGAACCGCTTGGGATCAGGATCCTCACCGGGCCGGCGGAAAACGGTCCGCAGGAACCGGTCTTCGGAGCGCTGTTCCAATACCCGGCGACCGACGGCACGATCTGCGACCTCGGCGCGCTGATCGCGCGCGCCCACGACCTCGGCGCGCTGGCGGTCGTCGCGACCGACCTTCTCGCACTGACGCTGATCACCCCTCCGGGCGAGTTTGGAGCGGACATCGTTGTCGGCACGTCCCAGCGGTTCGGAATTCCGATGGGCTTTGGCGGTCCGCACGCCGCGTTCCTTGCCACCCGCGACGAGCACAAGCGCCGGATGCCCGGACGCCTTGTCGGGGTCTCAAAAGACGCCGCCGGCAACCCCGCGCTGCGGCTCACCCTCCAGACCCGCGAGCAGCACATCCGCCGGGAAAAAGCGACCAGCAACATCTGCACTGCCCAGGTCCTCCTCGCGGTCATGGCCTCGATGTATGCCGTCTATCACGGCCCCGACGGGCTCCGCGCGATCGCGGATCGTGTTCACCGCCTCACGCTCCGCCTCGCGGGGTCGCTTCAGCACCTCGGACATGCCGTTCACCCCGGGCCGTTCTTCGACACCGTGCGGGTCTGGCTCGGCAGCCGTCACGCCGACGAGCTTCTCTTTCGCGCCTCAGCGCGCGGGATCAACCTCCGCAAGCTCGACGATCATGCGGTCGCGATCACGCTCGATGAGACGATCGAAGACCTCGCCGACATCCTCGAGGTGTTCGGCGCGACGCCGGGGGATTTTTCCGAAGACATGCCGGAGGTGATCGGACCCGCGCTGCGCCGGACATCCGATTTCCTCACGCATCCGGTTTTCCGCTCGCATCACACCGAGACCGAGATGCTGCGCTACATCCGGCGGCTCGAGGCGAAAGACCTTTCGCTCACGACCTCGATGATCCCGCTCGGATCGTGCACGATGAAGCTCAATGCGACATCCGAGATGCTGCCGGTCACATGGGAATCTGTCGCCACCCCGCACCCGCTCGCGCCGACCGACCAAGCGGCCGGGTATTTTGAAATGGCCTCGCAGCTCGAAAACTGGCTGGCCGAGATCACCGGGTTTACGGCGGTTTCGCTCCAACCGAATGCCGGTTCGCAGGGCGAATATGCCGGGCTGCTCGCGATCCGCGGGTTCCACCGCTCGCGCGGCGATTGCCATCGCAACGTCTGCCTGATCCCGACCTCGGCGCACGGGACGAACCCAGCGAGCGCGGTCATGGCCGGGATGCGGGTCGTTCCGGTCGCCTGCGATGGGCTGGGCAACATTGACATCGCCGACCTCCGCGCGAAAGCCAACGCCCACCGCGATGCGCTCGCGGCCGTGATGGTTACGTATCCATCAACTCACGGGGTCTTCGAGGAGGGGATTCGCGAGATCTGCGAGGTCGTCCATGCGGCGGGCGGCCAAGTCTATATGGACGGGGCCAACATGAACGCGCAGGTCGGGCTCTGCCGACCGGGCGACATCGGCGCGGATGTCTGCCACCTCAACCTTCACAAGACGTTCTGCATCCCGCACGGCGGCGGCGGACCCGGAGTCGGCCCGATCGGTGTGGCCGCCCACCTCGCCCCGTTCCTGCCCGGCCACCCGCTGGCCGATGGCGCGCGCCCGGTCTCGCAGGCACCGCTCGGCAGTGCCGGCATCCTCGTCATCTCGTGGATGTATATCGCCATGATGGGACCGCACGGGCTGCGCCATGCGACCGAGGTCGCCATCCTCAACGCAAACTACATCGCAGCCCGCTTGGAAAAGTTTTTTCCCATCCTCTACAAGGGGACCCACGGGCGCGTCGCGCACGAGTGCATCCTCGACCTGCGGGAGTGGAAGGTGCGCGCCGGGATCGAGGTCGAAGACGTCGCGAAACGGCTCATGGATTTTGGATTCCATGCGCCGACGATGAGCTGGCCGGTGGTCGGAACCCTCATGGTCGAACCCACCGAAAGCGAGTCGCAGGCCGAGCTCGACCGGTTCTGCGATGCGATGATCGCGATCCACCGCGAGCTCTCCGCCATCGAGCGCGGCGACCTCGACCGCGCGAACAACCCGCTCAAGAATGCCCCGCACACCGCCGCCGCCGTGACCTCCGACTCATGGGACCGACCCTACAGCCGTGCGGCTGCGGCCTGGCCGGCACCCTGGCTCCGCAATCACAAATTCTGGCCGTCGGTCGCCCGGATTGACAACGTCTTCGGCGACCGCCACGTCTTCTGCTCGTGCGCGCCGGTGGCGGGTTGACATGCTGACCGTCTCCCGCGTCACAAAGTCCTTCGGCGGCCGCGTGCTGTTCGAGGAGGCCTCGCTGCAGATCAACTCCGGCGACCGGATCGGGCTGATCGGACCGAACGGCGCGGGGAAGACGACACTCCTCTCGCTGCTGCTCAAATCCGAGGAGCCGGACGACGGGGTGATCAGCCTCCAGCGCGGGGTGCGCTGCGGATACCTTCCGCAGGAGGTCGCGGCCGCGACCGACGTCACGGTAATCGAGCTCGCCTCCGGCGCCGAGGCCGACGGGCGCGCCGAGGCGGCGGCCAAGCGAATCCTCTCCGGGCTCGCATTTCGCGAGGAGGATTTCGAGCGCCCGGCCCGCGAGCTGAGCGGCGGCTGGATCATGCGCGCGCACCTCGCACGGCTGCTGGTCGAGGAGCCGGACCTGCTTCTCCTCGACGAGCCGACGAACCACCTCGACCTCGAGACGCTCGGATGGTTTCAAAACCACCTGCTCGGTTATCCTGGCGCGATCCTCACGATTTCGCACGACCGGGAATTCCTCAACGCGCTCTGCCGGGGAATCGTCGAAATCCGCCACCGAAAGCTCGTCCGCTATCACGGGAATTTCGACGCATGCCTCGAGCAGAAGCGCGCCCGCGAGGACCAGCACCTCGCCGCCTACCGGAACCAGCAGAAGGAAATCGAACACCTCGAGCAGTTCATCTCCCGGTTCCGCGCCAAGGCAAGCAAAGCCGCTCAGGCGCAGGACCGCATTAAGCAGCTCGCTCGGATGGAGCGGATCGAGGCGCCGGAATCGGACGAGCCGACCGTGCATTTCAAATTCCCCCAGCCGCCACGCAGCGGGCAGCGGGTGATGAGCCTCGAGGGCGTGCGCCAGGCCTACGGCACGCATGTCGTCTATGACCACCTCCACCTCCGTGTTGAGCGCGGACAGCGGATCGTCCTCGTCGGACCGAACGGCGCGGGGAAATCAACCCTCCTGAAAATCCTCGCCGACATGCTCCCGCTCGAAGCCGGCGAACGCACGCCCGGCCACAACGTCACGCTCGGGTATTTCGCACAGCACCGGACAGAGACGCTCGATTTGAAAAAATCCGTTCTCGGCGAGGTTCAGAGCATCTCGCGCCCGGTCGGCGAGCAGGCGGCCCGGAACATCCTCGGCGCATTCCTCTTCCGCGGCGACGATGTCTTTAAGCCGGTGAGCGTGCTCAGCGGCGGAGAGAAAAGCCGCCTCGCGCTCGTGAAGCTGCTCCTCGATCCTCCGAACCTCCTCCTCCTCGACGAGCCGACGACCCACCTTGACATGCCGAGCATCGACGCCCTCATCCGCGCGCTTGCGCACTACGACGGGACGATCATTTTTGTGAGCCACGACGTGCATTTCATTCGGGCGATCGCCACGTCGGTCATCCATGTCCAGCGCGGCCACCTCACCCCGTATGCCGGCGACTACGCGTATTACCTTGAGAAATCCCGCGCGAGCGGCGCCCGCGCGGGCACGGTCGCCTCGCTCGGCAACCACCAGCCGGACGCCGTCCCGGCCGCCCCGAAGGAGGCCGGACCCGGACTCAAGGAAATCCGCGCCCTGCGCCGCGCCGAGGCCGATGCCCGCGCGGCCGCCAACCGCGAGGCGCGCGAACGCGAAAAGCGCGTCGCTGCCCTCGAGGCGGAAATCGCCGCGCTCGAAGCCCGCCAGCGCGAACTCGCCGCCCTCCTCGAAGATCCGGCAACCTACGCGGAAAACCCATCGCTCGCGATGGAGACAAACCGCCAGCTCACTGGAGTCGCCGAGGCCCTCGAAAAAGCCACCGCCGAGTGGCTCGCCGCATCGCCCGCGTAGCAGATGGAAAAAACGTGGCGGAGCGGGTTTGATACGGGCAGGATGCGCTAAGATGGGCTGCTGCCATTTCATTCCGGCGCGTTGGTTCGCGCGTGCGATTTTCTTTGTATGGTTTTTTGTTGCCGCTGCCTGCACGGGGATTGATTCCCGGCGGGAGGCGGGAGTTCGCGAGCGGGGTGCGGGGCCGGAGCGCGAGGGGGAGGGCCAGGAGAGGCAGGCCTCCAGCGCGGACCTCCAGAGGCAGGTCATGGATTTTTCCGACCAATACACCTCCGCGATTGTGGCCGCGCTCGACCGCTACCTCCTCGTCGAGACCGACCCCGCGAAGCAAGTGGCCGCGCAGAATTGGAAAGTCCGCTACGGTGCGGCGGCGATGACGATCGCCGCCGCGCGCGACCCCCGCGTGAACCTGCTCGACATGGCGGTATTTGTCTCCGCCGCCAAATGGGTTGTCGAGTCCTACTGGATTCCGCAGGTCTTCGGACCCAAGGCCAAGTCGCTCGAGGAAGCCCACTGCCAGATGGAGAAACAAATCCTGCTCCTTGCCGGGCGGGTCCTTTCCCTCCGCCAGCAGGCCGACCTCGGCGAGCTTGTCCGGCTTTGGGAACGCGGGCATCCCGGCCTGCGCGACGTCACCAATGTCCGGCTCAGAAATCTGGATGGAGTTCGGCTCAACGCCTTTGACGACGGACGCTCGGCCAGAGGGATCATGGCTGGCGTGCGGAAGTTCATCGGCCGGGTGGACACGTCGCTGCTCGCGGGCGAGCGGCTGATGTTCATGGCCGGTCGCACGCCGCACATCCTTTCGCAGCAGACCGATCTCACGCTGTCGCAGATCGGTCAGGCATTCCCCATCGCGACCGTGCGGCCCGAGGCCATCGCTGCCGCCGTCAATGACCTGCCGGAAATGCTGCAGGAGGCGATTGATCGCAACCGGGGACCGCTCGGTGCCCTCGTCCCCCGGATTGCTACTCTGCTCGATAACGCAGGCACCCTCGCCGCTAGCCTCGACTCGAGCCTGCTCACGGTCCGGGAACTCGCGGAAAAATCTGACGGATCCGCGCTTGCGGCATCCGCAGCGATGATCGGCGACGCGGACCGCGCGCTCGCGCACCTCGACTCGAGCATCGCCGGAGTCAACCGGATTCTCGACCGGAACGCGGCGGGGGAATTTCAAACCGACGAGATTGTCCGGCAGATTGATGCTCGCGCCGAACGTATCGTGGACGGGGCGTTCCGACGCGCCCTCGTCCTGATCGGGCTGTTCTTCGTCGGCGTCTTCGCCGCCCTCCTGCTCGCGCGGTTCCTCTTCCGAAAAAAGGGGGCGTGAGAAAAACCGGTTTCCCGGAAGCTGTTGGCCTTCTGTTGGGGATTTTCCGGGAGGCGCCGGCAAAATCTTTTGGCTTGCTTCACTGGGGAGGCTGCGTCAGGAAATGTCCTTCGTTCGATCCACGGTCGCAGGTTTTTTTTCCTGTCGGGCCGCTCCTTTTCTCCACAAGCATCTTCCATGTCTTCCTCTGACGCCACGTCCGCGCCTCCCGATCTTTTTTTGAACGACCTTCAGCGCATGCCGCTTGACGCCCTGCTCGAACGCGGCCGCACCGAGGGGATCCGGATCCGACCGGATCTTGTGCGTCGCCAGATCGTCCTCGATCACGCCCGGCACCAGCTTGGCGCGGGCGGCAGGCTGACTGCGAGAGGCCTCCTCGAGCGGGTGGGGGATGCCGGCGATGTGCGCTGGGTCGAGTGGGATTTGCGACCCGGCCCGGAGGATGTGTTCGTGCCGGCGCAACTCATGCGGAGCGTCGGGCTGCGCGAGGGGGTGATGCTGGAGTTTTCGATCCGGGCACCGAGGGACCGCGAGCGCGGGCTGGTCGTGGACCAAGTGATTGCGGTCGAGGGGATCCCGCTCGCCGAGTGGCGGACGCCGACCGATTTCGAGAAGCTGACCCCGCTTTTCCCGAACCGGCGGATTTTTTTGGAGACCCCGTTTGAGCCGGAGCTGTCGGCGCGGGCGGTTGATCTGATCACGCCGGTCGGCATGGGCCAGCGCGGGCTGATCGCCTCGCCCCCGCGCGCGGGGAAGACGCTGATGCTCCAGACCCTCGCGCGCTCGATCCGGAAGAACCATCCGGACGCGGTGCTGATCCTGTTGCTGGTGGACGAACGGCCGGAGGAGGTGACCGACATGCGGCGGGCGCTCGACTGCGAGATCTACGCATCCACATTTGACGAGCCGGTGACCCGCCACGTCCAGATCTGCGAGGCGGTTTCGGCGCGCTCGCAGCGGCTCGTCGAGCTCGGGCGCGATGTGATCATCCTCCTCGACTCGATCACCCGCATGGCCCGCGCCTACAACAACCTCCAGCCGAAAAAAGGCCGCACGATGAGCGGCGGGGTGGACGCAAAATCGCTGGCCTCGCCGCGAAGGTTTTTCGGATCGGCGAGGAACGTCGAGGAGGGCGGGAGCCTCACGATCCTTGGCACCGCGCTCATCGAAACCAAGAGCCGGATGGACGACCTGATCTTCGAGGAGTTCAAGGGGACCGGAAACATGGAGCTGCACCTCGACCGCTCGATCGCCGAGCTGAGGATTTTTCCGGCGATCCACATCGTCCAGTCGGGCACGCGCCGCGAGGAGTTGCTCTTCCATCCCGACGAATACGAGCGGGTCGTGCAATTGCGCAGGCAGCTTTCCGAATTGCCCGCCGCCGAGGCGATGGAGATCCTTGTCTCGAACCTCCAGCACACCCGGTCAAACGCCGAGCTGCTCCTTACCGGGCTGAAGGGAGTGTGATGCGGCGCGCGGCGGCCATCCTCCTCGCGCTCGCATGCTGCCTCGCGGTGTGGGGGGCGTTCCGACTCGACGCGCCGGTGCGCGCGGCGGTCGTCGCCTCACAGGGGAAGGGCTGGAAAAAGTCGGGCGACTTTCGCTTCCAATCGGCCGTGCGAAAATACGGTGACTGGCCGCCGTTGATGGGCGCCTGCGCCGCGGCACTCCTTGTCGCCCGGCTTTTGAAAAGCCGCCGATGGGTGCGCGTGATCGCGGCCGCAATGATCGCATCCACGCTTGCCGGGATCGTCGCGAACGCATCGAGGCTCACCACCGGTCGCACCCGGCCGAAGGAAAGCCCGCGGATCGAGCAGGGATTTTACGGTCCGTGGCACGACGGACGCCTCCTCGTCGGCGAGCCCGCATACAATTCGTTTCCCTCCGGCCACACGGCAACCGCATTCGGGCTGGCCGCAGTCGTCTTCTTTGCATGTCCGGCCGCCGGGATTTTTGCCCTCTCCGCCGCCGGGCTCGTCGCCTGGTCGAGCATCGCAATGGGCGCGCACCATCCGTCGGATATCACGGTCTCCGTAATCGTCTCGTTTGCCGTCGCATGGTTTGTCTGGCGGTGGGTGAGCGGGAGCGGCGGCGACCGGATCGAGAAATTTCTTCGCATGCCCGCCGCCGGCGAGCGCCCGGCCTGACCTGAATAGAACTTAACCCAAGTTTCTTATGAGGTGGGATTATCGGGCAAAAAATCGGAAAAACAC
>DYRS01000128.1 GCA_020718585.1 Chthoniobacter flavus
GAAGTGGCTTCTGAAGGATACCTTGCCGTCGGGTTGGTATCTCGGCAGGACAGAGAACCCCGAGTCGGCATGCTATTTTTCTGCTTCCTCGTATGGGAAAAAAAAGGAACTGAAACTCAAGCTCGAACTCCTCTGTCTCGCGCTCACGGATCCGCCTCTGAACTCGGTTGCAGCCCGATTCAGCAAGGACAAAACGGACAGGCAGTTCAAGGCGCCGCCGGTGAATGAAATCCCCGCGATGCTCACCCGGCTCGTCGATCTGTATGCCCTCGCCCAACGGCTTCCCCTGCCATTCTGGCCGGATGCCTACGAGGTGATGGGCTTCGGAAAAGACGACGGTGAAACCCCGGAGGTAGCACTAAAAAAAGGACGCGAGAAATGGGATCCGGAATTCCGACGGGACGACACTCCCCCGTCCTCCGAGGCACCCGCAACGCGGTTCGCCTTTCGCGGGCTCGACGATCCGTTTTCGTGGAAGCCGGATTTGCCGGAGATTTCCTGGCTTCCGGGTTCCGGGCATTCGCTCGCATGGCGGCTCGGGTTGTTCGTCCACGAATGGGAATCGGGATTTCCACCCGTCGAAAAACCGACCAGCAAATCCACCAAAAAATGAACCAAAAAATAACCCATAAGCCAGCCGGCGGTGATGGTGGCGCGGGCGGCCCGACCGCATCTTCGGAAAGCGGGCAAGATGCCCGCGGTCCCGGCGAGAATGGCAGCGGGGACGGCTCCCCGACGCCTGCTTTTGACCCGCTCGCGCAGGATCTCTGCGGTGCGCATTCGATCGAGGCCAGTGCCGGGACCGGAAAAACCTATTCGATCACGCTTCTCTGGCTGCGGCTCATCGTGGAGCAAAACCTGCGGGTTGATGAGATCCTTGTCACGACGTTCACCAATGCCGCCACTGCCGAACTCAAGGACCGGCTGCTCGCCTCACTGCGCCGCGCGATCGCGGCGGCGGTCGGCAACCCGACCGATTCCCCGGAAGCAAAAATCGTCGCGCGCGCGCAGGACGACGGCCTCGGCCGGCGGCTGGAATCCGCGCTGTCAAATTTCGACCTCGCGCCGATTTATACCATCCACGGATTTTGCCAGTCCATGATCAGCCGACAGATCATCGAGCTGGGTGCCGACCCGGACGTCGAACTCGTGGACAAGTGCGACGACCTGCTCGAACAGATTGTGGACGACGAGCAGATGCGCCTCGCCGAGGTCGAATGTTTCGACCGCGCCGCGATGCTCAATGTTGCGAAAGCGGTCGCCGCAAACCCGCTGGGCCAGATCCCGCCGGCGATTGACGGCGGGGCGTTGTCGGCTTACCGAAATGTGACGCTGGCACCGCTCGTGAAGCAAATCGAGGGGCTAAAGATGAATAAGGCGAGCCAAGGAGCGATCCTCAGGAAAATCAACGAAGCCTGCAATTCAGGGAAAGAACCGGACATCAACGCGACACAACAAACAGCCCTCGGCGATCTGTTCGATCCGCTCGAAGCCGCATTAATAGACGTCGTCGCACTGCACAAGGCAAACGAAGCCGCCCGCTATCATCCTTTGGCCGTGGTGGTGCGCCGGGAATTTCCCAAGCGCAAATCCGAAGCCAACCTGCGCGGCTACGACGACATCCTGCTCACCGTCCACCGCGCGCTGGAATCCGCCGACTCGCCGCTGGCCGACGAAGTGCGCAAGCGGTTCCGGGCGGCGATCGTGGACGAATGCCAGGACAGCGATGAGATCCAGATCGGGATTTTTCAAAAACTCTTTTTGCACCCGGACGTCCGGTCGTTCCTAGTGATCGGCGACCCGAAGCAAAGCATTTATCGCTTTCGTGGGGCCGATCTTGCGAGCTACCGGGCACTGGCGGGACAGGCAGGACAATGTCCGGAAATGCGGAAGAACCACCGTTCGGACAAGCCGCTGGTTGACGCGCTCAACCGCATCTACAAGGGACGCGAGGCGTTCGACGACTGCAGTGCCGCCGCCACAACTCCGCAAGATGTCGCCCAAGGGATCGCAGGCATCCAGCCCGCTTCGGAATCCATTCCAGTGGAACACCCCGGGTCTGAAGAAATCTCGAACACGCACCCCGCCGCCGCACCCACCCGCTACATCGAGGTCGAGGCGGCCGCCGAAGAACCACGCATTTTCGACGCGGAGCAGAAAAACCCAGTCGTCGTGCTTTGGTCAGAGCACACCAATCGTGCTGATGCCCGATGGGATCTCGCCGACCGGGTGGCAGCCGAGTGCCGACGCCTGCTCGACACAAATGTGGAAATCGTGGATTCAAAATCCAAAGAACGCCGTCCGCTCCGCGCATCGGATCTCGCGGTGCTTGGCTCCACGAACAAAGATCTTGCCTTGGTCCGCTGGGCGTTGCAGCGGCGGGGAGTGCCCTGCCAGCAGGCCGGACGCGGTCTCGGGCCTGTCTCCGGGAGCACGGAAGCGATAGACGTGCTGGCATGGCTCGAAGCGCTTTCGGCGATCGAGCGGCGGGCCGACATGCTGCCCGGCCTCCTCGTCTTTTGCGCGACGCCGCTGTGTGGGATGAGCGCGGAAGCATTGCTTACATTCCAGTCCGATGCCGCCGCGCAGGCCGCCCATTTCGAGAAGCTTTCGGAGGAACTCGCGGACCTCCGCTGGTGCGGTCCGCTCCCGTTGCTGCTGCGCCGGATGACGGCCGGCATGGCGCGGATCCTTGGCCATCGCGATGGCGAGCGAAGGCTCACGAACTGGCGTCAGCTCGGCGAGATCCTCCAGAACGAATGGTTCGCCGGACGCCAGAAAGCGGGGGATTTATCGCGGTGGCTCAAGCGGATGATGGGCGGCAGCGGGGCGGGATCGGACGAAACCATGATGAAGCTTGAGACCGACCTCCCGGCCGTTCAGCTCGCCACGATCCACTCGTCGAAAGGACTCGAATACCCGGTCGTGCTCTGTCCGTTCCTGTGGTCGGTGAAAAGCATGGCTTATCGCGGCCAGACCCCGCCCGCCGTGCTGCGTACGCCAGCAGGCACGGTCCTCGATCTTGGCTCGGAGATGTTTTCAACAAACATCACGACGGCGCTCCGGCAGGAGGACGAGGAACTGCAGCGGCTGCTCTACGTCGCGCTGACCCGCGCCCGCCACCGGGTCTATATCGGATTGGCTCCGGTCGACGAAGGAAAAGGTCATGCGAACGGCGCAGAAAAATCCGAGCTGGCCAAATTGCTCGGCTTGGCGGCAATCGAAAAATCCCGGTGGTCGGAGCAGTTGGGCGAACTTCCGCTCGCGGTCGTGCGGCAGGCGGCGGGCGGCGCTGATTCGTCTGAACCCGCTCCCGCAGAAATCCATGCGTCCGCATTGGCCGATCCGCCCGAACCGCTCGACGTCCGCCGCTGGCCGAATCTCCGCTGCACGAGCTACTCGTCGCTCGCCCGCTCGGCGCATGACGAAGAAGTGCCCGTCGTCCGCGACCGGGATGAGGACGCTGTGCCGGATTCCCCGACATCGCGCGAGGGCCTGCTCGGCGGGCTCGGCAGCGGGAACATCCTGGGCACCGAGGTCCACAGGATTTTGGAGGAAATCCTCGGCAACGGAAAACCTGTGGAGCAGGTTCTGGCATCGCTTCCGGATTGGCAGAAACCGGTCGAAACCATCCTTTCGACGCCGTTGGAACTCGGCGGAAATACGATCCGCCTAACCGAGGTGAAGCGGCTGGCCGAGATGCATTTTCTCATTCCGGCGAACGGACGGTTTTCTCCGGCGGCGCTGAGCGTCGCCCTGCTGGCCGATCCGGCGATCAGCGGGAACAACGAGCGCAAAGAGTGGGCGCGCGACCTCTCGAGCTGGAGCTTCGCCGCGCTCCACGGCTACCTGCAAGGCTACATGGATCTGGTCTTCGAGCACGGTGGACGCTGGTATGTGGCCGATTACAAATCGAACCTGCTCGCCGGCTACGGGCCCGAGCACCTTGAGCGCGCGATGCGGGAATCCCATTACCTCCTGCAATCCCGGCTCTACACGGTGGCTCTCCACCGGCATCTGCGCGCGAATCTCGCGGGCTATTCCTACGACCGCCACATCGGCGGATCGGCCTGGCTGTTCCTGCGCGGGTTCCCGCAGCAGGGAGGCTGGTTCGAGCGCCCGACCGAAAATTCCGTCAACTTGCTGGACCAATTATTTTCATGAAAAATCCGAACCCGGAAGCCTTCGAGAAATTTCTGCCTCTGGCGCGGCTGGCACTGGACGGACGATTCGACGCAGGCGCGCGCGAGGTCTGGGCCGTTCCGCTTGCCCGCCTGCTCGAAGCCGCCAGCCGGGGCGTCGGGCAGATCAAGGTGACCGAATGCGGGTTGCCCGACAATCCGCCGGAAGAATTTTTCGCCGTCTCGGGCGACCTCGTGCTTCTGCCCCGCTACCAGTCGTGCTGGGACCGCGTGCGGACGGATTTCGAGCAACGCCTCGCGGCCCCGCGTCCGCTCTTTGACGACCATGCCGTGCGGGCCGGGCTCGACGCGATCCTTCCAAGGCTGAAAGAAGACCACTTTGACAACGCCCGGCAGCGGCTTGCCGTCGCCGCATTTTTTGATGCGGGGGTCGGAGTTCTGACCGGCGGTCCCGGCACGGGAAAAACCACCTGCGCGGCGGCGCTGCTGGCACTGCGCAAGCGCCTGGAGCCGGGCTTGGAGCCCGCCGCCGTGCTCGTCGTGGCTCCGACCGGAAAGGCCGCCTGCAGGCTCGCGGAATCGCTGAGCAAGTCCGCCGACCGCCTGCCGCTGGAGCCTGCCGAAAAAGAATTTCTAAAATCCCTTTCGCCACGCACCCTCCACAAGGCGCTCGAATGGACGCCGAAGGATCCCGAGCAGGGCGGGCCGTTCGCACGCAATCGGGAGCGTCCGCTCGATGCCCGTGTCGTGATCGTGGACGAGGCGAGCATGGTTGACCTCGAACTCATGGCCCACCTTGTCCTCGCGCTTCCGCCTGCCGCCACACTGATCCTCCTCGGCGACAGCGACCAACTCGAAAGCGTCGAAACCGGCGGCGTGCTCGCCGAACTCGTCGCGCGGGGCACCGCAGCATCCCTCCCGCCCGATACGTTGGCGCGCTGGCAAGCTCGAACCGGCGAGGACACCGTTACAAAAATAGGCGGCGAAGCTGCCGCCGGGACCGTGGGCGTCCCGCCCGCATCTCCACAAAGCGGGCAAGATGCCCGCGCTCCCGGGAGTTTGCGCCATTCACTGTCGCGCCTTGCCGCACAGGCGTGCGCACTCCAACCGCTCCCCGGACTCGTGATCGCGCTCAAAAGCAGCTACCGGGCGAAGGAGTCGCCGTGGATTCTTGAACTCGCCGACATGGTCAAACCTGGCGGCACCGGGACGGCCGCACAATTCCGCGCGCTGGCCGCCGCCCATGAGCCAAACGTCCGGCTCTACGACGCGCGCGCGGATTTTGACGCCTGTTGCGACGGGCATTGGAAAATGTGGACGCAGGCGATGAGCGGTTGGACGGTGAAAAACTTCGCGGAGTTTCTGCCCGGCCTCGGAGGTTATTTGGCCGCATTCCAACTCCTCTGCGGCAGCAATGCGCAGGTGGATCGCGCGAACCGCCGGGGCATGCGGATCCTTTGGGGTGGCACGCCGAAGCAGGCTGGCCAGCCCCACGGATGTCCGATCATCGTCGGCACCAACAGCCATTCCCTCGGTCTTTCCAACGGCGACATCGGCGTCGCCCTCGGCTCCGGCCCCGGCACGCCCGCGCAGGTCGCCGTCTTTCCCGGCATCCCCCAACCGATCCCGCTCAGCCGGCTTCCCGAGCACCAGCCGGCGTTCGCCCTGACCATCCACAAAAGCCAAGGATCGGAATGGCAAGCGGTCGCGCTCGATCTGCCCGGAGAAGAAAGCCGACTCCTCGGCCGCAACCTTGTTTACACAGCGATCACTCGCTCGGGCGACGGATTCCACCTCTTCGCGGGAAACAACGCCCTAGAGAGCCTCCTCGCCCCTGCTCCCGACGTCCCGTGAAGCCGAAAGCCCTGAGTTTAAGAGAATAAGAGAATCAAAGTCGAGATCAGCCACGGGTCTCACACCACCGGACATGCGGGACCGCATCCGGCGGTTCCGACTAGACTCGGGCATC
>DYRS01000129.1 GCA_020718585.1 Chthoniobacter flavus
ATGAGGTCAAACAGAGCCCTGATTTCCGTCCAAAAGTGGTGCACTTTCAAGTGACACGAGGTGGTGCACTTTGGGCGTCCGGCGACATCGCAGCGCCCCATCGGGGAATTACGATAGGAGATCGTAATGATTGGGGTGGTGCTGATATTCGCAGCGAACTTCTTGACACCGCCGCCGACGGCTGGGAGCGTTTTGCGATGGATCCGGCCGACATGGGAGCCCGACCGGCATCAGGAGCGAGCCTCCCCATCTACGACCTCGACGAGGAAATCGTCTCCGCGCTTACCGCCGGGAACCGGCTCATCCTCCGGGCACCGACCGGATCGGGAAAATCCACCCAGGTCCCGCAGATCCTGCTCGACGGCGGGCTGCTCGACCGCGGCACCTGCCTGATCCTGCAGCCGCGCCGCCTGGCGACCCGGATGCTTGCCGCGCACGTGGCCGCCGAGCGCGGGGTGCGGCTCGGCGGCGAGATCGGATACCGGATCCGCCTCGACGATGTCTCGTCGGCGAATACGCGCATCCTCTTTGTCACCGAGGGGATCCTAATGCGGCGGATGCTTGCCGACCCGTCGCTGCGCGGGGTTTCGACGTTGATTTTCGATGAGTTCCACGAGCGCCACCTCTACGGCGACATCAGCCTCGCCCGCGCGCTGACCCTGCAGGAGACCACCCGTCTGGACCTCCGCATCGTCGTCATGTCGGCGACCCTCGACCGCTCCGGGCTCGCCGCCTACATGGCACCCTGCGCAACCCTCGAATCCGAGGGCCGCACGTTCCCGGTCGAAATTGAGTTTCTCGGGCATGATCCGAAGGATGCCCCGCCGTGGGAACTCGCGGGCGATGCAGTCGCGGCAAATTTCGACCGGACGGCGGGCGACATCCTGGTCTTCATGCCGGGCGCATATGAGATCAGCCGGACGATCCGCGAACTCGACGCCCGGCTCGGCGGACGCTGCGCGATCCTCCCGCTCCACGGCGAGCTTCCTGCGGCCGAGCAGGACCGCGCGGTCGGCCGCTCTGCAGCGAAAAAAATCATCGTCTCGACAAACGTCGCCGAGACATCGCTAACGATTGACGGCGTGACGCTCGTGGTGGATTCCGGCCAAGCGCGCGTCGCCCGCTACGACCCGCACCGGGGCATCAACACGCTCCTTGTCGAGAAGATCAGCCGGGCGTCGGCCGACCAGCGCGCCGGCCGCGCCGGTCGCACAGCACCGGGGAAATGCCTCCGCCTCTGGACCGCACGCGACCACGAGCGCCGGGCCGAATCCGAACTGCCGGAGATCCGGCGCCTCGACCTCGCGGAGTCCGCTCTCACGCTCAAGGCCGCCGGGGTGAACTCGCTCGCCGACTTCCGATGGATCGATCCGCCCGACCCCCGCGCGCTCGCCTGTGCGGAGTCGCTTCTCGACGACCTCGGGGCAACCCATCGCGGCGCAATCACGCCGGTCGGCCGCCGGATGCTGAGCTTTCCAGTCCACCCTCGCTACGCCCGGATGTTCCTCGCGGCGGAGGAGACCGGCTGCGTGCGAGCGGCCGCACTCATCGCGGCGATCACCCAAAACCGCCCGATGATCCTCCGAGCGGACAAGCGGACCGAAGAAGCCCGCGCCGAGGCATTCGGCACCGGGACCTCGGATTTCCTTGTCCTCATGCGGGTCTTCGAATGGGCAAAACAAAACGGGTTCCGCACGAACGAATGCCGGGTGCTCGGGATCCACGCCGACTCGGCCCGGCAGGTCGGAAAACTCTTTGAGCAATTCCTCGACATCGCGCACGCCGAGTCACTCGACGTCGAGCCAGCACCGCCCCCAGATCCCGCGATTGCGCGCTGCGTCCTCGCCGGGTTCGCCGATCAGGTCGCCCGTCGCAAGAGCGGCGGAACCCTCGTCTGCGACGTCGTCCACGGACGCCGCGGGCTTCTCGCCCGCTCAAGCGTCGCCTCCAACAGCAGCCTTCTCGTCGCCGCCGAAATCGCCGAAATCGGAGGCCGCGACGGCGACGTCCACGTCCTCCTCAGCCTCGCCACAGAAATCGAGGAGCCATGGCTCCGCGAATTGTTTCCCGACGATTTCACCGAATCCGCCGCCCACTCATTCGACGCATCCCAAAACCGCGTCGTTGTCCGCCGCGAAAAAATCTTCCGCGACCTCGTGATCGAATCCCACGACCGCGACGCAGTGCCCGGACCGGCGGCATCCTCATGCCTTGCCGGGCAGGTTCTTGCGAGCGCGCTCCGCCTGAACGGATGGGACGACGCGGTCGAGCAATGGATCCACCGCACGAACTTCCTCTCCCGCGTGCTGCCGGATCAAAACCTGCCCGCGCTCGGCGACGACGAGCGCCACCACATCATCCTCCTCGTCTGCGACGGCGCGACCTGCTACCGCGACATCAAGGACGCGCCGGTGCTCGCCCACGCCCGCTCGCTCCTCACCCACGCCCAGCAGCAGGTCGTAGACAAACACGCGCCCGAACGGTTTTTGCTCCCCGGCGGACGCCGGGCAAAAATCACCTACGCCGCGAATGCCGACCCGTTCCTCGCCGCGCGCATCCAGGATCTCTATGGAGTGGATGACGACATGAAAATCGCGATGGGCCGGCATCCGCTCACGCTCCACATCCTCGCCCCGAACCACCGCCCGGTCCAGATCACGAAAAACCTCCGCACGTTCTGGGCCGACACCTACCCGGAGCTCAGTCGGCAGCTCCGGCGGCAATACCCAAAACACGAATGGCTCTGAGCTCAGGCCGCCGCTTCCCTTTCGTTCCGTCGGCCCTCGCGAGCCGGGTCTCCCGGATCTCGCCGCTCGATTCTGAACAGCGACTAGGTGACGCCGCATTCAGGATCAGCCCGTGCAGCGGGTGCGCCGGTGCCGGATCGCAAGGAATGCGATGACGATCCCAACGAGGAGCAGGGGGGCCGCACCGGGTTCTGGAACCACAATCTGCATGACGAAACCAGCCTGCGAACCAGACGAAAACCCGGCGGTTTCCCCGACCGTCGAGAGGCTGATCGGCCCCGCATAGGCCGCGTAGTTCACTCCGTTATAAATCGTCGTGCCCGTGGGATTTGCCAAATAATAAAGGAACGCAGCACCCTCGATGCTTCCGAAAAACGGGACATCGTTGTCGGTGAAAAAACCTCCCCGAAAGGAGTCCGCTCCTGCAAGGGATGCCACATTGAAAAAAATGTTCACTTCATTTGCGGCCCCGAGCAATTGGGAAAATGGCGTGGCACCGATGAGGCGGAGCACGTCGTTTCCGCTCGCTGTGGCATTCCCGTAAGCGGGAGATCCGGTCTGCGAGAATTCAAAGTTGAAGTCCATCCCCTCTTCGGTGTTCAAGGATTCGGCGGTAAAAATTCCCGGGCTGTTCCCGGGATCAATCGAGCCGGATCCTGAGACCGCGCCGACGTTGCCGCTGCCGTAGAGTTCCCCGCCGGCATCGAGGACAACCCCCGACGAGGAGGTGATGTTTCCGCCGACGCTCAGGCGTCCTGAGTGGACCCATGTCGTGCCAGAGTAGGTGCTGGCACCGTCAAGATCGAGGCGTCCGCCCGTAAGCGCCAGCGAGCCATTGCCCGATACGGTCCCTGTGATGGAGACCGCTCCGGTGACCTCGAGCAATTTTCCGTTCGTAGCAAGGTTTGCGATCGTCACGCCCCCGGCACCCGCATCCCAATACTGGTGGTCGCCCAGCGAGACCGGCGCGTTAAAAACCTGGCGGGCCTCATCATAATTCGTGACCCCGCCCCGGCCGACGGTCAGCGTGCTCGTCCCACTGAACGTGAAGGCATCGTCGGTCGCTACATTGGACTTGAACGAGAGCCCCCGCAGGTTTGTGTTCGCATTTACAGTGATCGCGCGAGTAGTGGCGGTGGATGAATTGAAGAGGGTGAAAAGATCTGTCGGGATCGACCCGCTCGACCAGTTTGAGTTGAGCGAAAGGTTGGCATCCGTGTCGCCCTGCCATGAGGATGCCGGATTCCCAACAACCCGCAGCGCGAAGCCGGATGCCGTCATCTGGGCGTTCAGGCTGTTGATTCCGGCGGCAGTTCCCAGAAAATTGATGAAGTTGTAGGTGTCGCTGATGGCGAAGTTGTTTCCAACCAGAGCGAGTTCAGAAGCGCCGTTGGGATTTGTCCAGGCCGCGAATGTCGGGCTTCCCGAGTCGCCGGTTTCAAGCTGGACGGACGTGCGGGTGGTGACGAAAAACGAGTTCGAGGCATCGACGATCATCGTGTTGATTGTTGAGGCGGCCACGCGCGGGCTCTGCGTGCCGTTGCCGCCGCGCCCGGTGAGAAAAATACCCTGACCGGTGTAGTTGGCGGGCGAATTGACTGTTGAGGAGGCATTGAGATCGAGCACGCCGTAGCGGGGAAGGGCTGCGGAGGATGCGATTGGCGCGGTCAGGGTTCCCAGGGAAAGATCGTAGGTAGTCGTTCCATTACTTGTGTAGGTCGGAACGCCGAGATTCACCACCCCGAACTGGTTCCCGGAGGAAACCGCGCCATCCGACGGAGAGACAGTCACCGCCGCCGCCCCGCCGTAGTGCGTTGCGACGAGATAATGCTGGGGGCTGAGCAGCCCGAAACCTTTTGTCCCGTCGGTTGAGGCCCAGCCCACTCCGGACCAATCGTAGCCGAGCCCGACAAAGCTGCCTCCCGCATTTTCCACAGGAGCGCTTGGGAACCCGCTCAGGAACCGGTCGTTTTCTGCCGCGGAATATTCGGTGATCTGGATGGCAGAAACCCGGGCAACCTGAAGTGCCAAAATCGCCGCCAACAAAATGAATTTTAATGGTGACACAGTGAGTTGATCTGGAATCTACGACTTTACCTGGGAAAAAGCACGGGGTTTTCTGTGTCGCGCGCACGCGCCGGCTGCCGCCAAGCCGAGCAGGACCAAGCCGACAGGGCCGGGTTCCGGGATGGCGTTTTGGATGGCGGAGGCGTAGGTGGAGATGCGCACGTAGCCCGACCAATCAGGGTTTGCCGGGTCGGCGGCACCCTTGTTGTAGTAGCTTGCGTTCATGGTTTCGACCTCCACCGACATGCCGGCGAGCACCCAGGAGCCGCCCTGGTTTTGAAAGAGCCCGCTCCCCGAGTCGCCGAGGGTGAGGGATGCGGAATCGGTGCCATAACTGGTCTTGAAATCCGAGCGCAGCATCCCATCGGTTGTCGTCGAGTTGGTTTCTGTCGTTCCCCATCGCTTATTGATCGTCAAGGAGTCTCCCCAGTTCCATCCCTGATCGGTGATCGCGATCCCCTTCCCCAGCCCCCAGCCGATCATGTAGGAGCTCTTGCTGAGATCGTCGGTGGTTGAGTTCAGTCCGACGGAGGCGAGAATCGGTGGGGCAATGACACGGAAAAGCTTGAGATCAACCGGCCCGGTCACTCCCGGCAGGGACTCGACAAGCTGGATACCACCAGTCCCAAATCCGGTATCGAGCGTGAAATTGCCGCCATTGATTTTGACCTGCTGGCCGACGACAATCGCATCCACATGCTTGGCCGTCAGGAAATACCCGTTCCCCAGATAGACGGCCGAGGCATTATGCGACTGGGTCGGTTTGGCCAACTCGACCACCGAGGACCAGGCGTTGCCGGTTCCGGGATCCGACGCGTTCCCGGAATTGTCAACCCCATAGATGATCAGGGCGCGCGCGAGCGGACTCGCAACACAAATCACGAGCACCACAGCGGCGATCACGGGGAAGCGGGCAGGCATCGGACTTCCTAGGGAAACTAGCCCCAGCAGCACCGGGTTTCAACTGAAAATTGCGCGCGGATGCAGGGCTGGGGGCCAGGATCCAAGCCCAGGCGAGCAACAGGAAAAGCTCAAGTCGAGCGCACTGCTCGACGCCCATCATTATCTCAAAGACGTGCACGCTGTGGGAGAGCGCATCCGCTACGGGGTTTTTGACGCAGCGGGGCAATGGCTTGGAGTGCTGGTCTTTTGCGCGGCCTCGTTATGGAGCACGGAGCCGACTACATTCTCACCGTCAAAAAGAACCAACCCACCCTTC
>DYRS01000023.1 GCA_020718585.1 Chthoniobacter flavus
ACACGCAAGAAAATCGAGAATCCGCCTTGAACGCGGGCGTCCGTCCGTCCAATCTTCGCGTACACGATCCAATTTTGTCCACCAATCACAGCCCAAAAGACAAGTGCGGGGTGTTCGCCGTTTTCGGCCATCCGGATGCGACGTTGCTGACATATTACGGGCTGTTTGCGCTGCAGCACCGCGGCCAGGAAAGCGCGGGGATCGTGTCGACAAAGGGTTCGGAGCGCGCGTTCCAGTTTCACAAGGGGATGGGACTGGTGTCGCAGGTGTTCCCTGCCGACGAGCTCGAACGTCTCACAGGGACGCGTGCGATCGGCCATGTGAGGTATTCGACAACCGGCTCAAGCAACATCAAAAATGCCCAGCCGTTTGTCGTGGACACCGCGCGAGGGCAGCTCGCGGTCGCGCACAACGGAAACCTCATCAACGCGGCCGCGCTGCGGACCGAACTCGAGGCGCGAGGGTCGATTTTTCAGACGACGGTGGACAGCGAGATCGTGCTGCACCTGCTTGCGCAGCCGAGGGGCGAGGGCGGCGGGCTGGCAGCACTCCGCCGGCTTGAGGGTGCGTTTTCGATCGTGCTCATGGGCGAGCGCGAGATCATCGGGTTCCGCGACCCGCAGGGGTTCCGACCGCTTTGTATCGGGAAGCTCGACGGGTCCTACGTCCTGGCCTCCGAGAGCTGCGCGTTTGATTTGATCCATGCCGAGTTCATCCGCGACGTCCTGCCCGGCGAGGTCGTGATCATTGACAACGGCGGGATCCGCAGCGAGTGGCCGTTCCGGACCGGGAAGAGCGCGTTCTGCATGTTCGAGTATGTCTATTTCGCGCGGCCCGACAGCAACATCGGCGGGGCAAACGTCGGCAACGTCCGCGTCGAGATGGGCCGCGAGCTTGCCAGGCGGTATCCGGTCGAGGCCGACCTCGTCGTGCCAGTCCCGGACTCCGGGATTTTTGCAGCACTCGGGTTCGCCGAAGAGCTCGGGATCCCGTATTACCCGGCGTTTGTCCGCAACCACTATATCGGGAGGACGTTCATCCAGCCGACCCAGATCATCCGGGATTTCAACGTGCGGGTGAAGCTGAACCTGATCCGCGAGGCGGTCGAGGGGAAACGGGTCGTGGTGGTGGACGACTCGATCGTGCGCGGGACGACCGCGCGCACGCGGGTGGTCAACCTCCGCGAGAACGGTGCCAAGGAAGTCCACATGCGGATCAGTTGTCCGCCGCACAAGCATGCCTGCTACTACGGGATCGATTTTCCCGATCCGGAAAAGCTCATTGCCAACCAATGCACGCACGAGGAGATCTGCAAATACCTTGGCGCCGACTCGGTCGAATACCTCAATGTCGAGGGGATGGTGCGGGGGACTGGCCGACCGGCCGCCGAGTTTTGCCTGGCCTGCTTCAACGGCGACTACCCGGTCGCGGTCGACGTAAACTTCGACAAGCTGGTCATGGAAAAACGCCGCAAGAACGCCCGCCTCCTGGAGCCCCAAGAAAACCGCCTCCTCTAGTTTATGCCACGCAAACAAAAAGCCTACGCCGCCGCCGGAGTGGATGTGGATCTCGGCAACCGCGTAAAAAGCGGAATCCACGCACTTGTCGCCTCGACCCACGGTCCCGAGGTGCTCGGGAGGATCGGGGGATTCGGCGGGCTGTTTCGCCCGGATTTCAAGGGTATGCGCGACCCGGTGCTGGTCTCGAGTGTGGACGGCGTGGGCACGAAGCTGAAGGTGGCATTTGCGACCGGGCGGCACGACACGATCGGGCAGGATCTCGTGAACCACTGCATCAACGACATCGCTGTCATCGGCGCGCGGCCGTTGTTTTTTCTCGATTACCTCGCCGGAGCAAAGCTCGACGAGGCGGTTTTCCGGCAGATTCTGAAAGGGTTTGCCAAAGGATGCCGGGCCGGCGGCTGCGCGCTTATCGGCGGCGAGACCGCGCAGATGCCGGGGATGTATCACCCCGGCGAATACGACCTTGCGGGCACGATCATCGGCGTCGTGGACCGCCCGAAGCTTCTCGACGGGTCGAAGATCCGGGTCGGCGACGTCCTGATCGGGCTCAAGGGGAACGGGCTGCACACAAACGGGTATTCGCTTGCCCGCAGCGTCCTTTTTGAAAAGCTGCGCCTCCCGCTTGACCGTCCTGCTCCCGGCATGAAGACGACCCTGGCGACCGAGCTCCTGCGGGTGCATCCGAACTACCAGCCGCTGATGGCCTCGCTGCCCGACGGCATGCTGCGCGGGGCCGCGCATATCACCGGCGGCGGGCTGCTCGACAACCTGCCTCGCGTGCTGCCCGACGGCCGCCGCGCGCTGATTGACAGCCGGTCGTGGAAGGTTCCAGCGCTCTTCGATCTGATCCAGCACGGCGGGCAGGTCCCACAGATGGAGATGTATCAGGTCTTCAACATGGGCATCGGCATGGTCCTCGTCGTGCCGTCCGCGCTCGCCGATGAAGCGGTCCGCCTGACCCAGGGGATCGTCATCGGCAAAGTCGTCAAAGGCCCGCAGGACGTGGTCATCGAGTGATTCCGTGAAACTTTTCAACCGCAAACCGGCACTCGGGATCGGCATTGGAGTCGGTTTCGTCGGCGCGGTCGCGCTCGCTCTCCGGTATGGACTGAGCCGCCAGGCGCGCGAGCCGATCCCCGACGGGATCTCGCCCGCGATCTTTTCGACTCGCGTCGTGCGGACCGGGTTTGGCGAGATGATCTACCATGTCAGCGGTTCCGGCGATCCGCTCGTCTTCCTGCACGGCGTCTTCCTCGGCGCGTCGTCCTACGAGTGGTCGAAGGTCTATCCCAGGTTTGTCATGGACCGCGAGGTCATCGTCCCCGACCTCATCGGATTCGGCGAATCCGAGCGTCCGTCCACACCGATGGACGCATCGGATTATGCGGAGGCGATCGCGGAGTTCCTGCGCGAGGTTGCGCCGGGGCGGAAGCCGGTCGTGGTGGCGAGCGGGCTCACTGCCGGGATCGCGCTGCTGATGGCGGCGCGGCATCCCGAGCTCGTTTCCCGCCTGGAGCTTTTCCTGCCCACCGGGCTGAAGGAATCCGGAAAATGGCGGGCAATGGGGATGCTCGCGCTGAGCGGGATCCCCGGGATCAGCGGGTTCGTTTATCGGAACTATCTGGCGCGGCCGCCATTTGTGAGGGGCTGGCTCGCGCGGATCGCGCTCGCCGATCCGGCTTCGATCACCGACGAAATGGTCGCAATCTTCGTCACCTGCGCGCGCCAATACGGTGCCGAACACGCGATCCTCGGGTTCCTGCGCGGACGCCTTGCCTTCGACATGCACCGTCGACTCGGCGACGTCGCGGTGCCGGTGCATGTCCTCTGGCCGGACCGCGCGACCGGATTTCCGGCCGACGGCGGCGAGAGGGTCTGCCGGAAAATCCCGCACGCATCGCTCGAATCGCTTCCCGGGTGCGGGATCCTTGCCGCCCTCGAAAATCCGGACCTCGTGTCCGACGCGATCGGCCGCTCGCTTCGCGGCGATCCCGACGACGACGAGCAGTGAGCTGCCTTCGCGCTACCCGCCGGAAATTCCGATGAGCCGGAAGATCCCCTGGCGGATGGCTTCCGGCACCAGCGAGTCGAAGAGGAGCTTGAGATTGAGGGCGATGATCACAAACGTGGTCGTCCACCCGAGGACTTTGATCCACAGGGGATTGACGAACGGCCCCATTTTCGCTTTTTCGCCCGTGAAGCGCATGAGCGGCCAGACCGCAAACCCGAGCTGCATGCTCAGGACGACCTGGCTGGCCACGAGCAGGTCGGTCGTGCGGCTCTCGCCGAAATACCCGATGACCGCCACCGCCGGGACAACCGCGATCAGGCGGGTGATCGTGCGCCGCATCCAGGGTGCCATGCGGAAATCGAGGAACCCCTCCATCACGATCTGCCCGGCGAGCGTTCCGGTGAGCGTCGAATTCTGTCCCGACGCAAGCAGGGCGACCGCAAAAAGCGTGCTCGCTACGCCCACCCCGAGCGTCGAGCTCAGCAGCCGGTAGGCATCCTGGATCTCGGCCACATCATGCTGACCGGAATAGTGGAATGCCGAAGCGGCGAGGACAAGAATCGAGCCGTTGATGAAGAGCGCAAACATGAGCGCGGCCGACGAATCGATCGTGGCAAACCGGATCGCTTCCCGCAGGCCATCGGGCGAGTGCTCGAACCGGCGGGTTTGGACAATCGAGGAATGCAGGTAGAGGTTGTGCGGCATGACCGTCGCGCCAAGGATGCCGATGCTGATGTAGAGCATCCCCTGATCCTTCAGGATGTCCGTGCTCGGGATGAATCCCAGTGCCACTCCCGCGAGGCTGGGCTTCGACAGGAAAAGCTCGGCCGCAAAGCACGCGCCGATCGTGAGAATCAATGTCAGCACCAGTGCCTCGACGTAGCGAAACCCCTTGTTTTGCAGGTAGAGCACTGCGAGCACATCAAGGCAGGTGATCACGCACCCCCAGACGAGAGGGATCCCGAAAAGAAGCTGCAGCGCGATCGCCGAGCCGACGACCTCGGCGAGGTCGCAGGCCGCGATCGCAAGCTCGCAGAGCACCCAAAGAAACCAGACAACGGGAGTCGGATAATGGTCCCGGCACGCCTGCGCAAGGTCGCGCCCGGTGGCCACCCCCAGCTTCACGCTCAGATGCTGGAGCAGGATCGCCATCAGGTTCGACACCAAAATAACCCACAGCAACGAGTATCCATACCGAGCGCCGGCCGCAAGGTCGGTCGCCCAGTTCCCGGGGTCCATGTAGCCGACGGCGACCAAAAATCCCGGACCCGCGAACGCGAGCATCTTCCGCCAGAACGGCACGTCTCCCGGCACAAAAATGCTCCGGTGAACTTCCGACAGACTGGCCTCCGCGCCCTGGCGCCTCCAGGCACCTCTGGATTGTTTCTCCGGGGAAGACATCATCGTGGGGCGGGATGACGGCAGCCCTGGGAAAGAATAAGGTGCGCCCAGCCAGTTGTCGCCATCTGCGGTTTTTCGCGTGATTCGCGGGCTTCTTCGCGTTTGATGGTCATGGAGTTTTTGCTGCGCAATGCGTCGCATTGTAGCTCATGCTACAATATGGCGCGCAAGCTAAACCTGTCACCCGAGGGTTGTCAACGGGCAAAATCTGGCGGATAATCCGCTATGCTCCCCGACAAATCGAAGCGCGCGCGCAGCGCGGTCCGCCCGCTCCCGCCCAGACCGGAGACGGCCGCCCACCAGCAGCTCACGCGGCAGCGGCATGCCCAGGAGCGGGTGCTGGATTATGTGGAGGCGATCGCCGACCTGATCGCGCTGCGCGGGGAGGCGCGCGCGACCGACCTTGCGAAGTCGCTTGGGGTGAGCCATGTGACGGTGATCCGCACGGTCCAGCGGCTACAGCGCGAGGGGCTCGCGCGCACCGAGCCGTATCGCTCGATTTTTCTCACCGATTCCGGACGCCGACTCGCCGGGCGGGCGAGGGCGAGGCACGAGAAGGTGGTCGCATTTTTGGAGGCTCTGGGCGTGCCGCCGGCGTCCGCCCGTGCGGATGCCGAAGGGATCGAGCACCACGTGGGCGCGGAGACGCTCGCCGCGATGGAGAAGTTTTTGGGGGCAAGGGCGCTGAAAACCCCGCCGGGGGTCAGAGCACGCGGAGGTGGAACCCGCCGTCCACGTTGATGACCTCGCCGGTGCTGTAGGGGAACGCGCCGGACGCCACTGCGGCGACCGCGCGGCCGATGTCGTCGGGGCGGCCCCAGCGGTTGATCGGGGTCAGACCGTCGGCAAACAGCTTGTCGTATTTTTCTTTTACGGGACCGGTCATGTCGGTCTCGATGACGCCCGGACGGATCTCAAAAACCCCGATGCCAAATTCCGCCAAGCGGGCTGCAAAAAGCTTGGTCATCATCGCGAGACCGGCCTTGGCGATGCAGTAGTCACCGCGGTTCACCGAGGCGGTGTAGGCGGAGATGCTGGTTACGTTCACGACCGCGCGCGTCGCGTCGGAGGGGGATTCGATCATCCACTTTGCGGCCGCCTGGGTCAGGAAATACGGTCCCTTGAGGTTGATCGAGATCAGGCGGTCGAAGCTTTCCTCGCCCGCATCGAGCAGGTCGGCGCGGATGTTTGGGGCGACGCCCGCGTTGTTGACGAGCAGGTCGAGGCGCCCGAATGCCGAGCGCACGCGGTCGAGCAGGTGCGCGCGGTCAACGGACAGCGAGATGTCGGCCTGGCAGATCTCGGCGCAGATTTTTCCCGCGCCGGCTTCGGTGCAGAGCGCCTGGCATTCGATCGCTGCGGCCTCGTTGCCCGCGTAGTTGATCATGATGTCGTGGGTGCCCGCTTTGGCGAGCGTGACGGCGATCCCGCGGCCGATGCCGCGCGATGCCCCGGTAATGAGTGCGACGGGGTTCATTGAAGTTTTTTCTCGAGGATTTCCCCGGCCATCGCCGGGTTGGCCTTGCCCTTTGAGAGCTTCATGAGCTGGCCTTTGAGGAAGTTGAGGGCGGAGGTTTTTCCGGATTTGTAGTCTGCGACCGGCCCGGGATTTGCGGCGATCACCTCGTCAGCGAGCCCCCCGATCGCGTCGGTATCGCTGACCTGTTGGAGGCCTTTTTCGGCGACGATCCTGGCGGCGGGTTTTCCAGATGCGAACATCTCGGCGAAGACCTCCTTGCCCTGCTTCGAGCTGATTGCTCCGGATTCGATGAGGTTGGCCAGCTCGTCGAGTGCCTCGGGCGCGATCGGGCATTCGGCGATGCCGAGCGAGGCGGCCGAGAGCGAGCTCAGGAGGTCGTTGAGGATCCAGTTGGCGACGCTCTTCGGCTTTTTTGCGCCCTTGGCGGCGGTCTCGAAATACGAGGCGAGATCGAGGTCGTTGGCCAGGACCGCCGCGTCATAATCGCTCACCCCGTAGTCGGCGACAAACCGCGCGCGCTTGTCCCACGGCAGCTCCGGCTGGCGCGCGCGCGCCGCCGCGACAAGGGATTCCGTGCGGACCGGCAGAAGGTCGGGGTCCGGAAAATACCGGTAGTCGTGCGCGCTCTCCTTGATCCGCATGAGCGCGGTCTCGCCGCGCGTGTCGTCCCACCGCCGGGTCTCCTGCTCGAGCGTGCCGCCGGCCCGCAGGATTGCGATCTGGCGCGGGATCTCGTAGGCGAGCCCGCGTCGGACTCCGGAGATCGAGTTCAGGTTTTTGATCTCGATTTTTGTTCCGAGTTTTTCCGTTCCGACCGGGCGCACCGAGACGTTGACATCGCACCGGAGCTGGCCTTTTTCCATGTCGGCGTCGCTGATCCCGCCGTAGATCATGACCTGCTGGAGCACGGTCAGGTAGGCGAACGCCTCCTCCGGCGACGAGATGTCCGGCTCGCCCACGATCTCGAGGAGCGGGGTCCCGGCGCGGTTGAAATCAATCCCGGTCGCGGTCTCCATGTGGAAGCTTTTCGCCACGTCTTCCTCAAGGTGGATCCTCACGAGGCGGATCATTTTGTCTTTCGTCGCAATCGTCTTCTGGGCGTCCTTCGGATACGCGAGGTCGTGGAGCGGAACCGTGCCGCCGAGGCAGAACGGCAGATCATACTGGCTGATCTGGTAGTTCTTCGGCATGTCGGGGTAAAAATAGTTTTTCCGGTCGAACTTGCAGACCGGGGCGATCTCGCAGCCGAGCATGAGCCCGGCGAGGGCGGTCAGGCGGAGTGCCTCCTCGTTCATCACAGGAAGCGCGCCGGGCATCCCCATGCAGACCGGGCAAACGTTCGTGTTCGGTTCCGCGCCATATTCGACCGCGCACGAGCAGAACATCTTGCTGCGGGTCTTGAGCTGGACGTGGACTTCAAGCCCGATGGTGGCGGTGTATTCGGTCATGGCTTTTTTTTGTGCGGTGGGGAAGCTTGCGGGACCGGGAGCGCGTAATCGAGCGCTTTTTGCAGGTCGAACCCGGCAAGTTGTTTCTGGAGCGCCGGATCCCCGGCCGCCGCGATCAGCGACGGATGCCCGAGCAGCGCCGGTAAATTCTTTTCTTCCGCCGCGCGCACGACTGAAGGATCGTTCAGTAGCGCGGCAATCTTCGGGTTTTGCATGATGTCCTGCACCCCGGGGGAATCCAAAAACCGCATCATCGCATCCCGGTCGGCGGTCAGCTTTCCGATCCGTTCCACCATGTCGTAAACTTCCTGAGGCACGACATCCACCGCCATCGCAGCCTTCCCGGCTGCACCGAGTTCGAGCGATTCCTGAAGCGTGAGCATCGCCTTCGCGATCGGAGAAGCCGAGGATTCCGGGCGGCCGCCGAGCGACATGCGCGCGGCCGCGCCGAACGTCCTGACGATCGTGATCCCGCCCCAGAGCAGGACAAGCGCGGTGAGGAGGCCGAAGAATGCGCCGCCTCCGCCGTAGATCAACCGCAGCATTCCAGACGGCTGCTGCGCCGTGCGCTTGAGCAGCACCGCTCCAAGAAAAAGCACCAGCGCGAGGATGAGCAGGGTCGCAAACGAGCCGACCAGCACCCCCGCCAGCACCCCGTTGCCAGGGAAAACCTTGTCCACCACAAATCCCGTCGCCTGCCCGGCCATGATCCCAAGGATCCCGGACAGCACGAACGCGGAAAAATGGATCAGGCCGCGCACGGCTCCGCGCCGCCAGCCCCGCCATATTTCCCAGAGGACAAACGCGCCGGCGAAAAGCAAGAGCACTCCCTGCCAGGTCGGAGAGGCCAGCGGATTCATTGCGGCAAAACATCCGCCCCTTGCGAGCACGGCATCACCTCGCACGCCCCGGTGGCCGACAAACCGCCCCGCAGCCCGATCAAAAACAGAAAATGAGTTCCCGTATTGCCCACCATATCCGATCTATCAAACCCGAAGTGCCCGGTGGAATCACGCGAAATTCTCCGCCACCGCCAGCGGTGTCGCCACTTGAGATGCCCGCAAAATAAGTTGAGCAGAAATAACATGATACAAGATGCATTCGCAAACCGAGCTCGCCAGCGGGTGGGCGGATGGGATAATATCACCGTCCATGATGCCTCCACCTGGCCCCCGGGTCCGCAATGCCGCGCTTGCGCTCATGGCGCTCGGTGTGGTTTTTGGCGACATCGGGACAAGCCCGCTTTACGCGTTTGAAACCGCGCTCGGGATCGCGGGTGCCAGCTCGGCGGTCGGCGTCGCCTCGCTGATCCTGTGGACGATTTTCTTGGTGGTGACGGTAAAATACGCGGCAGTCGTCATGCGGGCGGACTATCATGGTGAGGGCGGGATTTTCGCGCTCATGGCGCTGCTGAGGGCATCAAAATTCCTGCGGGTCGAGAGCGGGCTCATGGTGCCGCTTGTGGTGTTCGGTGCGGCGCTGCTGCTGGGCGACGGCGCGATCACGCCGGCGATCTCGGTGCTGAGTGCCGTCGAGGGGTTTGCGACCGTGCATCCCGCCTGGGCGGCGTATTCGCAGCACGCGGCACTCGGCATCCTGACGGTGCTCTTCCTCGCCCAGCGGTTCGGGACCGGTCGACTGGGCGGGGTGTTCGGGCCGGTGATGTTCGTGTGGTTCATTTGCCTTGCCGCGACCGGGGCGGTGCAGATCGCCGGGTGCCCGGAGGTGTTCCGTGCCCTCGACCCTCGCGAGGCGGTGCGGCTACTGGGCGGCGCGGGCTGGGGCGCCTGGGCGATCATCGGGGCGGCCGTGCTCGCCGTTACCGGCGCGGAGGCACTCTATGCCGACCTCGGCCACTTCGGAAGAAAACCGATCCTTCGCGCGTGGCGGCTCCTGGTTTTTCCCGCGCTGATCCTCAACTACCTCGGGCAGGCTGCGCTCGTGATCCGCACTCCCGAGGCTGCCACCAACCCAAACCTGTTTTTCCTGCTCGTGCCTGGCGGACTCCCCCGCGCGGCGATGGCAGTGCTCGCGACGATCGCCACCGTCATCGCCTCTCAGGCACTGATCAGCGCGGTTTTCTCGCTCACCAGCCAGGCGATGGACCTCGGGTTCCTGCCCAGGTTTTTTGTCCGCCACACCAGCAGCCGGGTCAAGGGCCAGATCTACATCCCGCTCGTCAACTTTGCCCTCGGCGCGACCTGCCTGTTCTTGGTCGTCGCGTTCCGCCAGAGCTCGTCGCTCGCGAACGCCTACGGGATCGCGGTGACCGGAGCGATGGTCGTCACCTCGATCGCATTTGGCGCGGTGCTTTTCTCACGGCCCGAACTCGTGAAATGGCGGAGCATCGCGCTGCTGGCGGCACTCCTCGCGCTCGACCTCCCGCTCTTCGGCTCGTGCCTCACCAAGCTCTTCGAGGGAGGGTTCGTGCCGGTGCTTCTCGCCGTTGCCGTCGCCGCCGTCATGCTCACATGGCGGCGCGGACGCGGGATCATCCGGCAGGCCATGCAGTTTGGTGCTGTCTCGCCGGAGGAGCTCGGACACCGCCTCGAAGCCGGTGGGTTCCAGCGGGTCCACGGCACCCAAATCTTTGTCGTCCGCCGCCCGAACCCCGAGCATGCCGTCGCCTGCATCCTTGAGCAGCACCGCCGGGTCAAGGTCCTCGGACGCCAGCTCGTCATCCTCCTCCTTGATCCCGAATGGGCGAACCCCACCGAAAATGTCGGCGGGGTTGCGGCCAGCCCGCTCGGCGGCGGACTCTGGGTCGTCCGTGCCACCCACGGCTACATGGTCGAACCCGACGTGCCGGCCATGATCCGCAAAGCCGAGGAGCAAAGCGACGGACGCCTCGCAATTGACCCGGACGACTCGTTTTACGTGGTCGCGCGCGAGCTGATCGTCACCTGCCCGGAAAATGTGATGTCCGGCTGGCAGCGCTCGCTCTTCGCGTTCATGAGCCGGAACGTCGTCCCCGGCCCGAACTACCTCCACATCCCGCCCGACCACCTCCTCATCTACACATGGCTCCTCCGGCTCTGACGCCGCGCCGAAACCGCTTGTTGGTACCCCGGACGGCTCGGCGAGCCGCCCCTACCGAAGATCAGGCGAGCGAGCGGAGGGCGTCTTGGAGTTCCGAGAGGCGGGCAAGCCACTCGTGCTGCCGCTGCCGGTGGACGGCGACGACGGCGGCGGGCGCGTTGTTGACAAACGATTCGCTGGCGAGCTTGCAGGCGACCTTTTCGATTTCGGATTCGACTTTTGCGACCTCGCCCTCGAGCCGCTTGCGCTCGGCCGAGGCGTCCACCAGCCCGTCAAGCGGGAGGTAGAGGATCCCGATGTCGGTCGGGCAGGCGGCGGATCCGGCGGGGGCGGATTCGCAGAGCTCAAGGGATTCCGCGTGGAGGAGGAGTGCGAGCGTCGGGAGGACCTCCGGCAGCCAGTCGGCCGTGGGAGCGATCTTCCACGCGACGCGCTTGTTTGCCGGGACGTTGTAGGTCGCGCGCAGGTTGCGGGCGAGCGAGGCCGCGGCATAGACGGCCCCTGCGCGCGGCTCGGGAGCGAACGCTCCTGGCTCCGGCCAAGGCGATTCCATGAGGCTTTGCGGCCCGAATCCGAGCCCGCTCCAGAGCTCCTCGCTGAGGAACGGCGTGTAGGGATGCAGAAGCCTGAGCACGCGCCCGATCGTAAAGTCGAGCGCGGCGAGCGTCCCCTCCCGGCGCGGCGAATCGAAATCCGCCTTCGCAGCCTCGATGAACCGGTCGCAAAAATCCCCCCACACGAAATCGTAGAGTGCCTGGGCGATCTCGCTGAACCGGAAGGCCGCATAGCCGTCGTTGACCCGCGCGATCGTGGCGTCGAGCTTCGCGAGAAGGTCGCGCGCAAAGATCGAAAGCTCGTGCTTTGTGGGGTCGGCGGCGGGATCGAGCGCGCCGTGCAGGAGCCGGAACCGGCAGGCATTCCAGAGCTTGTTGCAAAAGTTCCTGCCCTCGACGACCTGCTGCTCGTCAAATTTGATGTCCTGACCCTGGGGCGCGATCCGCAGGAGGCCGAACCGGAGCCCGTCGGCACCGTATTTCGCGATCAGGTCGAGCGGGTCGGGCGAATTGCCAAGGCTCTTCGACATCTTCCGACCCTGCTTGTCGCGGATGATCCCGGTGAAATAGACGCTGCGAAACGGGATTTCTCCGGTGAACTCCAGCCCCGCCATGATCATCCGCGCGACCCAGAAGAAAATGATGTCCGGACCGGTGACGAGCGCGCTCGTCGGATAAAACTTCTTCAGCGAGGCGGCATCCATCGTCTCGTGCGCCCAAAGCCACGACGAGAACCACGTGTCGAGAACGTCGGGATCCTGCACCCACCCCTCGCCCGGCGAGTCGACCTGGCACCGGACTTCGTCCGGGTTTTCAGTGTTCAGTTTTCGGTTTTCAGCAGCGCCCGGATCTGAACACTGAGCACTGAATACTGAACACGTCTTCGTCCAGACCGGGATCCGGTGCCCCCACCAGAGCTGGCGCGAGATGCACCAGTCCTGGATGTTTTCCAGCCAGTGGTCATAGACTTTTTCCCAGCGCTCCGGAAAAAACCGGATCAGGCGGTCGCGTACGGCGTCGCGGGCCTCGGCGGTTTTCGGGTATTTGAGAAACCACTGTTCCGAGAGCCGTGGCTCGACCGGAACGTCTGCGCGTTCGCTGAAGCCGACGTGGTTTTCGTGCGGCTCCTCCTTGACGAGGATCCCGAGCTCGCGGAGTTTGTCCACCGCCTCGACGCGCGCCTCGAAGCGGTCGAGCCCTGAAAAATCCTCGCCCGCAAGGTCGTTCATCGTGCCGTCCGGGTTCATGATATCCACCACCGGCAGGTTGTGCCGCAACCCGATTTCGTGGTCGGTTTTGTCGTGTGCCGGGGTCACCTTGAGGACGCCGGTTCCGAATTCAAATTCCACCGCCTCGTCGCCGATGATCGGGAGGATTGCCGGGATGTCGGAGGGAAGCGGCCGTCGGACGTGCAGGCCGATGAGCGCGCTGTAGCGCGGGTCGCGCGGGTTCACGGCGACCGCCGAGTCGCCCATGATCGTCTCCGGCCGGGTCGTGGCGATTTCGAGGAAAGTGCCCGGACGCTCGACGATCTCGACTTTGAAATGGTAGAGATACCCTTTCTGCGGCTTCGGGATCACCTCCTCATCGCTGAGCGCGGTGAGCGAGATCGGACACCAGTTCACCATCCGCTTCCCCCGGTAGATCAGCCCCTTCGCATGCAGGTCCACAAAGACCTCCTGCACCTTCCGCGCGTAGGCGTCGTCCATCGTGAACCGCTCGCGCTCCCAGTCGCACGAGCAGCCGAGCTTCTTGAGCTGCCGGATGATGATCCCGCCGTGCTTGTCCTTCCACTCCCAAACCCGCTTTAAAAATTCCTCCCGCCCGAGGTCATGGCGGGTTTTTTTTTCCTCCTTGCGCAGCCTCCGCTCGACGACCGTCTGGGTCGCGATCCCCGCATGGTCGGTGCCGGGCAGCCACAGGACCTCGTGTCCGGTCTGTCGCGCGTGCCGCGCAAGGATATCCTGGATCGTGTTGTTGAGCACATGGCCGAGCGTGAGGACGCCTGTGACATTCGGCGGGGGGATCACAATCGAATAGCTGGGTTTCGCAGAGGCTGGGTCGGCGTGAAAAAGCCCGCGCTCCTGCCACCAGGCATACCACTTGTCTTCCACCAGCGCGGGTTCGTAGGCTTTTGAGAGTTCCGACATTTGGCCGCGCATTGTGCCGGAATCCGCACGGGATTCAATCGGGAATCCGCGCCGGGAACTTCTGGAAATCCCGCCCGATCCGTGCCATCGTTGTCCGCCATGCCCCACCGCGCGGAATCGCTGCACAAATCGCTTCAGGTTTACAAGGGGCTCGTCGAAGTGAGTGCGGCGATCAACTCGATCACCGACTACGGCGAGCTCCTGCGCACGATCCTCGATGTGGCCCGGCGGGTGTTCCTTGCCGAGGCGGCGTCGCTGTTCCTTGTGGAACCCGTGACCGGCGCGCTGGAGCTGGCGATCGCGACGCGCGGCGAGTCCGGCTACGTCGAGCCAAAACTCTCGATCCCCCGCGGCAAGGGGATCGCCGGATGGGTCTTCCAGCACTGCGAGCCGGTGGTCATCAAGAACGCCTACTTCGACGAGCGGTTTTTCAAGGAGGCCGACCGGCTGACCGGATTCCAGACCCGCTCGATCCTCTGCGCCCCGCTCAATCGCGGGGACGATACGATCGGAGTTCTGCAAATCCTGAACCCGCGCGGGCGATCATGTTTCTGCGACACCGATCTCGAGGGCTTCTGCGCCTATGTGAACCTTACCGCGACGGCGATCGAAAAGCTGCGAACGCTCGAGCGGATGCGTGCGCAGGAGCGCATGGACCGCGACATCGAGATCGCCGCCGAGATCCAGCGCGAGCTCCTCTCGCGGGCGATCCCGGCGCACGTCCAGGGTGGCTCGTTCGCAGCCCACAACTCGCCCGCCGCCAATGTGGGCGGGGACTTCTACGGGGTCTTCCCTGCGGCGGACGGCGAAATTTACTTCACGGTCGGCGACGTGTCGGGGAAGGGGATTTCCGCCGCGCTCCTCATGGCTCAGACGTTGAGCGCAATGCACTTCGTCTTCGGCGCGGCCACCACCCCCTCCGCCGCGCTCGCCCTCCTCAACGAGACCCTCGGCTCGAACGTCATCCGCGGGATGTTCGTCACCACGATCGTCGCAAAGATGGACCCCGCAACCCGGCGGGTCGAGATGGCCAGCGCCGGCCACTGCCTTCCGCTCCTGTGCCGTTCCGACGGCTCGGCCGGAATCATCGAAATCCCCGGTGCCCTGCCGCTCGGCGTCCTGCCAAAAGTCGCCTACACCCACGGCGGGATCGTGCTCAACCCCGGCGACCGGATGGTCCTCTACACCGACGGGCTCAGCGAATCCCGAAAAGCTGGGACCGACGCGCTCTTCGACGAATGCCTCGCCGAGTCGGCCGCCGGTCCGGTCTTCTCGACGTCCGAACTTCTCGAAAGGATCCTCCTCGCCGAGCGCCGCCACCGCGCGGTCGGACGCCAACTCGACGACCTCACGGTCCTTGTGGGAGGATTTGAATGACAAAAAAGACAATCCGATTTGTCAGCGACGCCTGCCACCTTGCGGACGTGCGCGGAAGCGTGCGCGCGTTCCTGTCGGAGTGCGGGTTCGACGACGGCGCGGTTGGGCGGATCGTCCTCGCCCTCGACGAGGCATGCACGAACGTGATCCGCCACGCCTATAGCCACGCATGCCGCCCGGTGCGCATGGAAATGTCCGCCCTCAAACACAAGGTCCGCTTCGTCATCCGCGACTACGGAAAGACCTGCGATCCCGCAAAGATCCGCAGCCGCGCGCTCAAGGATATCCGCCCGGGCGGCCTCGGCGTGCATATCATCCGGGAGGTCTTCGACTCGGTCGCCTACCTGCCCCAGACCCGCGGCACCCGACTCGTCCTCGAAATATCCCGTCCCTGACCCGATTGGTACGAAGCCAGGCATGGGGTCCGAATATCGTGAGAGCCAAGAACGTATCTTTCGCCATGTCCCCGGTCAGGTATCCCGACTTGCTTTTGGCATGATCTCCTGCGCAAGCAGGAGACATGACAAAAGTGCCGAAGGCATGGTAATTCGGTTCGTCGCCCCGTTCGCATTATTTTTATTCGTAGTGAGTCCACAATCGCAGCACCTTCACTACGCGCTCCGTCTTGAGCACCTGATACACAAGTCTGTGCTGAATGTTGATTCTTCGGGAGAACGCGCCAGCAAGATCGCCGATGAGCATCTCGTAGGGAGGAGGGCTCTGGAACGGATCATCGGCCAGAATGTCCAATAGACGTTGTGCCTTCGGTTTGAGACCAGTGCTCGAAATCTTCTTGGCGTCCTTCTGCGCTTGCTTGGTGAAGACGAGGAGGTATTTCACCAATCAAGCTTCTTGGCACACGCAGCGACTGGAGTGGCGAGTCCTGAACGAATGGATTCCCGCATGCCCGGAATCGAAACCAAATACAGGCTCTCCTGAATGGCCCGCCAGTCATCCTCTGCAACGAGCACAGCACTGGAGCGCTTGCCAGTGATCTGAATCGGCTCGTGAGAGTCCGAGGCATCGTCAAGGAGCTTATAAATCATGGATCGTGCGGTTGTGGCTGTGACTGTCTGCATGGGAAAAGCGTGCGTTATTACGTGCGTTTCGTCGAGCGATATCTTTCATGCCAACGTCCGTCGTCACCGTCCCCGGACCCCTTTGCGCCCCTTTGCTTTTCGGCCAAATAATCGGCTTTTTCCGCCGCCGGCCGCACCTTTCCGGCTTCCATCACAAGTGCCTAGCCGCGCTGGGCCCCCTCGGCCCGAGCAAGGGCGGCAGTAGGGTCGGCGTTGAGGTCCGCGTGAAGAAAGGCGGCACTCTCGGGAAGGACGACATGAAGGTCATTGGTCGTGTGGATTGCGACCCGCAGGGATCTGGCCCGGACTTCGAGGACATGCCCGCCATGTTGGTGGTCGGTGCTCAGCAGGTGGAGGTGATAGCCGGGCACATTGATCGTGCGCACGTAGGTAGGGGTGAAGAATCCGACAAGGGTTCCCTCGAGATTTTCAAACTGGAATTCGGCCTGGTGTGACGTGGCCTCGACGAGGCCGACCCCCGACTCGGCCTTGCAGGCCACGCGGACATGGATGAAATCGAACACTCCATCGATCCGGATCGCGCAGAGCAGGTTTTCGGACGGGCGCAAGGCGGCGAGACGGGCGCAGAGGTCCGCCCAGCTTTGGATGCCGTCCAGCGTTTCCCTGACATCGGCGCGGAATTTTGTGGCGACCCAGAATGGCGCGGGCATGGAGTCGGGT
This sequence comes from Chthoniobacter flavus, assembly GCA_020718585.1. Classification (GTDB taxonomy): domain Bacteria; phylum Verrucomicrobiota; class Verrucomicrobiia; order Chthoniobacterales; family Terrimicrobiaceae; genus QYQL01. The sequence goes on from DYRS01000023.1 coordinate 16,744, forward strand.
ACTTCGGAAACCGTCCCGTCGGAGCCGGCGCGGTAGCCACGGCCGTCGAGCAGGATTCCCTCGCCATCGAGGCCGACGAAGGTTCCCAACCCGAAATCTCCGTGGCGCTTCACATCGCCGATGGTCGTGGCGGCCTGGTAAACGCCCTGCACAAGCGCACCGGACGTCGAAACCTGAAAAATCGAGTGCAGTTCGACATCAAGGGCCTCGGCGAGACAGGCGGAGACGGCCTGATCCAGCGATTCGCCGGTGCGTTCCATTCGCTGTCGGAGCGCGTCCCGCACTCCGGCGGGAACGGCACAGGTGAGGGGTTTGCTATTTGGCATGCCGAGCTGGAGCATGGTCAATTCAATGCGCTCCCACGAACCTGCTCCATGAGTTGCAGGTTGTGCGAATAGTCCACCGGGATGGAAAGGAAGAACGGCACCGGGGAGGCCAGCCCCTCCTGCAGTGCCGGGGCGATCTGCGAGGCGTCGGTGATGTTGACCCCGCGTGCGCCGAAGGCCTCGGCGAATTTGGCGAGATCCACGTGCCCGAGTTGCACGCCCGCCGTCATACCATAGAAGGCCTGCTCCTGGAAGGCCACCATGTCGTAGGATCCACTGTCCCACAAGACGTGGACAAACCGCGCGCCGAGGCGCACGGCGGTTTCGAGCTCGGTGGAGCTGAACATGAATCCGCCGTCGCCGGAGACGGAGATGACCGGACGTCCGGGGCGGGCGAGATTAGCTGCGATGGCCCACGGGAGAGCGACGCCGAGGGTCTGCTGCCCGTTGCTCACAAGAACTTGGCGCGGAGCGGCGGCCGGGAAGTAGCGGTTCATCCAAATGTAGTTCGAGCCAACGTCGAGGGCGACGGTCGTCTCCGGCGTCACCACCTTGGTCAATTCATACACGATGCGGAGCGGATGGACGGGACAGCCGCCGAGCGAGGCACCGCTTTCGACCACACGGTTGATTTCCACCCGGGCCCTGCAGGCCAGCGCGAGGTGCGCGGGGTCGATCTTAGGGTTGAGCCGGGCGCGAAGCAAATCCAACCCTGCCCCGATGTCGCCGATGATCTCCACGTCGGGCAGGAAATCGCGGTCCTGCCGCGCTGGCACGGTATCAATCGCAAGGATCGGACGGCTCAGGCCGGCATTCCAAATCCCGGGATCGTATTCAAGGTGCTCGTAACCGATGGTGAGCACGCAATCGCTGTCGGCCAGCAACACATCACCGGGTTGGTTTTTGAAGAGCCCCACACGGCCCGCAAATTGGTGCTCGCTGGAGTCTGCCGCCCAGGCCCCGGCCCCCTGAAAGGTGGAAACAAAAGGGATGCCGCTGGAGGCGATGAAATCCATCACGGACTTGGAAAGACGCGGATCGCTGGCCTGCATACCGAGAAGGAGGGCAGGCTTGCGGCTGGCATTGAGGATTTCAGCAGCACGCTGGATTTCGGAGTTCGCTCCGGGGCCCGCGACAACGGATCGGCCGAACGGTTGATCGGGATCGCCCGCATAGGCGGCCAGGCCCACGTCGCGCGGGAGCGACAGGAATGCAGCCCCCGGACGGCCAGACTCCGCCGCGCGGAGTGCCTCGCCAAGCAATTCGCCGAGCTGCCCGGGCGTGGTAATTTCGTTGGAGTATTTTGTCACAGGGCGCAGCAGCGCCACGCCATCGATCGATTGGTGGGTGGACTTGACCCGCTCTTCGAGGGGAACCTCGCCGCCAATTGCAAGGACCGGGTCGCCCTCGGACGTGGCCGTGGCAAGGCCGGTCGTGAGATTCCCCACCCCGGGGCCCGATGTGGCCAGCACAACGCCCGCACGACCGGTCATGCGCCCCATCGCCGCAGCCATGAACGCCGCATTTTGCTCATGGCGGCACAGGACGAGTTGGATTTTTTTTGAAGCGGAGAGCGCTTCGAACACGCTGTCAATCTTGGCCCCGGGAACTCCGAAAACATGTGTGAGACCGAGGTTTTCCAGCATCCGGACGAGGGCTCGCGCACAGGAGAATTGTGACATATGTGGGCGCATTTTATTACAAACCGGGAGGCCTCCCGTCAACCTCAGAGCGGTAAAAGTGGCGTTGTCGCGCTGCTTGCTATGCAGGCGTGACCTGTTTATGCACGGGGGATGGAGGGATTGAGCCGGCAAACCGGATTTGAGAAGCAGGTTTTATGTTCCGCTGCTGGGGGGAGAGATTCTGGATTTGTGAGACCTCTCTGCGGGGAGCTTTCTTTGGACGGTGGGGTTCACGTTTGGAGGTTCGTCTCTGCGGATCTGTCCGTCCTCTCCGACCGCGAGCGCGGGCGGGCTGCGGAATTTCGAGCCGGTGCCGCGCGGGAGGCGTTTATCGTCGGTCGGAGCGGGCTGCGTCGGGCTGCCGCCGCCTACACCGGCCTCGACGTGCGTGCGGTTGTGATTTCGCAATCTTCGTCCGGCAAGCCGTTTATCGAAAATGCGGACATCCACTTCAACCTGAGCCACTCCGGGGGGGATGTGGTCGCCGCATTCTCGTCCGGTCCGGTCGGGATTGATATCGAGTCGCCCGGCCGCTGCCGGGATTTTGCGGGTATCGCCCGGCGGTTTTTTCACCCCGACGAAGCTTCATGGATCTCGGGTGAGGAGGAATTCCTGCTGTGCTGGACGGCGAAGGAGGCGATGTTGAAGCTTGAGGGCGGCGGGCTCGCGGGCGGGCTCGATCGCGCCCGGGTGATGCCGGATGGCGGAGGCTCGCTCGACGGGAAACCGGTTTCGATCACGAAGTTCCGGATCCGGGCGTGCCCGGCGGCGGTCGCCACATTTTCTCCCACCGAGGTAAAAGGCTGGTTTGAAATCTGAAACCTGCTAGATTCCCCGCCGACATGTCATTTCAAAACCTTGGCCTCTCCGAAACCGTGCTGCACGGTGCCCAGCGGATGGGGTATTCCGAACCGACCCCGATCCAGCTTCGCGCGATTCCGGTCATCCTTTCCGGCCGCGACCTGATCGCCTCCGCCCAGACTGGCACCGGCAAGACCGCGGCCTTTGCGCTGCCGGTCCTCTGCAAGCTCGACCATCCGGAACGCAAGATCCGCTGCCTTGTCCTCGAGCCGACTCGCGAGCTTGCGATGCAGGTCGAGACCGCGTTCCGCGACTACATGCGGTTCATGCACACCGAGGTCACGCTCATCCACGGGGGCGTCGGCTACGGGAAGCAGAAGGACGACCTCTCGCGGAAGGTTGATGTCGTCGTCGCGACGCCCGGACGCCTCCTCGACCACATGCAGCAGGGGGCGGTGGACCTCAGCGCGCTCGAATTCCTCATCCTTGACGAGGTGGACCGCATGCTCGACATGGGGTTCCTCCCGGATGTGCGCCGGATTGTCGAGCAGTGCCCGAAAACCCGCCAGACGCTGCTCTTTTCCGCAACGATTCCGGAGGAAATCGGCCGCCTCGCCTCGTGGTGCCTCAAGGATCCAGAAAAAATCGAGATCGGCGCGCACCGAACGCCGGCCGAAACCGTGAACCACGCGCTCTACCCGGTCGCCGTCGCGCAAAAATTTGAGCTTCTCCTCGCTCTCCTCGCCCGCACGAACTTCGACAGCGTCCTCATTTTTTCGCGGACGAAGGACGGTGCCGACCGAATCGCGCGCGAGCTCAAAAAGAACAACCACTCGGTGGTCGCGCTCCACTCGAACCGGACCCAGACCGAGCGCGTCGAGGCGCTCGAGGGGTTCAAGGCCGGGCGCTACGAGGTGATGGTCGCGACCGACATCGCCGCGCGCGGGATTGATATCGCCGGCGTCAGCCACGTCATCAACTACGACGTCCCCCAGCACCCGGAGGATTACGTCCACCGGATCGGACGCACCGGCCGCGCGCAGAATGTCGGCGACGCGTTCACGATCATGACCGCCGAGGAGCTCCCGCATATCAAGGACATCGAGCGGTTCATCGGGCAGTCGGTCCCCCGGCTCAAGCTCGACAACTTCAGCTACGTCTATACCGCGATCTTCAACGAGGCCGAAGCCGCCGCCGCGCTCAAGTCGGCCAAGGGCGTCCGCACGCACAAGGGGATGCGGTTCGGCTCGAAGCGCCGGAAATAATCGAAAAAAATCGCTTTGACACCGGCCGAATTGTGCTTTGTTGTCGGTTTTGAACGATGGATAAACACGCGATCATTATTCCCCGTCGGCGGCTTTTCGGCCTGATCCTCTGCACCGGCACCGGCCTGCTCATGGGAGCGGGCAAAGCCGACGCGATGTGGAACGTCATGGACGTCCTTGGCGGGATGGATCAGGGAGGGTCGCGAAAAGCCGGCGTCCCCCCCTCGCTCCGCGGGGTTATCGGCCCAGGCGGCGAGGCGTATCGGAAATTTTTGGCCCGCATCGGGCTGCGCAGGATGTCGGTGAACGACATCATGGATTCGCATGCGAAGGCGCACGGGCGGATCCACAACTCGCTGCCCCCGCGCCAGCTCTGGGGGAATATCCGCGCGACGCTTTGTTCTCTCGACAAAGTCGCCGCCCGGCTCGGCGAGCCGGTCGGCGAGGTCCTCTCGGTTTACCGTTCGCCCGCCTACAACGCGACCTGCCCGGGTGCGAAAAGCCATTCCTACCACATTCGCAACAACGCGATTGACGTCCGGTTCAACTCCTCCCCGAAGCGCGTTGCCGCGATGGCCCGCGACCTCCGCAAGCAGGGGCTCTTCAGCGGCGGCATCGGCCGATACCCGGGGTTCACTCACATCGATACCCGCGGCTCAAACGTTGACTGGTAGCGCCGACGGGAACCGACCGCTCCGACCGCTCCGGGCTGCTTCCCGATCGCTCGCAGGCAGCCGCCCGGCTTTTTTCAATGAAAATTTACACCGGCACCGGCGATCACGGCGAGACGAGCCTGTTTTCCGGGCAGCGGGTTCCCAAGAACGACCCGAGGGTCGACGCCTACGGCACGCTCGACGAGATGAACTCGGTGCTCGGCGCGGCGGTCGCAGCCGCCCCCGCACCGGAAATCCGCGACGCACTCGTCGCGCTCCAATTCGTCGTCTTCGACCTCTGCGCCGACCTAGCCACCGTCCTGAAACCGGGCGAGCTCCCGCGGATCACCGCCGCAGAAATCGCCCGCCTCGAAGGCGAAATGGACAGCCTCACGGAAAAAGTCCCGCCGCTGCGCGCGTTCGTCCTCCCGGGCGGCTCGTCGGCCGCCGCGCAGATCCACATCGCCCGCACGATCACCCGCCGGGCCGAGCGCGAGGCGCTCGCCGTCCCCGGCGGCATCGCCCGCGAGCCGATGGTCTTCCTCAACCGCCTCTCCGATTACCTCTACCTCCTCGCCCGCCGCGAAAACCAGCTCTCCGGCTCCCCCGTGCCCGAGTGGCATCCGACGTGTCTCCGAGCCCCCGTCTAACCGCCACACCCAGTCAAGGCATGTCTGCTCCCGTTCGGTCATGTTTTCATTTAACAAACTTGTGTACCCATTCAGGGAAAATATCTGCTTTGCTGCGATAAAAGCTGTCGAGCAATCGACCAGTGGGAATATCAAAAAGCTGCCAATAATAGGGACCATGTGCATTCTGGGATTGGATAACAACGCTTGAATCAGCGCGGCAGAAATCCCAACCGACAATGAATGCATACTCCGCTGCGAATGTCTGTAAATTGCCTCGTTTTGTTCTTACGACCAAGGTCCGATTCATCCAAGCACCTTTCGAGTGATGCGACTCCGCACGGGTCCAACCTTCCAATCCGCTTGTCGATTTGCGAAGAAGAGAAATCTGATCAGACTGCTCCCCGCCGTATGCGGCAATCGCAAACATGACAAGCAGTAGTATGACCAGGGCCAATGCCCAGCCATGCAAAACCAACGGAATCAGAGTGAGATAGATAATACGAGTGGACATCAGGGCGGAATTTTTGTAGCCGTTCACGGGGTGTAGAAGCAGAAGTCAAAATTGCAATCAGTCATCTGTG
>DYRS01000323.1 GCA_020718585.1 Chthoniobacter flavus
ATCATCGCGGCGATGATGTACGGCTTGTAGCTGGCCTCGCGGTAGGTGTCGTCGCGGTAGCGGTCGAAGACGCTCGCGGCTACCTCGCCGGCCTTGCACGAGACGCCTGAGATGTCTGCAGGGAGGCAGTGCATGTACAGGGCCTTGCCGCCGGCGGTCAGCTTCATCTTTTCTTCGGTGCACTCCCAGTCGGTGAAGCGCGCGTTGTTTGACAGGCAGGTCTTCTCGAGGTCCTTGAGGCCGGCCTGGTCGCCGGCGTGGAGGAGGGGCACGCGCCTCTGCATCACGTCGTAGGGGGCCCAGCTCTTCGGATAGACGATGTCGGCGCCCTTGAACGCCTCGTCCATCGAGTTGACGTGCTTGAACGAGCCGCCGGATTCCCTGGCCTGCTTCTTCGAGATCTCGACGACTTCCGGTATCAGGTCGTAGCCTTCGGGGTGGGCGAGGGTGACTTCCATGCCGAAGCGGCTGGCCAGACCGATGACGCCCTGCGGCACCGACAGCGGCTTGCCGTACGAGGGGGAATACGCCCAGGTCATCGCCAACTTCCTGCCCTTGAGCTTCTCGAGGCCGCCGAAGTGGTGGGCCAGGTGGAGGATGTCGGCCATCGCCTGCGTGGGGTGGTCGATGTCGCTCTGCAGGTTGACTATCGTCGGCCTGTCGGGGAGGACGCCGGCCTTCACGCCGTCGTCGAGCGACTGCGCGACCTCGCGCTGGTACTTGTCGCCCTCGCCCAGGTACATGTCGTCGCGGATGCCGATCGCCTCGGACAGGAAGCTGATCATGTTGGCGGTCTCGCGGACCGTCTCGCCGTGGGCTATCTGGCTCTTGCCCTCGTCGAGGTCCTGCACGTACAGGCCGAGGAGGTCGGCGGCGCTCGCGTACGAGAAGCGCGTGCGCGTCGAGTTGTCGCGGAAGTTCGACACCGCGATGCCGGAGTCCCAGATTTTTGGGCTGATGTTGGCGTTGCGCATCTGCCGCAGTATGTCGGCGACCATGAAGGTGGCCTCGAGTTCGTCGCGGCTCTTCTCCCAGGTCAACAGGAAATCCTTGTGGTACATGTCGATTTTCTTTTTCGACAACTGTTCGATGCTTGCGCTGATTTCTTTCCCGCTCATTGAATCCCTCCGATATTGTTCGATCACTCCCCGCAGGGGGACTATGTTGCCTTCATGCACTACCAAACCGCAGAAACTTGGACACGCGAACGAGATCGGATCTACGTCAAACCATTTTTTCTTCTTGCCGATTTTCATCCGCGTGCTCCCATATTTTACCA
>DYRS01000324.1 GCA_020718585.1 Chthoniobacter flavus
TAAGCTATCGAAAACACCCTTTTTGTCATCGCAACTCGTTGAGGCCCTGGAATAACCTGTGGTCCGAGAGACCTCGACATCACCCGGACGGCGCGATAGCCGTTGTTTACAGCCACCTGACCGGCCGGGTATTCTGTGTCCATGAAGAATCTCCTCCTTCTCCCCATCGTGCTGATCGCCCTGTCCGCCGCCGAGGGGCGCGACGCGCCGCTGATCATCGACCACACATGCACCGACCTCTGGCAGATCCCGGATTACTGGCTCGACCAGGCGCGGGCGCAGTTCCGGATCGGGTACGGCCACACCTCCCACGGCAGCCAGCTCGTTTCCGGCATGGAGAATTTCCGGGGCGCGGAGGGGTCGCGGTACTACTACACCTCGGCCTCCTGGGGTCTGAATCCCGGCTACTTCCTGAACGACGAGTGGGGCAACGCGGGCGGCGCGGGCGACCTCGGCCACAACGGCGACCTCTCCTGGCGGGACGCCACGATCGCCATGCTGGCCAAACCGGACAACGACCGCAACGTCGTGATGTGGTCGTGGTGCGGCGGCGTCTCTGACAACGACGAGGTCGGCATCAACGCCTACCTCCAGGCCATGCACGCGCTGGAAACAAATTATCCCGGCGTGATATTCATCTACATGACCGGCCACCTCGACGGGGGCGGCACGAACGGCAACCTCCACCTCCGGAACAACCAGATTCGCGCGTTTTGCCGCGCGAACAACAAGGTCCTGTTCGATTTCGCCGACATCGAGAGCTACAACCCGGACGGCGAGGAGTTCCTGTCCCGCTACGCGCTCGACACCTGCGAGTACGACTCGAACGGGGACGGCAATCCCTGGGGCGACCAAAACTGGGCCGTGAACTGGGCCGCCGCGCATCCGACGCACTGGCTCAATGTCGCGGACAGCTCCTGCGTGGACTGCGGCTGCGCCCATTCGGTGTACGTGAACTGCAACCTCAAGGGCACCGCCTTCTGGTGGATGATGACTCGACTCGCCGGCTGGCCCGGCGGCCCGGAGAGCGCCGAGATCCGCTGCGCTGGCGACCAGGTGCAACTGGACTGGCAGAGCCTCTGCACGGGTACCGTGTACGAGGTGCTGGGCACCGACAGCCTGGCCCCGACGGCCAGTTGGTCCGCGGTGGCCTCGTTCACCAACCGCAGCGGGCACACGAACACATGCACGTACGGCATGCCCTCCGGCCCCGAGGGCTACTTCTACCGGCTGAAGAAAAAGTGACGCGTCCCATGACTTTCCCGCGGTTTCTTTCGC
>DYRS01000325.1 GCA_020718585.1 Chthoniobacter flavus
TCCACCGATGGCGCGACATGGACCAAGAGAACGGCTGCGATGGTGCCGGGGTTCGACTTTTACGGGGCGGTCGCGCTGGGCGACAGCATGGCAGTTTTTGGCGATGCGGGAACGATCCATGTGTCGGACAACGGAACATCTTGGACTGAAGTCCCCCGCGTCTCGGGCGCCCGCCTCCGCGGGGCGGCAACCCGCGGAAATATCACGGTATTTGTCAGCGACAATGGCGCGATCCTTCAGGGCGCGACGCTTTTGCGGCAGACAAATTGGACCGCCTATCACGACACGATCACTCAGGCGGACAACGCGGTGAATGTCACCAGTGGGAATTCAACAACCGACTCCGCACTCATGGATTTTTCCACCGGCGGCACGATTCCCGGGGTCGCGATCCGGTTCGCCAAAACCGTTGGAACCAGCGGCGGTCTGAAAACCGATGCCAACGACGGCAACCCGGTGCTTGGCGGCGATGCGGCTGCGATCTTCGGCGGGATCATCCGGTTTGGTTCACAGGTTTGGGACCTCGGGAAAATCACGGGAACCGCAACGATAACGATCAGCGGGTTGACCCCCGGAAAAATCTACGACATCGCCATCTTTGCCACGAGGGACAAATTCACCAGCCAGACGAAATTTGTCATCGGTGGGGTGGCTTCGTTCCGGGCGGCGCACAGTGCGGGCTCACTGAGCACAGGTGGCAGCCCGTCCGGGAGCGAGGTCGCATTTGCAACCGGGGACGGCTCGACTGTCGCAGGCCGCGTCGCCCGCTGGTCGGATCTCATCACCTCCGGCACGACGTTGACGGTGACCGTGACATCGCCCGACCCGGCCACCTATTCCTGCCTTCTGCCACAGGCGATCCGCATCAGCGAAATGACCGAGGCTCCGGTCATCGTGGCCGGGCCAGCATCAGCCGAGGCGGCGGCAGGAGATTCCCTCACGCTCACGTCATCCGTGCTCGGGACCGGGGTAACCTACCAATGGTATCGGCGGGATCTTGAGGGAAACGTAAGCGCCGTTGCGTCCGCCACCTCGGCGGCTTTGAATCTGCCGAACGTCAGCGAAAGCGCCCAATATTTCGTCCGGGCATCCGCATCGGGCGGCAGCGTGGATTCGAGCGCATCAACGGTCATCGTCCAGCGGACCTATGACCAATGGGCGGCGATCAAGGGGCTGCCGCCTTCGGCCGATGCCGACGACAGCGATGGCGACGGGCTGCCGAACCTGGTCGAGTATGCGCTTGGCACAAACCCTTCCGCGCAGACACCTGGCCC
>DYRS01000130.1 GCA_020718585.1 Chthoniobacter flavus
CCGGGCATAGGCGGCGATGGCGTCGGCCTCGTCCAGGCCAGCGCGGCCCGCTCGGGGAATTGCGGGGACCGGGGAATTGCGGGGACAGTTTACTCAATTCGTTCTCTGTAGTCGGCGGAGAGATAAGTAAACTGTCCCCGGAACTGCGAAGCGCTGGGCCAGCGTCGCCAGCCGCTCATGCAGACGCTCGACCGAGGCATCGGTGCAGCGCATGCGCAGATGCACGCGGCCGTTGAAGCTCGGCGTCAGGCGCGCCGTCACGAACTGTGAGGGCAGCTGCCCGTGGTAGTAGGCTTGGTCCTCGGCGTGCATCTCGCCATACAGCAGCGCCTCGTCCAGACCGACCTCCCCCAGGTCGATCCAAACCTCTTCGAGACCCGGCTCGTCCGGGGCCGGGCGCAGCTCGATGCGCGCCGGCGGCCCGGCGTTCAGGGTCAGCTCCGATTCGAGGTCCTCGGGGTCCAGCTCCAGCAGCGGCCACATATGGAAGTATTCGAGCGGCGCCTCGCGCCAGCGCAGGTGGAAATAGAGCCTGCCGGTGGCCGGGTGCACGGCGCCGAAACGCTCGATGCTGTAGGGCGCGGGGATGTCCACCCGGCGCAGCAGGGCGAGATCGGCAAGCCGGTACACCAGCAGCACCCCATCGCCCGGGTGGCAGAAATACAGCCGCTGCCCTTCGATGCGCAGGCTGCTTGCCACCTGGAAGCGGTCGCTGATCGCGCCCAGGCCGGTGTCCACGCAGGCCAGAGTCTCCCCGCTCGCCGGGTCCAAGACCAGGATCTCGTTGTCGCAGACGACATATAGCCGATCGTCGCGAAGCTCCAGTTGGTCGATGGATTTGGCCACCCTGCGCTGCCAGCGCAACGCGCCGTCGGACTGGGCGAAACAGGCCAGCACGGCGTCCCAATAAAACCCCAGATCCGCGAACTGCCTGCCGTGGCGAACCGGCCCAGGGCTCTTCGTCTCGCGACTCGGCCCGAAGCTCAAGATCACGCCGTCGCCGTAGAGCTCCGGGCCGCGAACCAGATTCGCCGCAACCCGATAGTCCGGCGCAAAACCCCAGAGCTCGGTCAGGTCCAGGTCGAGACAAAGCAGGCGAGCGCTGCGCTCGTCGAAACCGAAGATGCGCTCGCCGGCGATGCAGGCGGCAAACAACCCCAACCTAACCGCGGGCGAATGGATATAGGCACCGGTATCCAGGCGGCCCAAAAAGGTCGCGCTGCGAAGGGGCCGGGGCAGTCCGAATACGTTGCCGATCACGAACGGGACCTGCAGCCGCCGCTCGGGACGAGGAGACGTGACGGCGGCGAGCAACAGATCGAGCAGCTCCAGCGACAGGTTCGGCCCGTTGCCGTCTTCGTCCCGCAGCCGGCACCGGCCGTCGCGCAGCGAATCCAAGTCGAGATCGCTGTCCGGCGCAAGCTCCACCGCGTAGGTGCGGCCGCCGTAATGCACGCTACGCAGCTCGATCCTGTCAAATCCATAGGCGCCGAGACGAATCACCGCGCCATCCAGGATCAGCTCCGCCGTTCCGCCGATACCTGCATGCAGGCAATCGTCGTCGCGTCCGGGCTCGGAAAAAAAGTAATAAACCAAAGGAAGCCAAAGTACTTGCATAGCAGCCGACTTGCTGGGGCTGGGGAACGATATGACCGAACGGGCAGACCATCGCCAAGCTGTAGATGAGCCCGGTCAGTTGGCGATCCGCGTCGCGTTCGAGCATGGCCTGCATGAGCTTGCGCTCGACGCTCCAGGCGGTGTTATAGGAGACGCCGAGCCGGCGCTTGAGCGCGAGCGCCGAGATGGCGCTTCTCTGCTCGGTAAGCAGGTACATGGCGAGAAACCAGGCGGTCAGCTGCGGCTTCGTCGAGACGAAGACCGTGCCCGCGGTCAGCGAGGATCGATGGCGACAGTGCTTGCACCGCAGCCAGTACGACAGGCGCCCCCAGCTCGGCTCGGCGAGATAGCCGTATCGGCAATGCCGTCTCGGCGGCGGCCACCGCTCAGCCCTCCCTGCGGTAGCTGACTCGCGCCTGCCCTTCCTCGTTGGCGCGGTCCACTTCGAAGCTTCCGGCGAGCCCTTCCGCCTCGGCCAGCGCAGGGAGGTGCAAATAGAACAAGGACTGGGTCGCCTCGCCCGGCTTGTAAACGAAGCGCTGGGTGTGGCGGGCGGTCTTGATGCGGACCTCGTAGGCATCGTCGCCCAGGCGCTTGCCCGTGACCTTGACGGGGCCAAGCTCATCGGCGGCCAAGGCCAAGATGGCCTTCCAGGCGTTGCAGAAATGGGCCCCAAGACCGGGCTCGTCGGGATCGGGGAACATCTCGAAGGGGTCTTCCAGGTCGTCGATACCGACCTGGCCCCCCTGGAGGTAGGGATTCCCGGCGGCGCGCCGGGCCGGGGGACGGGGCGCCGGGGGCAGATCCGGGATGCCGTCGCGAAACTCGGGGTAAAAACCATAATCCGGCGCGCGGACCTGGTCCCAGAGCCGTGCCATATCCGGCCCCAGGGCACCGCTCTCCAGGCCGATCCTCAGGCGCTCCATCAGGGCCAGGCGCTGCGGATCCCGGCTCATGCGATCGTAGTCGGGCAGCACCCCGCCGCGCTGCTCGTCGCCGCCGAGACGCATCTGCACACGTCGAATCTGCACTGCAACGCGGTCGTTGGCGAGGCCCCACAGCAGGCTGCACAGCGGACCGGATGACCCATAGCCATCCAGGTCGCACAGCTCGAAATACTCGCCCGACACCATGGGAATCACCCCGGCCCAATAGTCGTAGAGTGCGATCCACTTGCTTGGAGAGTCCGTACCGCCCCCATAATAGACTGCCCCGGCGTATGCCAGTGCCCAGCATTCGAGCACATCTGCCGGCGCGAACGGATTGGACAGGACCTTGCCCGCCAAGCAGACCTCCGAGGAATAGCGATCGCCATACAGGTAACGATGGAGCTCCAGGTCCAGCTCCGGGGGCCAGCCATAACGCTCGTGGTCGGTGCAAATCGGGAAGTGGGACTTCAGATGCCGCTGGAGAGTCTCCGGACCCTGCCGCTCCCACTGAGGGAGGCGCTCGGCGAAATATCGGTCCCAGAATTCGGGGCAATGAAACGGAAGCAGTGCGAAACCTTCGACGCCGCCCAGATACAAAGGACTCCGAGGATCTCCGAGGTCGCCCAGAAAATAGGCCCGCTCATAGGCCGCCAGGACATCCTTCGGGCCGAGACCATGGACAGAATCCCGATAACCGCGGAACCGCCGCTTCAACCCGGGCTCCACCTTGGCGGTCCACACCCGACGTCGCTCGGCGCGAAACACCTCGTCCGAGAGGCGCTCTTCAAAATTCGTCATCTGCCAACTTCCCCAGCTCGGTACGCAGCTTATCGCTCAACGAGGACTTCAGCGTTTCATAGCATAGATTCTTCATGCTGGCAAGCTCGATGCGCTCGGCGAGCTGGCCCCGTGTCGGCCCCAGATAGCTCGTCCCTTTGACGTTCAAGCTCAGCGCGATACGCCCGGCGGTCAGCTTGCCGTCGGCATTGGGGATCTCGGTTTGCAGATCCCGCACGCTCCCGGTCTGGCCGATCGCGCCGAGCTCCGGGCTCTGCTCGACGACCCGACCGGCCTTCTTAACCTGGAACTTGTGCAACCACCATCGGAAATCCGTGACATCGATCGGCTCGTCGGCGCCGCCCAACCCGATTACGGTCAGCGGCGTGCGGACATGGGTCGCACTTGCGCTCTTCTTCAGTGCAGCCCAGTCGCGCACGAATTGGGCATGGTAGGTCGATTTGCGATAGCCGCTCACCGGATTGTGATTCAGCGGCCGAAAGCCGTCACCAACTAGGAAGACCTCGCCGGAAGATCGGCGCTTGAGCGACTTCAGCTCCATCCAACGCTCCGGCGATACCGCCGAGCCACGGTCGCCGAGCACGACGTCGACGAATCGCTGATAGCGCAACGCCGTGGACAGCCCAGGTCGGTGGGCTCGCTTCTCGCTCGGGTCGCGATAGAAGTACACCTTGCGGGACCCCTCCACATCTTTGACGGTCTCTCCGGCCGCGGTGTAATAGGCGATCATGGCCAGGTGAAAAAACGCCCCCTGGGCGCCGGGATTGAGAACCGTGGCCGTCGACACATTGCCGGCGATACCCTCCGGGAGATCCGCCTCGTCGATGGCGGGACTCTCCTCGTCGAGCTTGCCGCTGCTGACATCGACCATGGCCTTGGCATAGATCAGGCGCACCTTGTCGCGAATGCGATCGTCATCGAGCCGCCCGTCGGGAAGCATCCGATCCTCCAAATAGGCCAGGATGCCCAGCACCAGCAGCGGATGGATCCGGGAGTTGGACTTGCCGCGCAGGAAGTTCCCCCAATTGGCGACGCCCCGTTTGCCGTAGGCGGCAGTCAATTGCAGGAATTCCTTGGACGCGACGGCCCGTCGGACAGCGGTCTGCGTCGCCTTGAGTGCGGGCACCGCCATCTTCAGCCCCTGGGTCAGGTCCGCCGGGGCAAGCCCCTTGTGCTTTTCGAATATGGCGAGAATTCGCCCAGCCAGCTCCCGGCCGGCGAAGCGCGGATACTTGACCCCCGCGCTCGCCGGCGGGATCAGGAAATCGCCGAATTCGCGCGCCGCCTGCGCCAGGGCGCCGCCGGCCGGGGACCGCCCGGTGGGGGCAAGGGCCACCTCGGGAGACTCGCCGGTCCCGTCCCAGCCCTCGGCGGGCAGGTTGAAGAATGCGATCCAGGTCCAAAGATCGTCGCTGCTGTTAACTGCGGCGACCATGAGGTCCATAGCCCCCGGCTCGTTGAGCATCTCGGCGACGATCAGCAGATAGGGGACCAGGCTTTTCAGCCGATCAAGATTTCCGCGCTTGTAGACCTGCTCGAAGATCTCGCCCAGGACGCTGGCCACCGCCTTGGTGTAGGGCTTGTTGCCGACCAGGCGGTAGAACCGCTGCAACGGCTTCACCACAGGTTGCAGCGGTCGCGCCACCGGGAAATAGGTGCAGACGCCAACCACATTGATGGCCAGAGTCACCGCGTCGAACTTGCCCGGATCGGAGGCGAGATATTGAAGCTGCTGCCAGATCGCCTGAACTTCGTGGATCGGCAGCGCCCAACTGACCGCCTCTTCGAGGGCATCGAGAAATCCGTCGAAGGAGAGGTCGATCCAGCCCGCTTGGGCCGGCGGGACAAGCAAGTTGCCCGCCGCCGCGAGCCAGACCAGACTCCGCCGGCTGGCGAGTCCTGCCGGGTCAAGCGGGGGAACCTCCGCCCCCTCGTAGAGCGCGGTCGCCACGGTGCCGGCCAGCTCGGTGTAATAGGTGCGCGAGAGGAGGTTGACGAAGTGGCGCCCGTCTGGACCGATCAAGGCCACGCTGTGATCGGGCAGCGCCGCACCCGCCTCCTGGGCGTTCAGACTCGCGGTGCTGTAGAGCCCGAGCCGGGCCCGCCCGGAGGCGTCCAGCTCGACGACCGCCGCCGTACTGCCGTCGTGAAAGGTGACCAGCGCCGGGGAGTCGGCTGCAAACAGCGCGACGTTATCCAGATTGCCGGAGAACCCCTCGCCGAGCCGCAGCGGCAGGGTCCCGATCGGAAGGTCCAGATCGGCGGCCAGGGCCAGCTCCAGGGGTGTTGCCCGATCGACGCAGAGTCGCAGGCGACCCGCCGCGACCTCGGCGGCAATGCTGTGCCAGGTACCGACCGCCAAGGGACCCGCAGCGAGCCGCTGCACGCCCTGGTCGGTGCGGACCGACACCGCGAGCGCCCCAGCCGCATCGATCTCTATGCGTAGGGCACCTTCGGCAAGGTCCAGCAGAGGACCGCCCCCGGCACGAGGGAGTGCGTCCAGCCGGACGCCGATTCCACCCGCGAACGTGGCCGCGTCCAGCTCGGATTGCACAAGGCTATGTCTGCATTAGGTGTTGGTTCGACCGGGAGGCCGACCGTGGGAG
>DYRS01000326.1 GCA_020718585.1 Chthoniobacter flavus
ACTTAACGACGGAGGGACAGCCAGAGGGCGCGGCCCGTCAGGGGGCCGAACGCCAGAGCCAGACCGCGACCGCGCAGGCGAGGGCGACGCGGTACCAGCCGAAGATGTCCATCCCGTGCTTGTTCAGGTAGCCGACCATCCACTTCACGGCGAGTACCGCCGAGATCCACGCGGCGAGAAGTCCGACGGCCAGCGGAATCGGGCCGAACGTTTCGAACATCTCGCGCCCGTGCTTGAGCCCGTCGTAGGCGGTCGCGGCCGAGAGCGTGAGGACGCCGAGCAGGAAGCTGAACTCGACGGCGGCGGGCAGCGATAGCCCGACGAGCACACCGCCAACAATCGTGATGAGGCTGCGGCTCACGCCCGGCCACATCGCAAGGCACTGCGCGACGCCGACGATGACCGCCATGCGCACCGTCAGATCGTCGAGGGTCAGGCCAAGCCCCTTCTTCTTTTCCTGACGCCTGCGGACGAACGAGACCGCAAGGATCGCGATGCCGCCGACAAACCACGCGGCCACGACCGGCCAGAGCCCCCACTCGTTGCCGCCAAAAAGATATTTTTTGATCGTCTTCTCGAGGACAAATCCCAGCGCGGCGGCCGGGACGAACGCGGCGACGATGTTCAGTGCGAGCCGCCGGCCGGCCGCATCGCGTCCGAGCACGCCAAAAATCATCTGCCCGACCCGATGCCGGTAGAGCCCGAGCACGGCGAGGATTGCCCCGACCTGGATACAGATCGCAAACGCGTCGGCGGCATCGCTCGACGCGATCCCCATGAGCCGCTGGGTGAGAAGAAGATGCCCCGTCGAGCTGACCGGCAGATATTCGGTGAGCCCCTCGACCAGCCCGAGAATGAGCGCCTGAACGATGTCCATGAATCAGGGCACCCGGAAAGAACCCTTCAGATCGCGTTTTCTCCGGTTTCCTCGGTGCGAATTCGGATCGCATCCTCGATCGGGAGGACAAAGATTTTTCCGTCGCCGATCTTCCCGGTTTTCGCGGAGGATGAGATCGCGGCGACCGCCTTTTCAACCATCCCGTCCGAAACGACGACTTCGAATTTTACTTTCGGGAGAAAATCCACGGTGTATTCGCTGCCCCGATAGATCTCCGTGTGGCCTTTCTGGCGTCCGAATCCCTTGACCTCGGTGACGGTCATCCCCTCGATGCCGATTTCCGCAAGTGCTTCCTTTACGTCTTCCATTTTGAAGGGTTTGATGATGGCCTCGATCTTCTTCATAGGCCCCGCATTAAGAATTGTCC